>CANIZT010000267.1 GCA_947471905.1 Verrucomicrobiaceae bacterium
GCAGTACGTTTGTATTCCGTAACTACTTCTGCGAGATTGATGCGCACCTCGAAGCTGGCTTTGTTGGTGCCAAGGACGATACCATTGCGGTCCTTGATCTCGCCTCGTGGTCCTGGAATGCGGGCGCGCTCTTTTTTTGCGCCGGGAATCATCTTGGCGAATTCCTCCCGACGGTCGATTTGCAGTGACCAAAGCCGGTACACGAGTAGGCCAAACCCGCACAGCATGGCGAGCGTGAAAAGATAGAGACGGAAGCGGTATTTAACGACCATCGAAGCGGTACCTCAGTCCTTCGTATTTGATTTCATAACTCGACAGACGAGCCAGCGAGTAGAGTAGCAGGAAAATAAGCGGCGCGGCCAGCATCGCCAAAAGCGTGTCGGTGATCATTTTAGACCAGACACCCATCGGAAACTGTAGGGAGCCGCGCAGGAACGTGATGATGAGATATTGCGACAGCAACCACATAAAAGTGGCCACGCCGACCATGAGCACCGGCAGTTCCAAGCGGCCACGTTTGAACAATGGACGGATGCCCTGCATCAGCGTGCCAAGCATAGCAAACAAGACAATGGAGAGGCCAAAAGGCAGGGGATGACTGCCGGCGCCGAGTTCAGAATCCGCTCCAGTGCCAAAGACATCCTCAGCACCCGCTAGACTCTCGACCACGCCTGGCAGATATCGTGCATCCCAGATGAAGCCGGTGATGAACGCGAGTATCAGCATCACCCCAAAAGGCGCTGCCACGGATGCACTGAAGAAAAACACAGCTGGCAAAAACAGCGTGGCAAACTGGGCGATCTCCAACCCGGGGATAAACTCCTGCACCATGAAGGTGAGCAGCAGCAGAATGATGGAGATCGGATGAAACAGCATGGCGGCTCAAGGTTTGGTGGCGGCTGGCGGCTCAGGCGCGGGCGCGGCGGCCTGCATCTCAATCACAAAGACATAATCCAAGGTCGAGAAATCAACGGCAGGCTCGACGATGGCTTCTCCAGATATTTCACGGTTCTCAAAACGTTTTACCCGCCCCAGCAGTAGATCGGCAGGAAATACTCCGCCTTCACCCGTGGAATAAACCCCAGCGCCAGCATTGATATTGGCGTTGCGGCTAAGCAGGCGCAGATGTAGTTCAGGACGAACTTCAAGGGCAGCGCGTTCGCCGGCGAGAATGCCCTGTTCAAGCGTGCCTTCGACTTTTGCGGAGACACGGCACATCTCGTCGGTCAGCAGAATCACCTTAGTTAGATGCGGAGCCAATGTGGAAGTCTTACCCACCAAGCCGAGAGAAGTGATTACCGGACTATCGGTGCCGATGCCATCCAGTGAGCCTTTGTCGATGATCAAACTGTTCCACCATGTGCTCGAACTGCGGCGGATCACTTTGGCCGCGGTCATCTTGAATGGAGCCGACTGTTTGAATCCTATGAGCTGCCGCAACTTCGCATTCTCCTCGAGACTTTGATTGAACTTCTGCTGGATGATTTGCAGGCGCTTCACCTGCAACTGTAAATCGTCATTTTCTCGCTTCAACTCGGCAGGATTGATCTGGGGCGCTGTGGCGGCCTCCGCCGCTTGTTCCATCGCCGCACTGGAATGAATGAATGGCGACAAAAGACTCATGACACGAGCCTGAATCTGACGGGTCGTCGCTGTGTCGAACGTGAACACAGAAACAAGTCCTGCCACGAAGATGAGGAGCGCGAGGATGTTAAGCTTTTTCATGATTGGCCTTTCCACCGTGCTGGGAGTGGGGCGCTTTTCAGCAAAGAAGCTTCAAGCGGCCGCATGTGCAGCACGGAACGGGCATCAAACTTCAGTCGTGCTCACCTTGCGCAGGAATTCGAGTTCGCTAAGCACGCGACCCGTGCCTTCGGCAACGGCACTAAGCGGATCCTCAGCCACATGCACCGGCAGCGCCGTTTCTTCCTGCAATAGCTTGTCTAGGCCGCGCAGCAAAGCACCACCACCGGCGAGCATGATGCCGCGGTCCACGAGATCAGCGGAAAGTTCCGGCGGGCAGCGCTCCAAAGTGGTGCGAACAGCGTCGATGATCGCATTGAGCGGCTCAAGCATCGCTTCACGCACTTCCTGACTCGTGATCGTGATCGTTTTCGGCAAGCCTGCCACCATGTCGCGTCCTTTGACCTCCATCGTCGTTTCTTTACCCAGCGGGAAAGCGGAACCGATGCGCAGCTTGATTTCTTCAGCCGTGCGCTCGCCAATCATCAGGTTATAAGCACGCTTCATGTAGTTGATGATCGATTCATCAAGTTCATCGCCAGCCACGCGTACGCTGCGGCTATAAACGATGCCCGAGAGCGAAATAATCGCGACTTCCGTCGTGCCACCGCCAATATCGACAATCATGTTACCTGCGGCTTCCTGCACCGGCAGGCCCACACCGATTGCGGCAGCCATCGGTTCTTCGATCAAATATACTTCACGTGCTCCTGCCTGCTCAGCACTTTCTTTTACAGCACGCTTTTCGACCTCGGTAATGCCAGAGGGCACAGCGATGACGACACGCGGCCCACGCATGGCACGTCGGTTATTGTGAACCTTGCGAATAAAGTGACGCAACATCGCCTCCGTCACGCGGAAGTCGGCAATCACCCCATCCCGAAGCGGACGGATGGCCGTAATACCACTCGGAGTTCGTCCGAGCATGCGTTTCGCGTCATCACCCACAGCCACCACTTCGTTGGTGCCGGTTTTAACCGCTACCACCGAGGGTTCTCTGAGGACGATGCCGTGATCTTTAACATAGACGAGAGTGTTTGCCGTGCCGAGATCGATGCCGATGTCTTGGGCGACGAATCCAAAAAGTTTGCCGAGCATTGAGAATAAAAAGGAAAGGTGTTAAGAAGTGCAGAGTTAAAAATTCAGATGCGCGGCGGAGAATTCTAACTTTTTTGAGAATCACGAAAAGCAGCGCCGCGAACAAATTTTAACCCATATTAAAGCTAAAACCGCCTGAAAGGGCGTCAAGAGAAGTTTCTGAGGAGCTCAGAATAGTGTTTTCGTCCTATTTCGGCTCGAAAATAGATCTTTTCAGCCCTGCTCGCGGACCATTGTCCCGTGTTCGATCCGATAAACCATTCCATTCCTCTGCTCCACATCTGCCCAGTCCAAACTTGTCGTCGTGATGATTTTCTGCGTTCCGGGTGGCAAACAAGCGAGCAACGCACGCCTCCGGTGTGCATCCAACTCTCCAAATACATCATCGATCAGCAATAACGGCGCTTCACTTCGCACCCGCTCGAGCACTTGCGCCTGTGCAAGTTTCAGCGACAAAGCAAACGAACGTTGCTGCCCTTCCGAGGCAAACGTCGTCGCATCAAGATCATTCAGTTGCATCGCGATTTCATCGCGGTGCGGCCCAAATGCCGTTGAACGTGTGCGTGCTTCCTCATCACGCATCGCCGACAACGCATCGACCAAACTTAGCGCTGAGTCACTCGTGCGGATGAAATCAATGCGAGCTGTTTCTGCCGCGTCGCTCAGTTTCGCATGCGCCGCAGTTACCTCCGGCTGCAAGGCTGCGCACAACTCAGCACGCCGTTTCCAGAGCACCTGCGCGAAACCATCCATCACACGCGCAAACGCATCTGCCTGCTTCCACGCGATCACCGCATCACGCTTCAATACGTAGTTTCTGCCACGCAACGCCCGCTCATAACCACGCAGAGCATGCAAGTAATCAGGAAACATCTGACTTGCGGCAAAATCCAAAAAACGCCGCCGATGTTCCGCGCCGCCGCGCAGTAGGTTCATATCGCGATGATCCATCCACACCACCACGCCTGATTCTGCAAGATAGTCTGCCACCTTGCCACACGTTGCGCCATCCACCGCAATGCGTCTCGCGCTGGCCGACTGTGCGTGACGCAGTTTTTTACCATGCCACACACCTTCGATCATGCAGGTTGATGCGCCGAAGCGCACCAGCTCCGAGCGACTCGAGGTGCGGGGTGACTGCAGCCGCAACAGCACACACGCCGCCTCCATCAGTGAGGTTTTCCCCTGCGCGTTGCGCCCAATCAGCAGCGTTGTGTCGGCATGCAGTTCCAGCTTTGCCTCGGCAAAGCAGCGAAAATCACGCAAAACGAGTTCAAACAGCATCAGGGCACTCCATAGCCGCAAAACGCCGCGAGGAACGCAAAAAGTTGTGTTGCATGCACCGCCTCATTAACGCTCAATCCCCGCCCCTCACATGTCCACCTTCCAAACCGTCAAAGGCTTCCGCGATTTCTTCCCTGAAGAATGCGCCCGCCGCAATTACATCTTCGACACTTGGCGCGCTGTCGCACGCCGCTACGGCTTCATGGAGTATGAGGGCCCGCTCGTCGAAAGCACCGACCTCTACCGTAAAAAAAGCGGCGATGAGATCACCAACCAGCTCTACTGCTTCCTGGACAAGGCCAAGCGCGAAATCTCCCTGCGCCCCGAAATTACCCCTTCGCTGGCACGCATGGTCACCGCACGTCAGCGTGATTTCAAAAAGCCCATCAAGTGGTTTCAAATCGGCCCCTGCTTCCGCTATGAAGAGCCGCAGGAAGGCCGCAGTCGCGAGTTCATCCAATTCAACGCCGACATCCTTGGCGATTCTTCTCCAGCAACTTCCGCCGAATTGATCGCACTCGCCATCGACGTCATGCTCGAATTCGGTGTCAGTGCCGATGATTTCATCATCCGCCTCAGCAACCGCGAGATTTGGAACACTTTCCTCGCCGACAAAAACATCGCCGCTGAGCACATGCAGACCTTTTTGCAGATCATCGACAAGATCGAACGCGCCCGACCCGAGGAGACGGAGAAAAAGCTCGCTCCCATCGGTCTCACGCTCGCCGAAGTGCGCGCCTTCATGGCCGCTGCCGATGAAAATCATCCCGCCTTCGCCGCGCTGCGCGAAAACCTCACGGCACGAGGCCTCTGGCAGCACATTCGCATCGACGCCACCATCGTGCGCGGCCTCGCTTACTACACCGGCACTGTCTTTGAAGTCTTCGACCTCAAGCACGGCCTCCGCGCCCTCGCCGGAGGCGGCAGCTACGATAAACTCTGCGCGCTCATGAGCGACGGCCACGTCGATCTGCCCGCTGCAGGCTTCGCCATGGGCGATGTGGTGCTCGGCATTCTCTTGAAGAAGACACCCGGCGCGCAAATGAAGCTCACCGAAGCCCTGCTCGCCGCCAGCAGCATCGATGCCTTCGTCGTCGTTGCTGATGAAGCGCAACGCCTGCACGCGCTCGCGGCTGTGCAAGCACTTCGCGCCGTCGGCATCCGCATTGACTACAGCTTTGGCTCACAAAAAGTCGGAAAGCAGTTTCAGGCCGCCGAAGATCGCAAAGCTCGCTTTGCCATCGTTTTCGGTGCCGAATATCCCGAAGTCGTCATCAAGAATCTCGTCGCACGCTCGCAGTCATCCGTGCCTGCGGCCAATCTTGTTGATGAAGTGCAAAAATTGCTTCAGGAACCTGCGATTGGTCCGTTGATCGCCTAATCAAGAGGCAAGCATGCGTGCCGCATGAGCGTTGGTTTGAGCCAACCTCATGAAGTCGCTTTTTTTTCTCCTCGGATTCGCCGCTCTCACCACACACGCGCAGCCCGTCTTCCGCGCCGGAGTCGCCGCCATTGACGTTTCGCCCACGGAGTTCCCGCGCATCATCGCGGGCGGGTTTCTCGAAGGGAGGGGCGAAAAGCTCGCGGACAAGCTCTTCGTGCGCAGTTTCGTGCTCGATGATGGCAAGATGAAGATCGCTTTCGCCATCGTGGACACGTGCATGATGGAGCAGTCGCTCATTGATGAGGCCAAAGGCATCGCGGCGAAGCAATGCGGCATCCCGGTGGACCGCATGATGGTCAGCGCAACGCACACGCACTCCGCGCCCGCCGCGATGGGCTGCCTCGGCACGCGCAAGGACAGCGTGTATGCGAAATTCCTCACGCCAAAGATCGCCGAGGCCATCGTGGCGGCGGACAAGGCGCTGCAACCGGCTCGCATCGGCTGGGGCTCGTTCGACGACTGGGAGCACACGCACAACCGCCGCTGGATTCGCCTGCCGAGCAAGGAGGTCGTCGATCCCTTCGGCCAGCCCACGGGCCGCGCAAACATGCACCCTGGCTACCTCAGCAAGGACGTCGTCGGCCCCAGCGGCCCGGTCGATCCGCAGCTCAGTGTCATCGCGCTGCAAACGCTCGATGGCAAACCGCTCGGCGTGCTGGCGAACTACTCGCAGCACTACTTTGGCACCGCGCCGGTCTCCGCC
>CANIZT010000268.1 GCA_947471905.1 Verrucomicrobiaceae bacterium
AGGTTACGCTGACCCTGGTGGGGGAGGTGTCCGCGGAAATGGCTCCCATTCTCAAGCGCTGCCGCAGCCACCGGCACCTGCCTTACCTGCCAAGAACCCAATTGCGCGAACTGTATTGCGAACACGACATTTTGGTGATGCCCACGCTGGGGGATTCGTTTGGTTTTGTCACGATTGAAGCGATGGCCTCAGGCATGCCGGTGATTGCGACCCAAAATGCTGGCGCACCGGTGCCGAATGAAAGTTGGCGGGTTCCACCGCATGACGCCGCGGCCATTGGCACGAAGCTTCTGATCTATCATAAGGATCGTGAGCGCCTGCGGCACGACGGTCAGGTGGCGGCGGCGTTCGGAAGCCGTTTCCACCCGGAGACCTATCGCGCGCGAGTCGGTGAGATTTTCAAGGAGCTGCTGGCGGCATGAAGGTTCTGCAAATCCTGCCACGGGTTCCTCCCGCCGTCTGCGGCATAGGCGATTATGCCTGGCGGCTGGCGCAGGCACTGCGTGATGACCATGACATCCACAGCAACTTTCTGGCCGCCGGGACGAACTGGACCCAGCCGAAGGGTGAAACTGAATTTCCTGTGTTCCGGCTGCCGGAGTTGACATCGCAGGCATTGGTGAGTTTTGTGGCCTCTCAAGTGGACGAGTCCCAAGCGGTGGTGCTGCACATGTCGCCCTACGGTTATCAAAAGCGGGCGGTGCCGTTCTGGCTGGCTGCGGGCTGGCGGCGGTTGGCCCAGTTGCCTCGCCGACCGCGTTTGATCACGATGTTTCATGAGCTGTATGCCGCAGGTCCGCCGACCAGTTCGGCGTTCTGGCTGCAGCCTCTCCAAAAGTGGGTGTTGCGTGAGGTGGCCCGTGCGTCAGATGCCCTGCGAACCAATCGGGAGGACTACGCCGCATGGCTCCAACGTGTGTCGAGACCCGACACCCAGGTCGTCGTAATGCCGGTGTTTTCCAATTTTGGTGAGCCATCCGTGCAGCCCGCTTGGACGGAGCGCGAGCCTTCAATGGTCCTGTTTGCTTGGGGCATCCACAGTGGCGAGAGTCTGGGCTCGGTGGTGCGCAAAGCGGCAGTTTGTGGACGTCGTTTCAACCTTAAGCGGATGCATTTGATCGGCTGCAAGCAAACGGTGGATGAGGCCGGCCTTGGCCTTGAAGTCGTCCGGCATGGTTTCATGGAGCCCGCTGCTGTTTCCGCCCTACTGAGTTCGTGCCGCATGGCCTACACCGCCTACAGTGCCGAACATTTTGGCAAATCCACTCTTATGGCTGCCTTTGCGGCGCATGGACTGCTGGTCATCACGCAGGGGCGTATGACCGAACTGCCGGATGGTTTGAAGGATGGCTGCAACGTGCTGAATGAAAGCTCGTTGGCAGCCTGGCATGCGGTTGACGCAGACCGATTACAAAACATCGCCACTGCGTTGCGGCAGTGGTATGACGGGCATTCGGTGACCGAGAACGCTCGGAGTTATGCCGGACAGATTCGCGGCTTGATGTGAGATAACGTTTCCTTGCTGCCGCTGCTGAGGCTTCTTCCTCTTCAAACATGTTTTCACTTTTGACGCACCTCTGGATGCAGCGCGATCGACCTCCGTTCGGCGGGCGCGAGTGGCTCATAACCTGGGCCAAACGCATTCAACAGCTGCCAAACCTGCTCAAGCAAGGCTGGTTTCATACCAGTCTGCGACAGCTTGGTGCCGTGGTGGCACCAACGACCTTTTTTTCCGATGCCCGCTTGATCTCGGGACAGTTGGACCAATTTTCTGTGGGAGAACACAGTTTCATCGGTCGCGCGGAGCTTTCTGTGCATGCGCCCTTGAGGATCGGGCGCTGCGTCTGCATCAATGACGGGGTGAAGATCCTGACCGCCAGTCATGATGTGGCGGATCCTGGGTGGCGAACGGTATCAAAACCCATCGTGATCGAGGATTACGTCTGGATTGCGACCAACGCCATCATCCTGCCGGGAGTGAGGCTGAGTCGCGGGGCGGTGGTGGCTGCGGGAGCGGTGGTGACGAAGGATGTGCCGCCACTGGGAATTGTGGCTGGCAATCCGGCGCGCTTGCTGGAAAAATGCCGTGTGGATAAATTGAATTATGCGCCCATCGATTCCTTGGCCTTGTTCCGCGCCTGGCGGTCCCGGGCACATCGTTAATTTTGATTTTCTGATATGAACTGGATTTTTCTCGCTGCCCGGCTTCCGGTCTCCACTCTGCTGACGATTGGGGCAATCGGCGGCCTCATCATCGTGGCTTGGAGCTACGGCAGGTGGCGGGCAGCGGTGAAGGTGGCGCTGGTCATCGCCTTGTTGGAGGGAGCGATCCGCAAGTGGGTCTTTCCGGGCGGACAAGAACTGGTCTATTTCTTAAAGGATATTTTTCTGTTTGGGGCTTACCTGCGTTTTTTTCTCTCCCCTGACCCAGAACTGCGAAGCTACCGCCTCGACGCGCCGACTGGAAGCGTCGTCGTTCTGGCTTTGGTGTTATGCTTGTGGGCGATCAATCCCAATATCGGACATCCAATCCTAGGTTTGATGGGTCTGAAAGTGTACCTCTACTACCTGCCGCTGGTCTTCATGATGCCCTACCTGTTTCGAACGCAGGATGAGCTGGTGCGGCAACTGACCTGGTATGCGTACCTGGGCATTCCCATCTGTCTTCTGGGGCTCGCCCAATACGGAGCCGGAGCGAACAGTCCGCTGAACGTTTATGCGCAAAACGAGGCTCGCGAAGGTATGGGAGCAGTGACCTTTGGCCTCGACACGGAGATTGTCAGGGTGCGCATCACCGGCACCTTTTCTTACATCACCGGGCACACGGTGTTTGTCTGCTTTTTCTCGGCGTTGAATCTCATTTTGCTAACGCTCGAACAAACCAAAAGAAAATGGGTGTTGGTTTCAATGGGCCTGCCACTGCTGGCGGTAAACGCGATGATGAGCGGATCGCGTGCCGCGGTTCTGATGATCGCTCTGCTGTTAGGAGGATTTGCCCTGGCATCATTTACGGGCCGTCTGGCCACCAGCCGTTACTTCAAGCTCACGTTGTTCTGGGGCATGATCATCTGCTCGGGAGCGGGCATCTACGTTTTCAAAGATGCTTGGATGAACTGGTCCAGCCGGTTTCAAGGAGCGGGCGACACCGTTTACAGCCGCACGGTTCTGCATCCGTTGGCCGCGATCGAGGTGGCTGCGGAAGAGTCTCCGACATTTGGGGTCGGCATAGGGGTCACGCAGTTGGTCACCGCCGCCTTGCGCCGGGTGATGGATGTTCCTGCACCACCTATCAGAGGCATCTTTTTTGACAATGAGTTTGGCATGGTGATGAATGAACTCGGAATGTTGGGCTTTTCTGTGTGGTATGGATTGAGAATCGCGCTCATGGTTATTGTGTGGCTGGCATACTGGCGCGCCCCTCCGGGGATTCTGAGTGCCCTCTCGCTTAGTGCTTCTCTATTAAGCGGTCCGTTTCTGCTGATGTCGCTGGTCAGCAATCATACGGCCAATGTGCTTTTAGCGGCCATCATCGGGCTGGGGCTGCTGCCTTATCTGAAACCGACGGTCAACCGGCGGGTAGGCCGAACGCCAAATATTCCAAAACCGGTAGTGCCTCCTACCCGTAGCAATCCCGTTTGAAGGCCGGTGGTTGACCAATCAAACCCTCGTTTGTCGGACGTTCTTCCCATTTCGGTCATCATTCCCGCGCATAAGCGGGTTGATGCCCTGTTGAAATCCTTAGAGCAGATCACTCACTGCAGGCCGGGCCCTACCGAGATCGTGATCCATGTGGACGGAGGAAGGGCTGAGGTGATGGAGGCGGTGCGGAATTTCGATCCTAATATTCGCATTCTGACGAGCGAGCAGTTGCTTGGGCCGGGCGGATCGCGCAACCGTCTGATCGCTGCTGCGAGATACGATCTGGTGGCCAATTTTGACGACGACTCGTTTCCGGCTCATTCGGATTATTTTGCCCGCGTGATGCAACTGGCGGAGCTCTTTCCCGATGCCGCGATGTTCAGCGCGGCCAGCCACGAGAAGGAATGGCAGACCCTGAACTTTCAACGGATCGCTGTGCCTTCTGGCTGCGGTTGCGTGTTTAGGAAAAGCTGGTTTCAACGCACCGCAGGCTTTGTGCCGCTGCCGATCGCCTACAACATGGAGGAAGTGGACATTGGGCTGCAAATGCATGCCATCGGCGGGATGATCGTTCACGATCCGCTGCTGAGGGTCGTGCATGACCGGGTTCTAGCCCAAGAGGTGGATGCAGCCACCAATGCCTGGGTGCTGGCGAATACCGCCTTGTTTCCATTTCTGCGTTTCCCCGCCTGGCTCTGGCCAGTGGGATTGTGGAGCGTGCTACGCCGAGTGGCGCTGCTAGTCTGCTGGGGCTGGACCGTGGGCCTGCTGGAGGGGCTGCGCATGATTCCCGACCACCTGCAACGGTATAAGCAGTATCGGCGTGAAATGAACAGCCCGAGTATGTTGTCCTGGTTGCTGCTGAAACGTTGGCCAAAGAATTTGGGAGATGCACGTTTGCTGTTTCAAGCATGTTCCGATCGCTGATGCATGCCTTGAAGGAAGGTTCTGCCGCGGCGGGACTGGCCGTGGATGGTGCCTCGGTCCGTCGGTTGCGTGCTGATTATTTATGGAGCCGCCTGCTACGTTTTGTTCGGCTGCCTGGCTACAATGCCGTTAGGTGTGTCCGTTTCCGTGATGGTCTAACACTGAATTATCGATTTAATCGCGGGGATCTGCAGAGCCTGCGGGAAGTGCTGGTGGATGAAGTGTATGACTGCGACCTGCCATTTGTTCCTCATACCTTCTTGGACCTAGGGGCAAACATTGGTCTCGCCTCACTCTGGTTTTCCAACCGAATCCAACCTGATCCGACCCAATCCAACCGATCTGCTTTTCTGCTAGCGGTGGAACCCGTTCCCGAGAATGCGGCGGTGGCGGAAATGAATTTTCAGGACAACCACATCTCGGGCGAGGTGCTGCGGGCAGCGGTGGGGCAGCATGCGGGAGAGGCTTGGTTTGAAGCACGTGCCGAATCGAATCTTGGACGGCTTTCAAGCGCAGGTTCAGGTGAAGCCGGTCTCCGTGTCCCCGTCGTCGGCATACGCGACTTGCTGGATCGTTTTCCTGAAGGCCGGGTCGATGTGGTGAAGATGGATATTGAAGGCGGCGAAGAGGACTTGCTGGGGCGTGACATTGACTGGCTGGCACGGGTCAGGGCGCTCATGGTCGAGTGGCATGATGACCGGGCCGATTCGCGCCCCCTCATCCGCAACGTTGAGGCCGCCGGATTTCAGCATCAGCCGATCAATATCAAACGTCAGGACAATTTGAGCCTGTTTCTGCGTTCCTAAGCCTTTTCGGCTCGCTCGATCCCACCAAATCCACCCCTTTTTTCATGAAGCGTGCCCTAATCACCGGTATCACCGGCCAGGATGGTTTTTATCTTGCCGAATATCTTCTTGGGCTTGGCTATGAGGTGCATGGCCTGGCACGCCAGACCGGGCTGGAGCACATTAAGAGCAATTTGTTGCAGGATGTGCCACCGGAACTTTATGAGCGCTGTCAGCTCCATGCGGTGAGTTTGGACAACTTTCCAGGTCTCTACCGACTGATCTCAAAAACCTCATTTGATGAGTGCTATCATCTGGCGGCGTCGAGCTTTGTCGGAGATCGTTTGGCGGACGGCTACCAGACAATACAGAACAACATCGCGAGCACACACTATCTGCTGGCGGCATTGAATGAATTTCAGTCGAAATGCCGGTTCTATTTTGCCGGTTCCAGCGAGATGTTTGGCCGCCCGAAAGATGCCCCGCAAACTGAGGAAACGCCGTTAAATCCGCGCAGCGCCTATGGCATAAGCAAGGTGGCTGGCTATCATCTGGCCAGAAACTATCGCGAAAGCTATGGCATGTTCTGCGGTGTAGGCATTCTCTACAATCACGAAAGTCCCCGTCGAAGGCCGGAATTTGTAACGCGCAAGATTAGCATGGCAGCGGCCCGTATTTCGCTTGGTGGAAGGGAAAAACTGCAATTGGGCAATGTCGAAGGACGACGCGACTGGGGCTTTGCGCCGGATTACGTAAAAGCCATGCATGCGATTTTAAACCACGAGCAGCCTGAGGATTTTGTGGTGGCCAGTGGTGTGCTGCACAGCGTAGCCGATCTCTGTTCCTTGGCCTTCTCCCATGTGGGATTGGAGTGGCGCGATCATGTGGAGACGAACACTG
>CANIZT010000269.1 GCA_947471905.1 Verrucomicrobiaceae bacterium
AGCGGCACCTCGTGCTTGTGCTCGATGACGAGTTTGGTTTTGGCTGGGTTGACGGGCATAAGCACGAGTGGTTTACGCCAACACGGCTTTGATTGGCCTGGCAGCAGGATCGGCGACGGGATTGGTCTGGCCGTTGAGATGGTAATCGGCGCTCGAGTCGATGCCGAGCGCGGTGAGGTAGGTGTGAAAGAGATCACCGATGCCGACCTCGTCCTCTTTGACCTCAGTGCCGAGGTCATTGGTCATGCCATGCACCACTCCCTGTTTGATTCCACAGCCCGCCATCGCCACGGACCACGCACGGCCCCAGTGATCACGTCCGCCGAAGTTGTTGATCTGCGGCGTGCGGCCCATCTCGCCAGTGACGACGACGAGCGTGTGCTCCAGCATGCCGCGCTGTTCCAGGTCATCGAGCAGCGTGACAAAGGTGCGGTCAAACTCCGCGCAGCGCATCTGGTGCCAGTAGAAGTTGTCCTGGTGCGCGTCCCAGTCGAAATGCACCACGCGCACGCAGGGCACGCCGGCTTCGAGTAGTCGGCGTGCGAGCATGCAATTCTGGCCGAAGTCGTGGCGGCCATAGCGCTCGATATCCTTGGGCGACTCGGCCTTGAGATCAAAAATCTCGCGTCGTTGCATGAGCGCCCTAGCTTGATCAAAGGTGGTGCCGTAGCCGTTGATCGGTGCCTTCGCATGGGTGCGGAGGAAGCGTTCATCCGCAGCGCGGCGTGCGGCATCGCGTGTCTGGAGCGCAGCGGCATTGATGCCAGCCGGAACGATGAGATTCTCTGGCGGCAGGCCATTGATGACGCGCACGCCTTCATATTTTGCGCCGAGAAAGCCAGCGTCACCCGTGTCTGTGTAGGCTTTCGGTCCATCGCGTCGCAGTGTGATGTAGCCGGGCAGCACATCACCGGGTTGCTCCAGCAGCTTCGCCACTGCCGATCCGAGCACCGGATAGCCAGGGGCTAGGCGGCCAGCTTGGATCGCGTAGTGGCCTTTTTCGTGATCTGGCAGATTCGAGTTTACGCTGCGCACCACGGCGAGCTTGTGCATGATCTTCGCCGTGCGCGGCAGCAGTTCGCCGATGCGCACACCATCGAGTGAGGTGTTGATGGCGCGAAACGGGCCACCGAACTTGGTGCCTGGCTTTGGGTCCCACGTTTCGAGCTGGCTCGCGCCACCGGAGAGAAACAGCACGAGCAGTTGCTTCCGATGCGGCGATGCCGCGAGGGCCGGTGGGGCCATGGCGGCTGCTCCGGCGAGTCCGAGCGTGCGTGCGATGGCTTGGCGGCGAGTGAGGTTGGGTTGCATACGATCAGTGGTTGAAACGAAACTCCGCCGACAAGAGCAAGCCCCACACGAGCGGCTGCAAGGCCTCCGCCCGCTCCTTGGGCGTCTTGGTGCTTTTCATGAGGCCGGTGACTTCCTCTGTCTCTTGCGCAATGGGTCTGCGATTCAAAAGGCTGAGATAAAGATCCTCAGCGAGTGCCGCTGGATCACTCAAAGCCCCCCAGCGATCAAACGAGGTGCCAGGAGCCACTTTGATGAGCTCGATGATCTTGGGGCTGTTCAGCAGGAAGAGCGCGTGATCGACGACAGGATCGATCTTGCTGTCATCGGTGCCCGGCAGGGGCGAAAAGGCGGCGATCACGGCGCTGGATTGCTTTTCCAGCAGTTCGTAGCCGTCTTTCTTCCAGTGCCAATCTTTGAGCTTGGTTTCGACTTCAGCAGGCTTGGTCTTTTTGAGCTGTTCCAGCGTGCGGAGAAAATGAGTATCCATGCGACCCATCGCCTGCAGCAAGGACCAGCGCAATTGCTCTGGCGTAAGCGCTCGCATGGCCGAAACAGCAAACGCGTCCACTGGAGGCTCGACACCGCCCGGCAGTTCACTCGATAGCTGATAGCAGCGACTCAGTGCGATCTCGCGCAGGCATCCCTTGATGTCGTAGCGGTGCTGCACCAGCCACTGCTCGATAGCTGCGAGCACCGCCGGGTGCGATGGCGGATTCTTGGCGTGATGCAAGTCGAGCGGATGCACCAGTCCCCGGCCAAACATCAATGCCCACAGCCTGTTGCCGAGGTTTCTGGAAAAGCCCGGCGTCTCCGCACGCGGCATCTGTTCGGCCAGTTGTTTTCGCCGACTGTAAACCGGCACTCCGCGTGCCGAGTTGCTTGGAGCCGTGACATACTCCTTCCCCTTCTCCAGCTTCGGGTCAGCGAACATCTTGCCACCCGGAAGACGCGGGTCCGTCTTGCCCTGCTTCGTCGTGAAAACGGAGGTGAAGGTGACATCGCCCACCGCTTTCTCGCCGACGAAGGAACGATTCAGCTTGTTGTCGCGGAAGAACGAAAGGCGGCTCACGAACGCATAGATGCCGAAGTAGTCCGCCTGCTTGTAGTCATCGAACCGGGGATCATCGTGGCACTGAGCACATTGCAGATCCGTGCCGAGAAATACCCGTGCCACATCACGCGTGAGTTGATGCGGCTCGGCATCACGAGCGATATAAAACTTCACCGCTCCTGGCTGTGACTCATCGCTGCCATCACTCGCCAAGATCTCACGCGCCATCACATCCCAGGGCTTGTTTGCCGCGAAGGACTCCGCCAGATAGCCCCGCCAAGCCGTAGCAGCGACATCATACGACTTCACCGCAGGCAAGCGACGCTCAGCTAGGAGCACGTCGAAGACTCGTGCCATGTGCAGCGCATACTCAGGCCGTGCGAGCAGTGCATCGATGGCTCGCGGGCGCTTGTCAGTTCGTCGGTCGTCCAGGAACGCCTTTGTCTCGGCCGGCGTCGGGATCACGCCATTCAGGTCTAGATTCAGTCTTCGGAAAAAATCCGCATCCGTGCTTGTGACTGCCGGAGTGATCTTTGCTGCCGCCCAATCCTTCGTCATCAAGCCATCGATTTGCTCATGCAAGGGCACCGCTTCTCCCGCCGACAAGCTGGTGCCCGCCAAGAGGCTTAGCAGCTTTAGAAAGCGTGAGTTGCGGTTCATGAAGTGCGTCCGAGCTCGCTGGGTTCGTCATTCGCGGATGAGCTTCGCAGCTTCCGCCTTCGCTTTGGCGAGCACATCGGCCAGCGCGACGGGTTTGCCGCCTTGGCGGAGGCTTTCGTCGGCGGCTTCCATGAAGGTGAAGATCTCGATCGTCTCGGCCTCGCTTACTGGCGGTGTTCCCGTTCGGAAGAAGGTGCCGATCTGACGGCAGAGGGCTTCGTAGCTGATGGTTTTGGCTCCCTGGCGGACATTCTTGGATCCAAACACCAGCGCGCCGAACTCCGACTTGCCCTTCACGATGCCGCGATAGGTGCCCACACGTCCATCTTTCCACACACCGGTGACTTGATCGGTGACGGGACCTTTGGTGCGGGAAACGGTCTCGCAGCCAGTGCCCATGAGCGCGAAGAGCGACTCGATGCCGTGGATGGCGTAGAAGAAGAGGTCCGGCGTGCCGTCCTGATACGAGCACGGGCCCCAGGTCGTCACGCTGAGGATATCGCCGATCTCGGGATTGTTTTTCATCGCGATCAAATCGGCTCCGAAGCGCGAGGATGAGCTCGACCAGACCTTCACGTTGCTCTTTTTCGCGAGTTCAAAAATCGCGATGGCCTCGGCGAGTGTGCCAGCGACGGGCTTGTCGATGAAGACCGGCTTGCCTGCTTTGAAAATCTCCCGTGCCTCCTGGAGGTGGATGCGGCCATCGACGCTCTCCAGCAGCACCACATCGACCTTCGCGAGCAATTCCGGGATGGTGGGCACGATCTCCACGCCCATGTCGCGAAGCTGCTGCGTGAACTTCTCTTTGCGATCCCGGCTCGCTGGCATGTCGGTGCCGCCGGTGTAGCCGGCGGTCACTTTGATGCCAGCGAGTTCGCCTGTCGTCTCGCCTTTGTTGAAGAGTTTTGTAAATGCCGGCACATGCGAGGTATCGAGGCCCACGATGCCCGCACGAAGCGGTTTGAGGTCGTTTTGGGCGAAAGCGGTGCTGGCGACGAGGAGTGAGAGGAGGATGCGTTTCATGGTCATTTCTTCAAAAGGTCCGAGAGGGTCTGTTTGATCACTTTTTCACCAACTGCGCCTATTCAAGCAGCCGCCTCATCGCGTCCATGAGCACTTTTTCGACCTGCGGCGCGGTGTTGGAGCTGCTGGTTTGCACTTCGTAGCCGCCTTGCGTGTAGGCAATCTCAGTGCCGATGTAGCCGGTCGCGTAGTCGCCATACGCGGCCATGCAGACAGTGGTGCCCGGCTTCATCTGCTGCGCGGCGATTTGATACTCCACGAACAGCTCGCCTGGCATGTGGAGCATGTTCACACGGCCGAGACGCAGGCACGTGAGTTCAAACTCATGCCCCGCGTCCGTGCGATTGAGCAGCGCGAGCTTCGTGGACGCATTTAGGCGATCTCGCGCGTCGGCTTTGTCATCGGCGAGCGTCTTTTCGAGCGCTTCGCGGTTCAAATTGGGCGAGAGAGGCAGTTTCCCCCGCTCGATGCGCCAGTCGAGATCGCTGGCGGTGATGGGTGACTTCTGCGTGGCCTCCCAGGCTCGTTTCATGCCGTCGGCCATGCGTTGCGTGAGTTGCACGCGAGCTTCGGGCGAGCCGTCGTTGTATTTGCCGGCGGCCACGTTGCCGCTCGCGCCGTTGAAGTGGATGTGCGGGGTGTTGAGTGCCGTTTCACGCTGCGCACGTGCAAGTCCGACGAACTCGGCGGTGACATCGCCCTTGCCATAGAAGCTCTGCGGATGCGTGGCGTAGTAGGTGAGGCAGGCGAGCGGCGTTTCGCCGTCCCAGAAGCTCACGAGTTTCAAAATCGGGTCGATGGTGCCTTCGTCGGCCTCCTTGGCCTTCGGATCGCGCGAGGCGCTCATGCGGCCAAACAGCACGCGACCATTCGGACCTAGGATGCGTCGATTGGAGGCCACTTTCTCAACTTTCGCTTCGCCGATGCCGAGATGTGTCACGGGCTTCACCTGCTTCATCGCCTCGCGAATCGCCTCTGCGGTGCTGGCGATCACTTTCCGACAAAACGCCGCGTCCATGCGCGTGCCGCCGAGTCCGCGTTTCGTGAGAAGCTCCTCCGCTGTGAGATCGCAGCGCACGCCATCATGCTGATGGAGCGTGTGCACCGTCACGCGGTCCATCGTGGTCCCCGCCGCCTCCGCCAGCCCGCGCCGCCACTCATCATGCCCGCCATTGCCGATGCCGATCCAGTCCACGGCGCAAAGCACCACCGGCTTGCCCTCGCCCATCAACACCACCCCACGCGCACTCAACGGATCGGTGATTGATCGCGCCTTCACATACGCCACCGGCATCCCGATCTCCGGCGTGGCATCCGCAGTGAAGATCGCGATGCGGAGAGGCTCACTGGCTTGAATTCGTATCGCCACCAAGAAGAGAATGGCGATGATGAAGCGTGTCCGGTGCATGATGCGCATGGCTGTTAGGCGATGATGTCATGCACGACGTCGCCATACACATCGGTGAGCCGGAAATCGCGGCCTGCATAGCGGTAGGTGAGCTGCTCGTGATCGAGGCCGAGCTGATGAAGGATGGTGGCGTGCAGGTCGTGGACGTGGACTTTGTTTTCCTCGGCGTTCATGCCGAGTTCGTCGGAGGTGCCGTAGGCGAGGCCGCCTTTGATTCCGCCACCGGCCAGCAGCGTGCTGAAAGCGGTGTGGTGGTGATCGCGACCACGCTTCATGGGATCGGTCTTCTTGTTTTTGTCCTGGTTTTCCTGCGCGTAGGGCGTGCGGCCAAACTCGCCGGTCCAGACGACGAGCGTGTCATCCAGCAAGCCGCGTTGTTTGAGGTCGCTGATGAGCGCGGCGGAGGCGCGGTCGCTGTCGGCGCAGAGTTCGGGGTGGCGCTTGTAATGGTCGCTGTGCGTGTCCCAGGGCTGGTTGTTGCTGCTGGTGTAATAGACGCTGATGTAGCGCACACCGGATTCGGCGAGACGACGCGCGAGCAGGCAGGAACGGCCAAACGGCGTGTCGCCATAAAGCTCGCGCATCTTCGCGGGCTCGCGGCTAATGTCGAAAGCATCGCTGGCGGCGCTTTGCATGCGGTAGGCGGTCTCCATGGCCTTGATCTGACCTTCCAGCGCGTGGTCGTTCTCACGCTTCGCGGCATGGAGTTGGTTCAGCTTTTGAATAAGATCGATCTGCCGCCGCTGC
>CANIZT010000270.1 GCA_947471905.1 Verrucomicrobiaceae bacterium
CTCTCAGCCATGGTGGACAATTATCTCTCCGCCTACCGCCAGGTGGCAAACATCAAAGACTGCTAGGCTCACGGCTCAGGCTTCCATCTCAGCAATGCCGCCACCGCCCGGTGCTGCGATTTTCTCAATTCTTCGGTCCAGCAGGCCTCCACTTTCCAGCGGGAATCCAGCAGGATCTGGTCGATGCGCAGCCAGGGGCCGCCCAGTGACAAGGGATTGTGAGTTTCCCCGGGAAACGTGAACCCACAGCCATGGCCGCTCACCTCATGCGCGTCTTGCAGACGGTTGGTCAGACGACGATGGATGGCTCCAGTGTGCGGCGCATTGAAATCTCCCGCCACGATGCACGGCAGTGACTCGGCTGCCACCTGACGCTCCAAATCCGCCGCCATGTCCAGTTGATCCTGCCAGAAGACCATTTCCTGCGCCGCACGCTCACGCCACTCTTTGAACGGCAGAGGAATGCCACGCACGAACCCACCCCAGCGCAGCCCCAGCAGAACTTCACGCGGAGACCTTAGATGCACGACATACACGGCGATGCGGCGTCCGTTCCAATCCACCTCAAACCGGGCGGCATAGGCAAACGGGCGAACCGTTCGCTTGCCGCTCCATAGGAGCAGACGCCCCGCACTGACCGGGAACCGGCTGATGAGGGTAAAATCGCTCACCGTTTCACCGTGGGTAAACTCACCGTAGCCAGGGTCCGCCAGATAGGTGGCGGCAGGAGTGGAGGATTCCTGAAACACCATGATGTCTGGCTGGATGTAGTCTTTGAATGGCCGCAGACTGTGCCCCCCTCCCTGCCCACGGTTGTTGGTGAGAAGGACCAGCGTATCTGCGGGGCGCTGCTCTCTGGCCAAAGGCACCGGATCAGAGCCAGCCGGCCAGCCGAATTGCAGAACGAAAATCAGCAGAGACATCATGCCCAGAACGAGCGCGGCACGCCAGCGAAACAGCAGCGTGAAACACCAGATCATGGCCCCCGGCAGCAGCCAGAGGCCCGGAGGCAGAAACATCAAGAAGGCCATGCAGAGGTTCCCCTCCCCCAGCCAGCGAAGACACACAGCCTGCAACCCGAAAGCCACCGTCCACAGCAGCATCATGGCAAAAGCCAGCCGCCCGCACCAACGCCACAACCAGCGCAGCACGTGCATACGCAGCTCAGGGGTAATGTCTGTGGCGGGCACTGGAGCAGATTGGGGGGAATCCATCGGTGGTAATTGAAAGGCTGGAACCGTTTTGGCAAGCGGCAGCCGGATGCGTGCAGCTGAAATTCGCGAACTCAGTTGCGCAAGACACCAGCGCGGAAGAATGCTACGGCATGAGGTCGCTGATCGTGCTTTTGCAACCGCTCTGCTGTGTCTGGCTGCTGCTGGGCGCATGGATTGCCTTTGCCTGCCTGCGCCGCCGCTGGCGCATCGCGGCCGTCCCCGCGCTCGCCTGGGTCATTCTGACGGCTTTGACCTGCACACCGCTGGCATCGCTCCTGATCTCCTCCCTGGAGAACACTCATCCACGCGTCTCCATCCATGACCTCGCCCCCGCAGATGTGATCGTGTGTCTCGGCGGTGGTGCCGAGCCTTCCCGCAGCGAACCGAGCGGGTTTCATCTCAAGCCATCCGGAGACCGTCTCACCACGGGAATGATTCTGCTCGCGCAGCAGAAGGCCCCTCTGCTCGTTCTCGGCGGTGGCGGATATGAGGACCAGGGAAAAATGCTCTCCGAAGCAGATCGCGTCGCCGACATGGCACGCTCGCTGACTGGCTCTGCGCAGCCGGTCCTTTCCCTGGGCGTCTGTGCTGACACTCGCGACGAGGCGCTCAAGGCGGCCGCCATGACCAAGGAGAAAGGCTGGAAACGAGTGCTTCTGGTCACTTCGGCGTATCATATGCCCAGAGCAGCTGCCGCGTTTCAAAAAATGGGCATCCCCATCGTCCCGGTCCCCTGCAATTACCTGAGCAGCATCAACCGCGTGGGCACGCTCCACTGGCTGCACCTGCCGCATGCTGAAGGCTTGTCCGTCTTCGACACCTGGCTGCACGAAATGCTCGGCACCTGGTTCTACCACAGCAAAGGCTGGATGTGACTCCAGTCTGCCAGCACGCATTCGACCAAGCCGGCGCTTCTCAGTTTGGCTTCACTTGGCTCTCCGGTGAGGCCTTGACCTGCGGCTTTGGTTCGACGGTTGGCTCGACATACCAGAGCGGTTTTGTCACACCCGCCAGGAGCAGGGTGAAAACCGCTACCACTGTAAGCATGAACAGCGTTTCCAACAAGGTAAACGCGAAACCTCGGCCTGACCCGCGGGGAATCCTGTGCTGGATCATGGATGCATGGTCATTGAATTGTCCTTTTGCACCTGCCGGGGCACATAGGCGCCGGGGCGCAGTCCGCTGCTGCCGACCTGGCCATACCCGCCAAAGTAATGACCACCACGACTGTCTCCCAATGGAAATTGTAAACATCCTGTGAGCAAGATGAGCGGGGCAAACAGCACCAAAAGGAGGCACGGAAACCGTGATGAAATCTTTGTCATAACTCGATGTTTGGGTTCCTACGAACGGGCAAGGTTTCCGTCACTCTCCAGCCATGTCAAGCTGCTTAACCGGACAACTTCATCACCCGGCGAAAACTCAAAGATGTTTCAGCACATAATCCCAGATCTGCAGCACTGCCCAGGTCCCCACACAGGCCGCGATGATGTCCTTCCATTCAATCCTCAGCCATTCATGGCTCGGGCTGTTCGCAGGCCCATGCACCATCCATTCAGTTTCGACCGCGGACGGGAGCTGCCAGGCAAGCTCAGGGCGTGGCGGCTCCTCGCTGGCAGCCTCTGCCGCGACGGGCTGGCGATTTGTCACTGTCGCCAGCCGATGAAAGGCTGCCGCCATGGCGGCAATCAGATAGTATTCCGTGTGGTACTCCCGGTTGATCATCCAGCTTGACACCATGTAGGCGGTGATAATGAGCAGCACCGAACGCCGGCATCGCTCTTGCATGTCGTCCCGCGCCCGATAAAACAAGACCCCCCTCAGGCTGGTCAGCAGAACCAGCAGCCACAGGCACATCCCCGGCTTGCCCAAGTCTGCAAAGATCTGCACGTAGCTGCTGTGCGTGGACTTGTCCTCGACAATCCACCGCATGCCATCCCTCACGGTGATCCATGCGTGAAATTGACGCCAGCCAAGACCTGTGGCGTTGTTTTCGCAGGCCGTGCGGGCCAGCTCCCACGCCATGAGGCGCCCCATCACGCCCTCTTCTGAGCGCAGGCTCCCCATGCTCTCCATGCGTGGCAAAAAGCTCAGGGCACCCACCCCGGCGGTAAGCACGACGGTCAGCACGATGAGCTGGATCCACTTCGGATGGCCAATCACAAAAGCCAGGACCAACAGCATGGCGCCCACAAGGTAGGCCCCTTTGGACTGGGTGTGCCAGGCGCAGGTCATGACGCCTACCATCGCGGCAGGAAACAAAACAAAGCGCGCCGTGCCCGACCCACGCCAGAAGAACAGAATGTAGCTCAGTGGAATGCCGGCAACCACGGTGTGTCCGAGCGCATTCGCATTGTTGCAAGTCCAGGTGCCCAGGGCCAGCCGGCCTTTGCCAAATTCGGTGATCTCCCTGCCATTGGTGATGTCGAGGCCGAGGGTTTGCAGCACTCCAAACACAGCAAGCGTGATCAGCAGCCAGTTCCACACCCGCAAATACTTCCACAGTTTGTTCCAGCTCGTCAGCGACTGGGTGGTCAGGTAATAAAACACCGCCAGAGAAAACATGCCCATTCCTGCTCCGGCTTCGCCGGGTGCAGTCCAGACCACATAACCAAAAAAAATGAGCATGGCCCAGTCATGCGCCGTGCTGAAAATGCCTGGCAGCGGGCTGTGCAGCCCCTCGGAAACGAGCGCCCCCCCCCACAGAAGAATGATGGGGCGGACGATATTGAAACCTGCCATGCCGGGCACCCAGTCCTGCGGGCGGATATAATACGTGATCAAAAAAAGCAGCGCGAAAAAGTAGCTCCATCTTCCGTGCCCACTTTCGAGAACCTCCACGCCGGATGACTCTTCCGTGCCGATGGCTGTCCTGGGTTCAATGTCGTTGGGGATGGCGATCATGCGCTGGCCTCAGAATGACACTGACTCTCGGCACCGCAATGAACAGATTGCAGTCAAAATGAAACACCGACAAACAGCTTGTCACCCGAATGGGCGCATTTATAGGAGGCCGATCTACCGATGAGTCTCCCAGCCTGCCTTTTGCCAGTGATGGACGCTGTCCGTTATTCCAAACTGCTCCGACAGGCAGTTGGTTTCCGATGGTACTTGCAAGGCTGCGCCGCAAAGAGCGCCACGCAGCGCATTCGCTGCCACACCAAGGCTCTGGCCCTGCTTGAAGGCGGACCTGGTCACAGGCGCGCAGCGCACTCGCTCGGGCAACAGCCCGGGTTTCACACCCTGGCTCCTTGGGAGGAAGTCGTGCGCTCAGCCCCGCGCTATGCCTCCATGTTGCGCGACAAATCTGAGATCAACCGCAGCGTAATCCTCAAGGCACCCGCAGCAGGTGGTGAAAAAGGTCTCCTGTTCATGACCTTCGAGTACAACTGGGTCCGCATGCTGCTGGGACTGGCTGAAACAGAACGCCGCTGGCTGGAGGATCACTATCAGCTGGTGCTTTCCACCAGCTGGTCTCCCACGGACTATGCAGCGCTTGGCATGGCCGTTGCCGCCACAAAAGGCCGTCTCCTCGTGCAGAGCAGCAACTATCATGAGATCCGCGCCATTGAGGCATTCCACCCGCGCCTGACCTGCTTGAAGACTCTGCCGTGCGACTGGACCAATCCTGATTTTCACCAGCCTAAACCGTCGGCGGCACGTGAGACGGACATCCTGATGGTTGCCAACTGGGGAGCCTTCAAGCGACATTGGGAGTTCTTCCGGGCACTGCGCTACATGCCCCCTGAACTCAAGATCGTGCTCATCGGTCAGCCTGAACCCGGCCGAAGCCGCGAGTCCATCCTTGCTCTGTCCCGGACCCTGGGCGTGCCGCAAAGGCTTGAGATGCATGAATCACTTCCCATCGAGGAAGTGGCCGCCCACCAGTGCAACTCCAAGGTGTCCGTGATCCTGAGCCGGCGTGAAGGCGGCTGCCTCGCGGCCGTCGAGAGCCTGTTTGCCGGATGCGCACTCGCCTTGCGCGCAGGGGCACACGTGGGCTCGCTGGCATACATCAATGAACAGACGGGACGTCGGCTTCGGCCGGGCCGGATCCACCAGGACCTCATGGAACTCATGGATGCGTCGAGCCGCATGAGTCCTCGGCAGTGGGCCATGGAAAACATAACCTGCGGGTTGTCGAGCAAGAAACTGAACACCCTGTTGAAAGAGGAGGCGGTGAAGAGCGGCACCCCATGGACACAGGACATCGCAGAGATGCAATGCCGCCCGCATCCGACTCATGCTTTCCCGGCGGATCGAGAACGGCTGCGCCCCGCGTATGAAGATCTGCACCAGCGCTTTCCCAAGGTCTTCGGCGCCTCGTTGATTGACACAAGCTGGAGATGACCGGAAAGTTTAACGTGTGGCAGCACGGGTCACCAATGTGTTCATCAGATCGGCAAGAGACCTGTTGACCTGATCGATCTCATGGCTCTCGACCACCTCACGGCGTCCCAGAGAGGGAGCCGTCCCGTGCTTTTCCCATGCCGCAAGCAAACTGGCAATGACCTCCGCAATGCGGGATGGCTCTCTCACGTCAGCCCACGGCATCTCTGCCTGCTCCAGAATTCCCGCCAGCGCGCTGCCAGGTTCTGTCAGCGCGAGAACTGCTGTTTTCGAACCGAAGGCTTCAAACAGCTTGGTCGGCAGAAACAGGCCTCCATAGCCCGGAGTGTCGATGATGAGGCTCACGTGGCTCTCGGCAATCCGCACCTTGCATTCATCAAAGGAGATGGACGGCGAAAAGCGTACCACGCCCGCAAGCCCCGCCGACTCCGCCCGCGCCCGGTAGCTCAGACTGTCATCACCGATGCACTGGATGACCAGCCTGCCATCCAGCGGCGCGATGGCCCGCAGCTTTTGCAGCGCCGCGATCAGCGTCTCGGGACTGCGCATGCCGGGATAAAAGGCGCC
>CANIZT010000271.1 GCA_947471905.1 Verrucomicrobiaceae bacterium
AAAGGCATCGCCGTTCGCTTGGATGAAGGTGCTGGTGGTGTGACGAAAGGCCGGGCGTGGATGCTTTATGATCATGACACGATGCGAGTGGCTGCCGCATGGACGGGTGACAAGTTCATCGATTGGCGCGGCATTGCCTTTGATGGATCTCATGGCACGCACACAAAGATTGTGGGTGAAAAAGCCTTGGTGAATCCCAACACGCCTGGCTGGGCCAATCCTGCGACGGGCAGCTATGAGGAGGCCCGCATTCTCGGTCTCGACAAAAAACCCTACGGACCGCTACCGCGTGCTTGGTTGCGTTACCGTGGCATGACGCAACACAGCAATCACATTAACTTGAGTTACAGCGTTGGATCCGCTCAGGTGCAGGAATCACCCGGTTGCGAAGTGACTGATGGAAAGCTCGTTTTCACACGCACGCTCGAAATCAGTTCGTGCGACACCGCACTCGAAATGCGCGTTGCAGATGAAAAGCAGCGCGTGGCCTTCAGTGGTGGAAAAGCAGCCAAGCTGACCGTGGCAAGCGGGTTTCACGTGCTGCGAGTGCCTGCGCGCACAGCAACAGAAAAGGTAACGGTGCGCATCATATCAGATATTCAAGCGCCGGCGGGCATAGTGCCGATCAAAGCGGTCCAAGAAGACGCTGCACCGCTTTGGGCCGTTGATTTGACGTCGCAAAGTGGCTCCAAGATCAGTGGTGAAGGTGTTGAGGCCGACACGCTCGCCTTTCCTGATGCTGCCGTAAATCCCTGGCACACACAGTGGCGTCCCGGTGGACTTGATTTTTTTGTGGATGGCCGACGGCTCGCTGTTTGTACTTGGATGGGAGATGTGTGGATCGTTGATGGTCTGCTCGAGCCCACAGGTAAGCTGACGTGGCGCCGCATTGCTGCTGGTTTGAATCAACCGCTCGGACTGAAGATCATTGATGGTATCATTCATATCACCTGCCGCGATCAGCTTGTGCGTCTCATCGACCGCAATGGCGATGGTGAAACGGATTTCTATGAGTGCCTTAACAGCGATCATCAGGTGACTGAGCACTTCCATGAGTTCGCGATGGGCCTGCAGACCGATGCCGCTGGCAATTTTTACTATGCCAAGTCGGCGCGCCATGCGCTGCCACCCTTGGTTCCACAGCATGGAACCTTGCTGCGCGTCAGCCCTGATGGATCGAAGACCGAGATCGTTGCCAATGGTTTCCGCGCGGCCAATGGCGTGAGCGTCAATGACGACGGCACTTTTTATGTCACCGATCAGGAAGGACACTGGACGCCAAAAAACCGCATCAATCTGGTCCGTGAAGGCAAGTTCTACGGCAATATGTGGTCCTACGGTGCTCCAGAAGACAAAAGCGATGAGGCTATGCAGCAACCGCTCATCTGGCTGACCAACGAGTTCGACCGCTCGCCCGGCGAACTGGTGCGCGTGACTCCCAGTTCATGGGCACTTCTGCAAAACAAGCTGCTCGACATCAGCTACGGCATGGGTCGTATGAACCTCATCCTGCAAGACGAGTCCGACGCTGGCCAAGGAGCCGCCGTTGCGCTGCCAATGCCGGATTTCCCCACGGGCGTCATGCGTGGCCGCTTTCATCCTACCACCGGTGATCTTTATACCTGCGGCATGGCGGTGTGGGCCAGCAACAAGATCCAAGACGGTGGCATCTATCGCTTACGTCGTACTGGATTGCCGCTGCACTTGCCCATTGGCTGGCGCACCACCAAAGGAGGCATCACTCTCACCTTTAGTGACCCTCTCGACAAAACGAGCGCTGAAGATATCACGCATCATACGCTGAAAGTGTGGGACCTCATTCGCAGTGGTAACTACGGCTCCAAGCATCTCAACGAGCATGCGCTGAGCATCACGAAAGCAACACTTAAGGAGGATGGCCGCACGTTGCACTTAACGATTCCAGATCTCGCGCCCACACGCGGCCTGCAACTGCAATGCACGCTGACAGGTGCAGATGGGAAAGGGTTCACCCGCAGCATTCACGGGACAATCTATCGGCTACAGAAGTAGGCCTTGCTCACGCGCAGTAGTCGCGGAACAAACCGCCCATCATGCAGCCGAGTTGGTTGCCGGGAGCGAAGTTGCCGCGTGTGTAGAGCACGATCGCGTAGGGTGTGCCGCGATGATAAAAAATAGGGACTCGTGATCCCATTCGCCGTAATTGCCCGTCTTGCCGCCGATGTAGGTGATGCTGGCGGGCATGACCCAGCGACCAAGGCCATATTGATCACGCCGCATGGCTTCGAGCAGCAGTTCGCAGCCGTAATCGAGCCGGTAGTTCACGCAGCGCTCATAAAACTCGGCGTAAAAGCGTGGGGATTGCCAGTTGTTGATGATCTCGACATTCGGCAGATTGTATTTCCATTCGAAGTTCCGCTCATCTTCCGGTGTGATGCGCGCGAGCAAGTAGAACCAGGAGGCGTTGATGCTCTGATCGCAGGCATAAACGATGTTCTGGAACTCTTCGCGCGTGAGATTGCCGCGGCGCTTTTCCAGCAGCACAGCAGCGACAGCTGGCTTTGGCATGGAACCGCCGACGAACAGCTTGTCCGCCTGGAACTCGGCGAGGTAGCGGCCGGTGGCGAGATTTTTAACCGCGTAACCGATGCGCGGGTCTCGCCGATAAGCACGATACGTTTGCTCCATGCTGGACGTCCACGGTCTGCCATGGGCGCTGTGCGAACGGAAGCGCAAGCGTGCGCCCGAGGCGAGGAAGCGGTTGTGATATTCCCACTGCGCCCGGGTTTTGCGTGCGGAGACACCGAGCACCGAGGTGGAAGAAGCGACGCAGCCTGCGAGTGTCAGCGGTAAAGTGGCCACGGCACGTCGCAACCACTGGCGACGTGTTTCCGCAAGTAATGGAGGCACGCTTTCTAACATTGGCTGCCAAGGTGTTCGCACCCAGAACTGAAGCCAGAACGAAAGTGTCAGAAGATTGTGTACCATGGCGCTTTTTGCAGGCCGAGTGTCTGCAACTTCTCGCCTATGACGGGCGAATCATCTGCATGACCGTTACGCCCATTCATCCGCAGGTCCGCATCGGTCATGTGCATCTCAAAGTCGCCGATTTGGTGCGTGCGCAGGCCTTTTACCGCGATGTGCTGGGCTTTGAGGTGACGCAGCGTTATGGCACGGGGGCGGTGTTTCTTTCGGCCGGCGGGTATCATCATCACATCGGCCTGAACACTTGGGAAAGCGCAGGCGGCAAGCCACCACCAGCGGGCACGACGGGTTTGTTTCATCTGGCGATCCTGTATCCTACGCGTGCGGCACTGGCAGATGCATTGCAACGTTTGCTGGCGGCCAAGATCCCTCTCGATGGTGCCAGCGATCATGGCGTGAGCGAAGCGCTGTATCTGCGTGATCCTGATGAAAATGGCGTGGAGTTGTATTGGGATCGTCCGGAGGCCGAATGGCCGCGTACTGCGGATGGCGGTCTGGCTATGCACACGCGGGAGCTGGATCTGGACGCGCTGCTGCGGGCGAAGTGAGGAGAATGCCGCTGCTGGCACGCCTCCGGCTATGAAATGAACATCCGCCAGCCGCATGCCTTCTCCGACCAGCCGTCCCCAGTCCAATCTGCTCTACGCCACCGCATTTGCGGGTGCCGTCATGGCGGTGTTTGCGGTGGGGTATCGCATGGCGGGCTGGTCATGGAGCGATGCCATCTACATGGTCATCATCACGGCCTTCAGCGTCGGTTTTGGCGAAGTGGTGCCCATCACGGACCCGTGGCTGCGGGCGTGGACGATGGCGCTGATCGTTCTGGGATGCACGGGCATCATTTTCATCACCGGCACGCTAGTGCAGTGGCTGACGGAATCACAAATTCAACGCGCCTTGGGAGGCAAACGTATGGAACACGAAATCGAGAAGCTCAAAAACCACGCCATCATCTGCGGTTACGGTCGCATCGGCAAAATGATTGCCACCCAACTCGAAGCGGGCGGCATTCCGTTCGTTATCGTTGATCAATCTCCGGAGCGTGTGGCCGAAGCTCGCGAAGCTGGCTGGCTTACTCATTTGGGTGAAGCGACGGATGAGCCGGTGCTGCGTGCGGCGGGTGTGACGCGCGCTCGTGTGCTGGCCACCGTGTTACCGAATGACGCAGCGAATGTCTTCATCACGCTCAGCGCCCGCAACATGAATCCCGAGATTCAAATCATCGCGCGTGGTGAAGTGCCCTCCACCGAGCGCAAGCTGCGTCAAGCAGGAGCAAACCGAGTCGTGCTGCCCGCGCACATCGGCGCGGATCGTATCGCACATTTAATCCTGCATCCCAACGCGCGGGATTTGCTTGGCGGCAAAACGAAATCGAGCGTCGAGTTCGAGCATCACCTCACCGAGCTGGGTCTCGACATGGAGGAGATCGAGATCGGGTCGCAGTCACCCTGGCTGCATCGGCGTGTCGGCGACGTGGAGAAAGAAGTCTCTGGCCGGCTACTGGTGGTGGCGATTTTGCGCAAAGAAGGCGGTACCGACATGAATCCGAACCCGACCGCGATGCTCATGCCCGGTGATGCACTGGTGGTGATGAAGCGTGGAGTGGGGAAGGCGTGATCAGGCTTGGGGAGTCTTCTCACAGCGTTGGCGAATGACTTCGAGAATCGAACCTTGAATTTGATTCATCACCCACTCGCTCCACCAACCGGCATACCAGTTGAAACGGGTGGAAAGCCGGTGCGTGCTAGAGAGATGCAGGGTAGAGGTTCCATCGCTACGCGGTTCGATCTCGTAGGTGCCATCAAGAACATCGTAGAAGCGGCCACCGACAATGATGTGTTTGTCGAAGGCCGTCTGCGGCACGAACTCAGGATCGGCCTTGATGGTGAAGGATAGCTTGCGTTGAGGCTCCCAGTGCGTCACGACCTCGAAGAACGAGACTTCACGTTCAAAAGTGGCGTGACGCCTGCCGCCGACGCCTTGTTTGTCGATGACGGCAGCAATCGGACGCGGAAAGCCGATGCGGTAGATCCATTGCGCAGGGATTTCTTCCGCTTGAATGGCAGGCACCTCATAAATGTGGTTCCAAATTACTTCTGGCGTGGCGTGGATCATGACCGCGTTGTGCATGACGCGAGTTTCATGTGGTGTCTGCCACATTTGCTCAACCGGCGAGGCGAAATAGGGCAGCAGGACGAACAAGGTCACCGAAAGTTGGCCTTGCTTCGTCTTCTTCAGGATCAGGCTCATGATCCAGCCGCCGATGAAAGCCATGAGCATGAGGATGGGTGCGGCCACCAAGGCGCAGATCAGTGCCTCCATGTAAAACAACCAACTCAGAAACACGAGCAGCAGCATTGTTAGTGCAGGTGCTCCATAGGCCCAAAATCTGCTTGGCTTGTCCAGTTTGTAGCCAAGAAAACACACCAGAGCCCCCAAGCTGCATGGTAGCGTGTAGATGAAGGAGATTGAGACGATCTGTAGCCATTCTCCCAGTGATTTGGCTGAAAACAGCAACCAAGAGGCCAACGCGTAAAGTGATGTGATGGTAACAATGATGAGAACCTGACGTCGAGTGGCGGCCATGATACGAATGGTTTCCATTCATTGAAGCAAACGCGAACAAAAAAGGGACGCCTTGCGGCGTCCCTTCGTGGTTGATCGTGTGGTTAGGCTTGGATCGCGGATTACTGGCCGCCGGGACGCCATTCTTCGGTGGCGAACTTGAAGGCTTGCTCCAGGCCGACGAGATCGGTGCTGGGGCGAAGGGCTTCGAAGGCCTGGCTTTCCTTGGCGATGTCGGCTTCGCTGTAGTTCATGGCCTTGATGGAAAGGCCGATGCGGCGCTCCACCTTGTCCACTTTGATGACGCGTGCTTCCACTTCGTCACCCACGTTGAGCTTGTCCTTGACCTTCTCGATGCGGTCTTCGCTGATCTGCGAGATGTGCACGAGGCCGTCGATGTCGTCTTCGAGTTCGATGAAGGCGCCAAAGCTGGCGATCTTCGCGACGCGGCCCTTCACGACGTCGCCCACCTTGAAGCGGGTGTCGATGATGGACCATGGGTCGGTGTCGAGCTGCTTCATGCCGAGGCTGATGCGCTGGTTGGCCTTGTCGATGCCGAGAACG
>CANIZT010000272.1 GCA_947471905.1 Verrucomicrobiaceae bacterium
CACACGCTGCATGCCTTCGATTCCGCCACTGGCAAAGAAGCATGGCATTACATCGCTGGCGGTCGCATGGATTCACCCCCTACTTACTGGCAGGGCCGCGTGTATGTGGGTGGCAATGATGGTTATGTTTACTGCCTGCGTGCGAAGGATGGAGCGCTGGTGTGGAAGTTCCAAGGCGCGCCAGTACCACTGAGCCATGGTGCATGGGAGATGATGGAGAGTGTGTGGCCGGTGCATGGCAGTGTGTTGGTGGAAAATGGCCTTGTGAGCTTCGTTGCGGGGCATTCATGCTTCCTTGATGGCGGTCTTTGGTTCTACCGCGTCGATGCAAAGACTGGGGAGATGAAGGTGAAAGTGAATTACGACGATCGTGACCCTGACACCGGCGGTGATTTGAATGACCGCCACAAGACGTTGCAAATGCCCGTCGCGCTGAACGACATCCTAAGCAGCGACGGCAAGTGGACCTTTCTGCGCACGCAGAAAATTGGAACAGACGGTAAACGTGTCGAAGTCGGTCCGGTTAGTGGTGATTTCGACAAGCAAGGTGGTGCTCACAAAGGCGAAGGGCAGCATCTCTTTGCGCCGATGGGGTTCCTTGATGATTCGAACTTCCACCGCAGCTACTGGGTTTATGGCAAGAGCTTCGCTGGAGGTCACGGTGGTTACTTCCAGGCTGGCCAGTATGCACCGGCGGGCCGCATTCTCGTACACGATGACAATAATGTGTATTCGTATGGTCGTGAAGCGCAGTATTACAAGTGGACGACGACGATGGAGTACACGCTGTTTTCCACGCCGAAAGCCCCACCTCAAGAGGCCTATGATACCGAAGGCGCGACCACGGAACGCCGTGGTAATAGCGTGGTGCTGGATGCCGCAGGCAAACCGCTCGCCGTGCAGCCCAAAGGCGAAACGCAGGTCGGTCACAGCGAGACATTGAAAGCCGAGGCCGAGGCAAAAAAGAAAGGTAAAGGTAAGAAGAAGGAAGCGGCCAAAGCTGAAACGAAGGCCAGAGGCGCACCGATTCCTGGCAGCGTGCAGTTCCCCGATGTGCCAGCGCTCGATCCCACCAAGACGCCGATCAGTGTCGAAGTATGGGTGCTGCCTGATACGGCAAACGGCACCATTTTGAATCATGGTGGACCGCGCTTAGGCGTGGCGCTCGATTTCCACGACAAGAAGCCACAGTTCCACGTCCGCAGTGATTCAAAGGTCAGCAGCATCGTTTCTACCGAGGCGCTAACGGAGGGATGGCATCATATCGTCGGTGTGTTGGCTGAGGATAAAAAGATGACGCTCTACATTGATGGCAAACTCGTCGCCACAGGCATGGCGAACGATCTCGTTGGCGGAAAGCCAGTGAATCCATTGATCGTGGGCAATGGCAATGGCGTTGCTGAGACAAACGAAGGTGGCTACAGCGGACTGCTGGATCAATTCTCACTCTATCACAAGGCGCTCACGCCCGCCGAGGTGCAACTGCGCTTTGAGCAACCGGATGTGAAGCCTGCGGGGGCTGTGCTGGCATGCAACTTTGACAACGGTGACTCACGTGACAGTTCGGGTAGCGCTGCGCATGGCGTCGGCGCTGGATTGGAGACCGGTAAAGGCAAGGTCGGGGGTGCCCTTTGGTTCAAAGGCAGCGCTGTCGGCGACAAGACAGGCAAGCCTGCCAAATCCGGCGGCAGCTTTGTGCAGCACACGTGGGATCGTTTTGTGCCCATCGTCGCTCGCAGCATGGCGCTGGCAGGCAAGACCGTGCTCGTCAGTGGTGCGCCGGACATGATCGATGAGGAATATGCCTTTGAACGTCTCGCTGCCAAAGACCCCGCGATTCTCAAAGAACTCGACGAGCAGAATGAAGCGCTGGAAGGTCATCGTGGTGCCAAGATGTGGGCCGTGAATGTCGAAACGGGTGAACAAAGCGCTGGCCTCGAACTGACCAGTCCACCGGTTTGGGATGGCATCACCGTCGCTCAAGGTCGCGTGTATGTGAGCACGATGGATGGGAAACTGCAATGTTTCGGCAAATGATGCGCCTCATAACTCTCATCTCCACAGTTTATGCTAGCGGCGTTTGTGCCTGCACCATTCCGGTGTTTCGCTATGCGCTGGATCGTTGGGAAGCAGATAAATTTCACCTCGTGCTGCCTGCTAGCGCTGCACAGGATATGGCGTTGCAGGATGTGCTGCGGCCATTGCGGGCGAATGGAACGGCAAACATGGATATTTCCACTTCGCCAGATGCGTCGGTGAAGATGGCGGAGTTGCGTAATTCACGTGAGAGCAGCCTGCTTGTTTGGTCTGGTGCGTTGAATGGTGCTGCGTTGGCGGCTTTGCTAGATTCGCCCGCGCGAAAAAAACTTGTTGAGTGCATTTTGGCGGGAGATTCCTTCATCTGGGTCATCGCAGATAACGGATCGCCCCTGGATGAGGTGGAGGTGGCGCGTATCGAAAAGCGGCTGCGGTTTTTGGAGCAGGTGGCATCGCTGCCGATTCAGGATCCGAATGACCCAGACAGCCAGTTAGGACCGGGACCGCCCTTGCGGTTGAAATTCACCACGCTGCGGCTGCGTCGTGATGATCCTGCTGAAAGCACGCTGCTGCGCATGCTCGCAGGGCCGAAAGGCGCATTTGATCCTGCCACCACAAGCTTTGCCGCTGCGGTATTCGGACGGGGCAGGGTGCTCGGAGCTTGGCCGCTGGCGTTGCTTGATGATGCGGCCCTCGAAGATGCCAGCATGTTCCTGGTGGGCCGCTGTGGCTGTCGATTGAAGAATGAAAATCCCGGCTGGGACATTTTGCTCAATGTGGACTGGGAAAAGGCGCTGCAATCGGCCATTTCATCCGCAGAACCACCGAGAATCGATGTTCCAGTGGCTTCCAAGACCGCGGCAACTCCAGAGGTCGTGAAGATATCTGCAGCTGATGATGGCAAGGCAGTAGAATCGAAATCGAGTTCCATTATCCTCGCGGCAGCAGCTCTTGGAACGGTATTAATTGGTCTGTTCTGGGTGCGAACAAAGAAGGGCTCAGTCTGAACTGAACTGGAGACGAACTGACCAATGTGGTCATTCTTTCCATCGAGCAGAATGCTTTCAGTTTGTCCCGTTGTTACGGGATAAGCAGTGGCGGACAGGGAGGGATTCGAACCCTCGGTACCGATTAAGGTACACACGCTTTCCAGGCGTGCTCGATAGACCACTCTGACACCTGTCCAATGATTCCTCTACGAAGAAGAGCGCGGACAGTGGCGCGGGCACAGGCACAGGCAAGCTGATTTTGCCTGCGAAGCACGGTTACTCAGATTTCTTCCACGCATGCACGATGTAGGTGGAGGCAGAAGCACCAAGGGCAGCCACGGCTTGTTCCTTAGTCAGGGTCGGTGAACTTGAAGTGACGGTGACTTTCTGTGTGCCGGGTTTATCACCAGCGACGATCGCGACATTCGAGACGCCATCGAGCTTGGTAAAAGAGGCGGTGACGTGATCTTTGCAGCCTGCGCAAACCATGCCACTCATCTCGGCGATATAGTTAACGGTCTGGTCGGCGGCTAACACTGGCAGTGTGATGAGAGAAATAAGAGCGCAAAGAAAAATGGAGCGTGTCATGAGGGAGGTAGGGACAAATAGTCGGTGTCTTTGTTAAGCCAAGTCCAAGTTTGAGGCAACACCAGACGTTAAGAGGTAAGATTTTCGCCTCAGAAGACTTTTTCGTGCTTTCGTCTGCGTTTTGCCGTGTTTACTGCCCCCAACCATGAAATTGATCCAACTCCTGCCTCTGTTGACCGTGCTACTGCTGGTAACTCCCGCCTCTGCGCAAACGCCTGCTCCTGCTCCAGCTGACACTGCCCCAGCGATTGGGCAGGTACTGCTGACTCCGGCACAAACAGCTCATATTCTCAAGGAACTGGAGAAAGTGGAGGCACAAATCGGCCAAGGGCGCGGTTCGATCTTCGCTGCAGCTTTGACCAAATTTCGTGAAGCACTGGCCAGTGATACTGCTGCGTTGGCGCTCTACCTGGATTGCTACAAACTCGAGCATTTTGAGCGCAAGAACCTGAAGCAGTCTGATTTCATGGATTGGCGTGATCGCAATGAGGCGCGGTTGAAGGATGATGACTTCAAAAAAGCGCTGCTACTTCAACTGGAGTTTTTGGTGCTGACGATTCAGGCGCAGGATATCAAGGATTCGCAAAAAATGGGACCGTTAGTGACCTCATTACAGACATTCCTTGGTAAGGCGATCACCGCAGTGCAAGGGGCTACTAAACACACGGCTTCTGGGGCGGTGGAGGCTAAAGACTCCGGCCCTAAGGGTGGTGGTGCCCGCAAAGGAGGCGGTGGTGGTGGCGGCGGACTTGGCGGTGATATCACTGGAACGTTGCGTCAACCCGTCAGTGGTTCTGAATTCGCCAGTGCCTACTTGCTCGACGATCACTTGGCACGCAAGGAATGGGAGTACCGCCCGCTGGATGTGGGCGGCATTTACTCCAAGGTCATTCTACCCTACTACCTTGCAGAGAAACCGACAGAATTGCCCGCGCAGTGGGACATGCGCATCAATGCCGAGGTAGCAATGCGCAAGGCCATCATGAGTGAGACGGAATTTAACCTCTACTACAAGGATGAGGGACCACGCATGCTATGGGAGAAGAACAACTACCTCGTGGCCAACAACGTCAATGCCGTTACTGCATTGGCAGAAATGCTCAAAATCATTCAGGGCAACCCGAACCATCCTGACGCTGCCGCATGGCTGAAGGATTTCCGCGAGATCGTGAAACAAGTCTCGGAACCAGAAGCGACAGCCCCGGTCGAAAAACCCATCGGCACCCAGTAGCCGCATCATTCGCGCATGTTTTGCTGGCTCGCTTCTGTGCTTCGCAGTTTTGGTCCTGCGGTGGCAGGTTTGCTGTGGGCGCTCAAAACACAGCTCAATCTACAGGTGCACGTGATTGCCGCTGTCATGGTAGTAATTTTTGGCCTGTGGCTGAAAATTGCAGCGTGGGAGTGGTGTGCCGTTCTTCTAGCGACGGGAATGGTGCTTGCGGCAGAGTTGCTGAACACGGCGCTCGAAGTGCTGGCGGATCGCGTCACCCAGGAGCGGGAAGAGGCGATTCGCCGGGTGAAGGATGCCGCTGCTGCGGCTGTGTTAGTGGCTGCGTTCGCGGCGTTGTGTCTCGGAATCCTCATCTTTCTGCCGAAGCTGTGGCTCCTTCTTTGAGAATGTTCCGCCGCTTCCTTGACGCAGCGAGGCAGACTTCTATGATGCGCGGCTTTCCTAGCCCCCCAAACCTCACCGAATCACTCCGATGGCCATTCTTGTTGAAACCGACACCCGCATTCTTGTTCAAGGCATCACCGGCGATTTCGGTTCACGTCATGCCAAGGCTTCCATCGACTACGGCACGCAGCTCGTTGCTGGCGTGACGCCAGGCAAAGGCGGGCAGGTGTTTGAGCACAGCGGCAAGAAGGTGCCAGTGTTTGATACGGTGGCAGAAGCTGCCCGTGAAACCGGCGCGACGGTCAGCGTGATCTTTGTGCCACCGCCTTTCGCTGCGGATGCGATTCTCGAAGGTGTGGATGCAGGGCTAGCCCTTGTCGTTGCTATCACCGAAGGCATTCCGATCAACGACATGATTCGTGTCAAAGCAGCCATGAAGGGCAGCAAAACCCGTCTCATCGGCCCAAACTGTCCCGGTCTCGTGACTCCAGGACGTGGCGACAAATCCCACGGCGGCTGCCGCATCGGTATCGCTCCGGGTTACATCCACAAGCGCGGTAATGTCGGCGTCGTCAGCCGTTCTGGCACGCTTACGTATGAGGCCGTGTGGCAGCTCACGACCCGCGGTTACGGCCAGAGCACCTGTGTTGGCATCGGCGGTGATCCGGTGAACGGCACCAATCATCTCGACGTGCTCAAAATGTTCAACGATGACCCCGAGACCGAAGCCATCATCATGATCGGTGAGATCGGCGGCACGGCTGAAGTCGAAGCCGGCCTTTGGGCCAAAGACAACTGCAAGAAGCCGATCGCCGCCTTCATCGCCGGTGCCACCGCGCCTCCCGGACGCCGCATGGGC
>CANIZT010000273.1 GCA_947471905.1 Verrucomicrobiaceae bacterium
AGCTGTCGGCACGGCGGACGAGGTCGCTGAAAAACTGCTCGATGCCGTCACTGGCCTCTCGGGCAGCGGTCCAGCCTACATTTATACGGTGATTGAAGCATTGGCCGATGGTGGCGTGCTCATGGGACTGCCACGAGCCACGGCGCTGCGTCTCGCGGCTCAAACGGTTGCGGGAGCCGCCGAAATGGTGCTCGAAACCGGCAAGCATCCCGCTGCCTTGCGTGATGAAGTCACCAGCCCCGGCGGTACAACGATAGCCGCGCTAGAAAAACTGGAGCAACACGGTTTGCGCAATGCCATGATCCAAGCCGTGCGTGCGGCGACGGAAAAGAGCAAGGCACTGGGCGCTTGAATCAAAACACTGGCTTGAAGTAGCCAATGTAGCCCAACACGCCACCGATCACGGCGGCGATGAGCACCACCAAGGGTGCAGCGAGCACGCGGCGCTTGGCGAGAACAGGCAGGAAACCAAGCACCAGCCAGAGGGCAAACTTAATGAGGACCCATGGCTGCGTGTAATAGGAAGGTGCATCCGGCGGCAACAGTTTGGCATACTTGGCGACCATTCCGAAACCAGATACCAAACTGATGACCAGACCGATGCCGTGCCACATCATGGCTTTCTTTGCACCTTCGCTGGAAAGCAGGCCGCCGAAGCCGATGAACACAAAAATCAGGCCAATGAGATGAAGGAAGTGATAAGTCTGGAGGGTCATGACCGCATCCATGCCCAGAACCGGAGCTTTCACAAGTGCGAGGATCATGCATGAAATGACGCCGCATGCCATGAAACCCGGTTCCATCATACTCCCATCAAGTTTGGGCATGAATTCATGCTTTTCGTCCGTCAGCGGTTGTGATTAATGGCGGGATGTCTGCATCTCTGATCTTGGCTTCTGACTCTCCCACTTTCATGCGCCGCGCTTGGCTGATCGTGGCGCTGCTGTTTCCCGTGGCGCTGCTGAACTATCTGGACCGGCAGATGATCGCCTCGATGAAGGTGTCGGTGATGAGTGACGTCAAGGATATCGGCAGCGAGGCGAACTGGGGGCACATGCTGGCGTCGTTCAAGTGGGTGTACGCCATCTTCAGTCCCATCGGTGGCTACATCGCAGACCGCTTCAGCCGCAAACTAACGATCTGTGGCAGTCTGTTCGTGTGGTCGCTCATCACTTGGCTCACCGGCCACGTGGGCAGCTTTAACGAATTGTACTGGGCTCGCACCTTGATGGGTATTAGCGAGGCGTTTTATATCCCGGCGGCGCTTGCGCTGATTGCGGATTATCACACAGCAGGGACGCGATCCCGGGCGATCGGCGTGCATCAGATGGGAATTTACTGTGGCGTGATGGTCGGCGGTTTTGCCGGATTTGTGGCTGATGCGCCAGATCTCGGCTGGCGTTTCATGTTCGACTTCACCGGTCTGGCCGGCGTCCTCTACGCGATCCCGCTGTTGCTCCTACTGCGTGATGTACCACGGCAGGCAGACACGCAGAAGGCACGGGATCCGGCTGCTCGCGGCGGCCCGTTGGGCGAACTGCTGATGAACCGTAATTTCATCCTGCTGGTGTTTTACTTCACGCTGCCAGCACTCGCTGCCTGGGTGGTGCGCGATTGGATGCCAGCGATTTTGCAAAAGGCCTTCAACATCAGCCAGGGCAAGGCCGGTGTATCCGCCTCGCTCTACTGGCAGGCAGCAGCATTGCTATCGGCAATACTTGGAGGTTGGCTGGCAGACCGCTGGATGCAGCGCAGCGAACGCGGACGCATCTATGTCAGTGCCATCGGCATGATGCTCATCGTGCCTGCGATGTTCGGAGTCGGCAATGCGCCTGCGCTAAACTCTTTCGAACTCGCCATTGCCTCACTAATCCTATTTGGCGTCGGCTGGGGTTTCTTTGACTGCAACAACATGCCGATCCTCAGCCAAATTGCGCGCCCACAGATGCGCGCTACGGGATACGGCCTCATGAACTTCGTCAGCATGATGTGTGGCGGTGTGGCCGACTGGGGCTTCGGTGTGATGCGGGATCACCAAGTGCCGCTCAACGTCATTTTCGGCGTCTTTGCACTCGTGTGCGTATTCTCACTCGTGCTGGTGCTCATGATCCGACCGAAACCGGAAACATGAATGAAAATCATCCGCCGCAAATTTTGCACGGCGTGCCATCCGAGGCTTTGCAGGGTGCCTGAGGCTTGAAATAGCGGCAGTTGTTATTGTGCCGCGTGCCTGATGAACTGAGGCTCCAACCTGTCACCGGGCCACCGCCACCAGCCGCTGGGGATTTGGCGTCCGCAGCCTTGGGATTTGGGGAGCTCTCTTCACTTGTCGTCACAATGACCAGCGAGGTTTTTCGCAGCACTTCCGCCGCCATCATGATGGGCTCACCATTAGCGGCTGGTTTCGCCCAAGGCACACCGGGTGTTTGCTGCACGGAGTCTGGCAGCAATTTCTCCAAAGACGCGATGCGAATACAGTCGGACAATCCGGCAACCACGGGCTGATCAGTGATCGCAGTCGGCTGCGTCGGGCGGCTACCCAGCATGCGTGACTGGCCGGAGAAGAAGATGCCGAGAAGATCCCCTTTTTCGTCCAGCACATAGCCGCCCTTGCTGTTTTCAGGGATCGCAGCGTCATGTTCAAAGATGTCTGAACCGATCAAGCGGCTGATTCTGCCAGCCGTGCGCGCAGCAGTGGCATACGTTTTTCCATCGCTCGCGAGCATCAGCGAGATGGCGAAGACCTTTTGTCCCGGCTCGACCGGTTTGCTCGGCAGGAGCCGCTTGGGACCTGCTTCGATATCGCTGGTCAGCAGCGCCACGTCCAGAGGCTCGCTCGATTGCAACACGCTCGCCTGTACATCTTTGCCATTGAAGTGCATCGTAACGGTCTTCGCATTCTTCAGCTGCGCTGCCTCGGCAATGAAGTATTTGTTGCCTAATGGTAACACCAAGCCGCGCAGGATGATCAATTTGGCACTCGGTTCCTGAATTTTAGCCGCTTCGGTGTCGCCCACCTGCGCGATGCGCAGCGAGGCATCCACCGCATCATCGAGCGATACACTATAGGCATTCATCAGCGTGCTTTTACCGTCCAGCGCCTGAAATGTTCGGGTTCCTGCATGGAACAACATCTTACCCATCACCCTTGCATTCAGTTCCGTGGCGAATTCGTTGCTGCGCAGCACCAGAAATGCTGCACCCGTAGCAATCCAGGTTTCTTTCTCGACCGGCTGCTTCTTGATGATGCGGCACACGTAGCCTTCAGGCAGAAGTTGATCCACCTGCATATCGAGAGCACCCACACTGACAGCTGCATCGAGGACAACCTGTGCTTGTTGCGCGAATTGCTGGTCTTCTTTGGAAAACACGACTGCGGGATAGACCGTCGCTTTGCCATCCTTGTCTCTCAGCAGGAGCTTATCCTCCTTCATTCCAGCAAACTGTGCTTCCAGGGTACGCGTACCATCCGCGCTATGCCATTCACGCGCTGAAACAGTCACGCAGGCCATGACTGCGAAGGTAAGGAGATTTCGCCAACTCATGGGCGCGAGACTAGACACGATCTCGTCACGAGCAACCCTCTACTGCGGCCTGCCGCCACGGTTCAATTCATCGGCAACGTCACCGAATGCCTGCGCGAGCGCCAGCCAGTCCTCCGCCGTCGTTTCCCAGCCGCCACTGATGCGCACCACACGTTTCAGTTCTTCGGGACTAGCTCCGAGCGCCGTTACTACCACTGACGAACCTTCTTTGCCCGAACTGCAGGCCGACCCCGTCGAGATACTGAAGCTACGACGGGACAATCGCGTGAGCCATTTCAAATTGTCGTGCTCCGGCATCACCATCAACACGGTGTTCCAGAGCCGTGGTGCGGATGCGCTGATCACGCGCAGGTTTTCAAAACGTGCGCGCATGGCAGTGATGAAATCATCGCGCCGCTTGCTTTGCGAGATCTCAATCTCGCTCAAACGCGGTGTGATCGTTTCCAAGGCGGTCACCATCGCCTCAATCGCCGGATAATTTTCCGTTCCCGCCCGTCTGCCGCCTTCCTGAGGGCCACCGCGTATGAAATTCAGCCGCGAATCCTCCGCGGGCAGAACTAAAAAACCGCAACCTTTGGTGCCGCCGAATTTATGGGCGCTGCCAGTGATGAAATCGCATTCGCCAAGGCTTGCACCATCAAGTTTGCCGATCCACTGTGCTGCATCCGTGTGAAACAGCACACCTTGCCCGCGACAGATGGACGCAATCTCTCGCCATGGCTGCAACGCGCCGCTTTCATTGTTCGCGCCCATCACAGACACGAGCGCAGGCCGTTTTGATGCGATCATCTGCTTCACCGCTTCCGGTTCCACGACACCGTCGGCATTGACCGGCAGTTCCAGCGCCTTGCCAGCCGCCATGCGCACGCTCGGATGCTCGATGGCCGAGATCGCGACGAGTTCAAAGGAGCGCATCAAAGCATTGTTCGATTCCGTGGCACCTGAAGTGAACACGATGCGCTCCGCATCAGCGCCGATCAGCGTGCCAAGTCGTTCCCGCGCAGACTCAAGCTGCTGGCTGGCCATCCCCGCATCACGGTACAAGCTCGAAGGGTTGTGCCAGTGCTTCTCGCTGGCTCGCAGCCAAGCTTCGCGTGCAACGGGGTGCAGCGGGGTCGTCGCATTGTGATCAAAGTAGCCGTTCATGATGCAGGCTTGAAACGCGAAGGCAGTGGGATGTGCGCCAGCATTAGAATGAGTGCGAGGCCAAGGTATGGCAACCATGCATCACCCGCGCCATTCGACATAAGGCCATTGACGAAACCAAGCGCTCCCACGCCTTCACTCAGCGCAAAAACCACAACATTGCCTCCCAGGAAGCGTCCATGGCCTGCAGGATCATCCAAGGAAAGTTTTCCGGTGGCGAATCCGCCCAGCAGCAGCTTGCGCAGCACAAAACTCAAAGCTGACGCACTCCCGGCAGCCAAGGCAATAACCGAACTCATGCTAGCGGCATCGTTTTTGACCGGTGCAAAGGTCATCGAGCTTAGCATGGCCGCATAAACAAAAATGGAAGAGCATAAAGCGCCCCAGATGATGAATACTGTCAGATGAACCGGTTTCATGATGGAAGCGTAATTCGCTGCGGATGCGTGTAAACATTCATCGTTTCCCCCCGCAGAAAGCCAATTAGCGTTTGATTGGCTGCTTGGGCGAATTCAACCGCCAGACTGCTCGGTGCCGAGATCGCAGCGAGCAGCGGAATGCCCGCAGCGAGAGCCTTCTGGATGATCTCAAACGATACACGGCCACTCACCAGCAAGATGTGGCGATCCAGCGGCAACAGGTCACGCTGCAAGGCGTAGCCTAGAATTTTATCGAGCGCGTTGTGACGGCCCACATCCTCGCGCAGGACGATCAAATTGCCTTCGAGATCAAAAATGCCGCTGGCATGCAGGCCGCCGGTTTTGGAAAACGTTTCCTGCGCGGCACGCAGCTTGTCCGGCAAACTCGCGATCAAGGCCGGTGATACCTGCCAATCGCCTTTCACAGCGGGGAATTGTTGGAAGACGCTCTCGATACTCGTCTTGCCGCACAGGCCGCAGCTTGAGGCGCTGAAAACGTGACGCGTGAGCGAGTCCCAATTCACCACGGCACCACCGAGTAGCACATCGACGATGTTGCCCTTGTTATTTCCAGTGCTCGGACATTGCGAGACCTCCAAAATGTCGCGCGGACGCTGCACCACGCCTTCGCTGACGAGGAATCCGGCGGCGAGTTCTTCATCATGGCCCGGTGTGCGCATCACCACGGCCACGGAACGGCCTTCGACGCGAATTTCCAACGGTTCTTCGCGTGCGGTGACGTCATTGACTTCGAATTGTGCGCCTGTCACGTTCACCTTGCGCACGCGCACTTCGGCGATGGCTGGATTGTCATCGCTCATCACGAAGCCTCCATGAAATCTGCCGGCAGCACGCCCGCAGGCACGCGGCGCGGCTCCGCGATCAAGCGCACCATCTTATCGAAGACGTCACGACCTCGGATGATCTCGATCTCGACGCGCATGAAGTAGAACGG
>CANIZT010000274.1 GCA_947471905.1 Verrucomicrobiaceae bacterium
CTGAATCCTCGAGATTCATGGCCATGAGGCTGGTGATGAAGGGCTCGTCATCGATGAGTAGGATTTTTTTCTTCGCGGAATCGGGTGAGTCGCTCATGGTAGTGGTTGGGAAAGAAAGGTGGCGGGTTTGGCAGCAGATTTCAAGGTCAGGACAGCGAGAACTCCACCTTCGGGTCGGTTGTCTATCTCTAGTCGTCCATGGTGCAAATCAACGACCTTTTTGGCGACAGTGAGGCCAAGCCCGGCGCCTTTGCCGGCGACCTTGGTGGTGTAAAACGCCTCGAAGATGAGGGGCATTTGGCTCTTGTGGATGCCATGACCGGTATCGGCAATCTCGATGACGACAGCGTGGTCTCCGGCGCGAAACCAGGACTGGCGTTGCCAGCCTTCACGCTCGCTACTGGTGAAGACTTTGGCGTAAGTGGTGATGGTGAGCGTGCCACCGCTCGGCTGCATGGCATCGAGGGCGTTGGCAAAGATGGCCGCCACGGCCTCGGTCATGTGCTTTTTATCGATCAGGATGGAAGACAGATCGGCGGCGAAGTTTTTTTCCACCCGCACGTTGGCGTCCACCTTGAGGGAGGCGAGCGCCGTTTCGACGAGAGCATTGGCATCCTCGGCAACCATGCTGGTTTCAATCGGCGCGCAGGTTTGCAGCATGCTTTTCATCGCCTTCTCGATGCGATCGGCCCCCTGACGCAGGAAGGTGATGATTTTTTTGCGGAATTCGTCCGTCATTGGCCGCGGCCCAGCGAGCAGGTCCGTCGCAAGAACGATCTGGCTCAGCGGATTGCACACCTCATGAGCAATGCTGGAGGCAAATTGTGAGAGCGCACCACCTTCTTCAAGCTGCTGCAGAGTGGATTGTGACGGAGGAGGGCTGTCGGGTGATACGCTGTTCATGATGGGGGGTTATGACAGGAAGACGGGTTCGCCCGTTGCATGATCCAGAAATCTTCTGGCAGTGGCCACAACGCCGTCCAGCCGTGTGTTTGGGCGGATGAAGCGGCGGCTCAGCACATAAGAGTCGCTGATATGCGCGCCGCTGGCGATGATGCATTCCTCGCCAATGACGGCGTTAGGGCCGATGGTGGCACCGCTGATGGTGCAGCCACTGCCGATCCAGCAGGGGGCGTTGAAGACAGTGTCCTTCGAGATGCTGCAATGATGGCCGATGATGACACCGGGAGCGATCTGTGTCTCGATTTCGGGCAGTTGCGTGCCGAACTTTTGCTGCTCGGCCAGCCATCTCTTAACCATCGCAAACCAAGTCTTGGTGGTGGGCTGGTCGGGCAGCAGGGAGACAATGGTGCTGCCGCGCTGAAGCTGGATGGCACCATCGGCGTCGACATAGGTGCAGAAGCCAGAAGCGGCATCGGGGACACCGCTTTTGACATCGACGCGTTTGCACAGCGGGAAGGTGTCGCGAATGGCGGCGGCCAGCGCCTCATCGTCTTTCTCCAGCCAGAGTGTCATGGTGGCGTTGCTGCGGAAGAGATGGTCCATCCAGTGCTCAATGACTCGGCGCTGGCCGATTTCCCAAAGCAGGAAGGGCTCATCGTTGAGCGTCTGGCGGGGCTTGTCGTGAAGTATGGCGTCGCAGTTCATGGTTGGAAAAGAGGTTTAGTTGCCGCCACGGTTCTTGAGCGCGATGGGCACGGTCATGAGCAGGATTTTCAGGTCGAGCCAGAAACTCTGCTTGGCGGCATATTTCAAGTCGAGGCCGATGGCTTCATCGTGGGTGATGCTGTTGCGGTTGCTGATCTGCCACAGTCCGGTAAGGCCGGGCTTGATCTTGTGACGCAGCAGATCGCGCGGTGTGAACTCCGCCACCTCCCACATCGCAAATGGGCGCGGACCGACAAGGCTCATGTCGCCGAAGACGATGTGGAAGAGCTGCGGCAGTTCATCGATGGAGAATTTGCGCATGAATTTGCCACAGGGCAGGATGCGCGGGTCGTTGGGGTATTTTTCGGCGCTGGAGAACTTCAGCAGGGCATGGCGCAGCTTCATGACGGACTCGTGTTCGGGATCGACGAAATGCTGCGCGGTCTGGCTGATCTTGTGCTCCTGGATTTTCTTTTCAATAGCCTCGGCATCGCGGCGCATGGTGCGGAATTTCATCATCGGGAAGAGGCGGCAGAACTTGCCGACTCGCTTCCCGGCAAAGGTGATGGGCCTGCCATCCAGGATGATGATCGTGAGCGCGGCTGTGATGAGCAGCGGGGAGAGCAGCAGCACCATGGTAAGGCCGACGGCGAGGTCGAGGCCGCGCTTGGTGCCTTTGCGCAAGCCATGGCGCAAATGATGTCTGGCAAGCAGGGCATAGGCGGCGAGATGCTGCCAAAGGCTGGTTCGGGTGGTCTGGCTCATGCGGGTCGTGGGTTGGAGAAGTGAATGTAAGCGTCAGGAACTGGCGGGAGCTTTCGATTTGCGCAACATTGGCAGCAACTTGCGGACGTCTTTGAGCGAACGACGCGTGCCGGGAATCAGGATCAGCACAAGCAAAAAGACGCTGCCGGTGATGGCGGTGGCGATGATGACTCCTGTCAGTGGATTGATCCACGGCAGCGCTGCATAAGACGAGTGGCGGAAGCCAAACAAGGCCGCCAAAGCCAGCAGCGAGGCGAGAATGAATGGCAAGGCGATCCGATAAATCTCCAGCGTGCGCACAGGGCCGGAGCGGCCCACATACCAGAGCACAATCGGCGTGCGGATGAGCAGGCTGGAGATGGCGAAGCAGATTGCCACCATCTTGGTGCTGTACATGACCCCGATGACGATGGCGGTGACGAGGAAGATACTGGAAACCAACTCCGCGATGAACATTTCCTTCGTTCGACCCTGCGAGATGAACAGGTAGCTGGTGGTGTAGCGCACCGGTTCAGCGAATGCCATGATGCCCAGCCACATGAAGATGTCCGCCGCAGCAATCCATTGCCTGCCCAGCACGACTTCGATCACCCAATCGGCGGCACCGACGGTCACTACGACAACCGGCAGCGTGAGCAGCAGCACCATTTGCAGCACCTTGCCATAGGCATCGCGGTAACGCTGCACTTCGACCGTCATGCGGCTGAGCGCGGGGATGGTGACTTCGCCGATGGGCAGGTTGATCTGCGAGAGCGGCATCACGAGGAGCTGATACGCGCGCATGTAGTAGCCGAGGGATTGCGTGCCCCAGAAGCGGCCGATGAGCACGTTGTCCACGTTTTGAATCCAGTAGCTGACCATGCGGAATGCCGCCAGCCAGCCGCCGAGGCCGAGCATGTCGCGCACGCCACACTCGCGATGCCAGCCGCCGGGCCGCCAGCCGCAGGCGATCCAGGATGAGACAGTTGTCACAGTCATGAGCACCAATTGCAGCCACACCAACGCCCAATAGCCGTAACCGAGCCAACCGGTGATTACCGCCGTCATGGTGCCGCAACCGAGCGCGAGCAGGTCGATCTTCATGATTGTGGCAAAATGCATCTGCCGCCGCAGCAGCGCCTGATGCTGCACCGAAAGGCCGGAGATGACAAACCCCCCCGCTAATGTGCAGGTGACGATGAACAGCCGTGGCTCATGATAAAACGAAGTCACCAGGGGTGCTGCCGCCAGCGTGAGCGCTGCCAGCAGCAGGCCGAAGCCGGTGTTTACCCAAAACAACGTGCTGACCTGCGCATGGGTGATTTCTGGACGTTGAATGGTTGCCGCAGAAAGGCCCAGATCTTTGAAGATGGTCAAAAATCCCACCAGACTCGTGACCATGCCGACGAGGCCGAAATCATCCGGCGAGAGCAACCGGGCGAGCACGGCCATGTTGATGATCTGAAAACCAAACTTGCCCACCTGCGCCAGCATTGTGATCACTCCACCACGCACGGCACGTCCGCCGAGATCCTGCTGCAGGTGCTCCGTGCGCAAAAAGCGCTCGGGGCCGTGGTCGGGTGATGGGGTGCTCATGTGTGGGTTTGTATCAAAAGTAGCGTGTGAGCTGCACACCAGCCTGTGTACGCATCACGTCCGCATTGGGCAGGTCATTACGGAGGCGTTCGTGCCACTGGAGGAACAGTTCGATGTTGGTGCGGTTGTGGAGTTTGTCATTGTCGTCCCGGTAACCGAGGACAACGCGCACCATTGGTTCCCAGTCGCGCCGACCGGTGTCGTAATGTCGCCGGATGACGGTGGTTTCCATCGTGGTGTAATAATGCACGCCAAAATCATGTGTGATATCGGACCCGAAGCGCACCGCTCGGTAGAGCGATCCCTGTGCAATTACGGAAGGCTCGTTATGCACCCTCAGTCGCAGATTAATGCGTGTTTTTTCCGTGGCCTGCCAGTAGAGGGCGGAATTGGTCACAAAGCTCACCATCATGCCGCGCGGCACCATCTTCGTGAACTCCCGCCATTCCATGCCGGTGAAAGTGGTTAGTCCTATTTTGGCCGTAGGCTTCCAATCAACGGAAACCAGCGCCTGTTGATACGTTTGCGATCCAAGCGCCCTTTGGTCAAACATGATATGGCCGACCTCGGCGTTGATTCCCACTTTGGTTTTCGGTGAAATCTCACGCACCAGACCTGCCTCACCGATCCACGTCTCGCGGCCTGGCGTACCCCGGGGCAGGCTAATGGTGCGACGAGTGGCCTTGCCCCGTAACGTGGTGATCGGTGAGATACGGTATTCAGTTAGCGCAGAAGCGTCTAACAGTGTGTAGTTCTCCTCCGGCGAGGTATTTTCCGAAGAGGCAAGGAGGCGCTCGTCATACTCCATGCGGAGCACATTTCGGGACACCTCGTTTACGCGCCCTACCTCACCGAGGAAATGCTGCGCATAGTCGTCGATGTCCTCGCCCAGATGGTAGAAGAATGTCGGTACATAGAGCAGGCTGGCGTAGTATTCCGACTGCTTGGACCCCGTACTGCTGATGCCGCCCTGGGGATCACCGAGATCGAGCTTAATGATCGGGGAAATCTCGAACATGGCTTGACCCTTTGTGTGGCCGGCGGGCTGGAAGTAGAGATTGTCGGTGTAAAAGAACGTGGACTGTACTCCCAGTGCTAGACGTGCAGTGGCGTCACCCGACACTCCCCAAGTGTATGGCTGCATTCCTGTAGCGGATGCCACGGTCTGCCAGCGGCGTAGTTGTATGGTTGGGTCGACATCAGGATTTGCGGCGCGGCGCGAGGATGCTGAGCGTGTCACGGCCACGACTGCACCCTCGCTATTCGGCGGCGGCAATAGCAATATGGGCTCCTGCTGAATCTGCCGCAATGCGTTGGGCAGTGGGGTGATGGCGTCGTCATTTTTTGGCGGCAACATTGCTGGAATCACCGGGGAAAGTGATTTCCGCACGGGAGTCTCGACCGCGCCGAAGCCTATACCGGTTAGATCAAAAAAGGTCAGGCTGATTATCAGCAGAAATGCAGCGCGGTATTCCACAAATCATTAAGTATAGATCGGCTGATACCGTCAAGACTTTTCACAATCCTTTGTATTGACACTCCCAAGCCAATCCAGTAACCAACAGTCCATGAAGCTTCCGCCCAAGTCCTTTCTAACGGGTCTAGCACTCTGTTTACTGATCACTTCATGTGCGACGAAACACGGTCCCGACCTGCCGCCGCCGCCGCCGCCGCTTTCCGCCGGCCATTACAGCATCCAACCGGGGGATCTACTGTCCATCAGCTTTGCCGGGGAGCCCGATCTTACCCAGCAGGTGCGTGTGGATTGGAATGGCATGATCAATGTGCCGACGCTGTCCGCCGAGGGCAATGCGGAGATCAAGGCGGCAGGATCGAGTCCTGCTACCCTTGCGACGAAGCTAAATTCTTATGCCGTAGAGAATCGCATTCTGGTCAAGGCGCGTGCTCAGGTGCAAGTGATCGAATACGTCAGCCTGGCGTATTCCATCCTCGGCCAAGTCACTCAGCCCGGGCGCTACAATTTTCCTCGCGGCGTTCAGCCTCGTCTCACAATCGAGGAGGCTGTTGCTCTTGCGGGCGGTTACACCCGCCTCGCACGGCAATCACGGGTGCTGTTGAAACGTGGCGCTCAGGTTTATGCCGTCGATTTGAA
>CANIZT010000275.1 GCA_947471905.1 Verrucomicrobiaceae bacterium
CAAGTCCGGGCAGGAATCAAGGACGGGAAAGAACCGGGGCGTCAGAACGTTTGCGCTCGGGGCCGACTCAGACTATAAAAGGGCCGCCGTTTCCACATTTTCGCTGTCATTCCCGTCATGACTCCCGGATTGCACTCCAAAATCACCAAGGCCGTCCTCGCCACCTTCGTTTTCGCCCTAGCGTCTGCGTCTTTCGACGTGGCGCGTGCAGAGGATAAGCCGGGCTTCTTCAAAAAGCTCTTCGGCGGTGGTAGCAAGGAGACACCGCCCGAAGCTGAAACGAAGCCAGCGCCTGCGAGTAAGCCAAGGTCGGAACCACCCAAAACCACCCGGAAACCAGCCACTTCCACGCCGACGACTGGCAAACCACCTCGTGTCATCATCACCACGACCGGCGGCGGAACAAAGAAGAAGGTTGAGATTGGTAAGACTACGACGCCACCCAAGACGGCCAGCAAGACTGAAACGCCCAAACCAGCGCCGAAGCTGGAGCCCATCCAAGATGTGACGAAGTCCGTGGCAAAGGACAACGAGGCCCCGATGAAGGGTGAATTCAAAGAAGATGATGATGACAAGCCAGCCACGACGAAATCGGAAGCCGTGTCGGTGTTGCCATCCAAAGACGGTTGGGAGATCGTGAAGATCGAAGGCCGCGACTACGTGACGGCAGAGAGTATCCGCAATTTTTACAACCCGGTCTATGGCTTCACCACCTTCCGCTTACAGGGCAATCATTTCTGGCTTGGCTCTTCCAAGCTCATCCTGAAGGCGCAGATCGGCTCACAGGAAATGCTGATCAATAACATCAAATTCATCCTGAGTTACCCGTTGCAGTCCTACAATGGCAAGGTGCTCTTTTCACGGCTCGACTTGTGCAAGCTGATCGACCCGGTGCTCTATCCGAGTCATATTCAAAATGCGGAGTACTTTGACACCGTCGTCGTCGATGCTGGCCACGGCGGCCATGATGCTGGTGCACGCGGTGTGTATGGCTATGAAAAGGACTTCGCCCTGAAAATGGCGATGTCAGTGCGCACGGCGCTCATGCAACGTGGCTTCAAGGTCATCCTGACTCGTGCCAACGACACCTTCATCACACTGGGCGGACGTGTTGCCATCGCCAACCAGACGCCGAAGAGCATTTTTCTCAGCTTCCATTTCAACTCCGGCGGTTCTGCCGCCACTGGCATTGAAACTTGGGCACTGACACCACAGAACGCTTCCGCCACCATCAGCCGCGGTGGCGGTTACAACTTGAACGGCGTCACTGGTAACAAGCAGGACTCCGCCAACATCGCGCTGGCCACGGCTGTGCATGCCAGCGTGATCAGCCGCTTCAAATTCGTGGATCGTGGTGTTAAGCGTGCGCAGTGGAGCGTGCTCACCGGCTGCAAGCGTCCAGGCATCCTGTTTGAGGGCGGCTTCCTCACCAATGGTCCAGAATGTCTGCTCGTGGCCTCCGACACCTATCGTCAGCAGGTTTCTGCCGCCGTTGCTGATGCCGTGGTGAACTACCGCAAAGCGCTCGAATCCGCGATGGCGAAACGCTGAGCTTTTGCCATGCGGCAAATCAAGCAGCGTCTGGCAAGGACTTGCTGAGCAGTGCAAAAAGCGGCGTTGTGTTTTCCAGCGTGAACTCCGCCATCACCTGCGGCTCGTGATGACTCAGAACGCGAATAGTGTGCGGCACACCGGCGTTGATCGCCATTTGGATGTCACGGTCGTGATCCCCAACAAGCCAGCTTCGTGTTAAATCGAGACCGTGCTCAGTTTGGGCGCGCAAAATCATCTCCGGACTCGGTTTGCGGCAGGCACATGTGCCGGAGAGGTGCGTGCAGGCATAAATGCCATCGAAAGCGGCATCATGCCGAACCAGTTCGCTCTGCATGCGTGCATGCATTTCATCCAGCGTGGACTGTGACATGAGACCTTTGCCCACGCCCTGCTGGCTGGTGACGAGAATCGTCGCATAGCCGCGTGAACGGCACAGCGCGAGCGCCGTGATGATTCCAGGCGAGAAGTGAAAATCTTCCCAACGCAATACATAGCCTGCACCAGGCGAAATATTGATGACGCCATCACGGTCGAAAAACACAGCGGGGCGGAGCGAAGAGGCGGCAAGCATGCCGCACATGCTTAGCATGCTAAAGCGGTAGGGAAACTCGTCTTTGCAGGCGAGCAGTGAGACTCAATCCCCTGCCCCGGTGTTCTCGTAGTCCACTTCCAAATTCAGACCCATGAGCACATAATCATGCGGCTGCGCCTGCATGTCCCGCAGGTAATCTGGCAACCGCAGCAACTCCACGAAGCCACATTTCCAGAAGGACTGCACGGTGTTCTTACGCTCGCCATTGAACTCCGCCTCCAAGCGGGTCAGACCCGCATGAGCTGCTGCCTCCACCAGACCGCCCAGCAGCGCCCGCAACACGCCCAAGCCACGGAAATCGGGATGAATCAATGCGTCCACCATGCCGATGTGCCGTTTCCAGCCACCGGGCCGCTGATGCAGCGTCGCATGCCCTGTCACCTGGTCATCCGCCAGCGCCAGCAGCGTCAGCCGTTTTTCGTAGTTGAGGTCATGGCACCATGCTTCGATCTCATCCGTGCCATTCAAGCGGTGCTTGATGAGAAAGCGCTCACCACTTGGAATGGCTTCATGAAACCGCGTAAACGCCGGTCCATCCTCCTCCTGCAAGGGACGGATCATCACCTGCACGCCGTTGGTCAGCGTCTGGCGGAGAGGATATTGCTCCAAGGCGAATTCAATCATGTTGAGTTAATTCAACATCTGATAAAGCACCATGCGTGCCAGCCGCACGGCAGCTCACCAACCATTATTCTAAAATGATTGCGTTTGGTTGGTTTTTGGTGACTCATCGCTTCAATGCAATTTCCAAGCCACCTCTGCACGGCCATCGTTTTTCTGGCCTCTTCTATTATTGCTACCGCTCAGAGTGACACTGCGCATCACCGAGCGGTGTATAATGCAATCAACGCCAAGGTGGACTCTCTCAAAAAAGTCACTGCCACGTACAAAGATGAACCGACAATCTTTACCCTGACCGGCTGGTTGGAAGGAGGCGAGGTGAAAAAGATCGTGGCAAAGTGCGGCGACGATGGTGATGGCATCACGGAGTATTATCTGGAAGGCGAGAAGCCGCTTTTTATCTTTAACACCTACAGCAAGGGCAGCGCGAGCAAGGCGGGCGCACGTGTGGAAGAACGTCTCTATTTTGAGGACGGCAGCATCTTTAAGTGGCTCACCACCGAAAAACCGACGCCTGTTCTTCATGGTGAAGACTATCAAGCCACCACGGAGATGCACACCAAGAACTGCGCGGCCTTCATTGCTGCATTGAAGAATGGCAAGGGTGCTGGCGCTGCCAAAACAGCCGCTAAACAGACGGATGGTGTGTTCCTCGGCATTGAGGAAGGAGATTACGCCCACTGGAACATGCGCACGGTGGATGGCACCGAAGTTTCCTACTTCATTCTGAAGCCTGACACCTCGGTGGACAAGGTTCTGGAAAATCCCAAGGCTTTCACTGGTAAAAAGTGTCGCGTGACCTGGAAAAAAACGACCGAGAACATCCCTGAAGCCGGTGGCAAGATGGAGATCGAGCAGGTTCTCAGTGTCGAGTGGCTTGGCAAAAAATAGGACCCATGACATCTCCTGAAAATGTGCAACTGGCCGCACGCTTCGGTATGTTCATGCTCGCAGCGGGCGGTTTTGGTTTGATCACTGGCATCACATTGGGCCGCAGCGGCGTAGTGCGGTGTGCAGACAAACCGGGTGAGTTTTACACCACCTGCATCTGTCATCTGGCCATCGGTGCCTTCTGCTACTTCGGGCAGTTTTTTGTGAAGATCACGTAGTTAGGCGGACGGGTGCAAAAGGCTCGTGCTTGAAGCCGTAGGCTCATCATCATGCCCCAGTCATCCAGCTCCCGTCGTTCTTTCCTGAAAACCAGTTCCGCATTCATGCTTGCACCGCTGCTGGGGGCACAGGCCGCAGATGGCACGGGCAGACTCATGGCCTATGTGGGCACCTACACCGCGCCGTTGAAGAACATGAAGGCCACACAGGTCGATCTGCCGCCGGGTAACGGACGTGGCATCCATCTGTTTGAAGTCGATCGAGCTTCCGGCGCGATGACACCAGCTGGAATTTATGAAATGGGCACGAGCCCGAGCTGTCTTGCCTTCAATGCGGCCAAAACGCGTCTGTACTCGGGCAATGAGACCGAGCGCGTCGGTGAGAATGAATCCGGCACCGTCAGCGCCTTCGCCATCGAGAAAGACGGCTCGCTGAAGCTACTGAACAGCGTCAGCTCCGGAGGCAAAGGCCCGGCGCATCTCAGCGTGCATCCCAGCGACAAATTTGTGCTCGTGGCGAACTACTTCGGTGGTTCCGTGGCCGTGCTGCCCATCAAACCGGATGGCAGTCTCGGCGAAGCGACGGATGTGAAGAAGGACGCGGGCAAAATCGGCCCCACCAAAGCCACGAACGCGGCGCCTGGCAGCTTTGCCATCAGTGGTCACGATCAAAATCACGCGCACATGATCGAAGCCGATCCTTCTGGCAAGTTTGTCATTCACGTCGATCTCGGTCTCGATCAAATCCACGTGTGGAAGTTTGACGCAGAAAAAGGCACGCTCACCGCGAACAATCCGCCCTTTGTCTCGCTGCCAGCGGGCGATGGCCCGCGTCACTTCGCGTTTCATCCGAATGGACATTGGTTCTATTCCATTCAAGAGGAAGGCTCCACCGTTGTGCTGTTTGATTACGATGCGGAGAAAGGCCGTCTCACGCCGCGCCAGACGCTTCCCAGTATACCGCCGGGCTATGCAGGCAGCAATTTCTGCTCTGAGATCGATGTCTCGGCCGATGGCAAGTTCGTCTATGCCGGCAATCGCCTACATGATAGCATCGCGATCTTCGCCGTAGGCAAAGATGGCGCACTGACCTTCGTCGCCGAAGAATGGACACGGGGTGATTATCCCCGCAGCTTCACCTTCGATCCGAGCAACAGCTTTCTCTATTGCTGCAATCAGCGCGCTGATCATATCGCCGTCTTCCGCGTGGACAAGAGTAGCGGCAAACTGGCCTTTACCGGCCACTACACACCGGTCGGTAATCCATCGCAGATAGTGTTTCGCAATGTCCAAAAATAGCAGTGCTGTAATTCACATCGCCGTCTTCCGATGATAGACATATGCTAGGCGGTCGTTCGTGATGTCCCAATGAATTTTCTCGTTCGTGTCAGCGCCATTCTATTGTCCACGTTCTGCCTACAGGCTGATGATGCCCCATTGGCCGATCCTGACCTGCCGCAGCCGCTCGACTTCAGTTTCGCGGACGAATTGGTAACACATTCACCCTTCACCCGGGCGGTGAATTTACAGGAATCGCTGCAACTGACCGGCATCGCCTATATCGATGGCCATCCCATTGCAACCGTGTTGAACAAGGAGACCAAGCAGCGCTCTGTGGTTTCGGAGGAAGCCAATGCGCAAGGCTGGCGGCTCGTGACGGCCAGCCCCGGCGCCGAACTCTATGATACCCACATTGAAATGCAGGTCGGTGAAGAAATCGTCGCGATGCACTACCAAGGACAGCAGCTTTCCCCTGGAGGCAGCGGGAAGACTCAACTGGCCGTTACCACCAAGAAGAATAGCGACAAGGTGAAACCGTCTTCATTCCTGAGTGAGCAGGATCGCGATTTGTATGGCACTCTTTCGCCTGAAGCGCGTGATAAATTCAAAGACATCATGAAGTCGCGCTTGGAAAAGCATCCCGAATTCACGCCGGAGCAAACTTCCGACTATGCGCAGAAGGTTTTTGCCAAACTCAAAGCGTCAGATTCATCGTCCGCAGGTGGCAGTGGCAAGACGCCCAAGCCGTCTAAAAAGAGGCAGGGCGCTTGAGGCTGGTGAAGCAGGGTATTGTGCTCTATAGCACCAACACACGACAATGAGGAGTCAGAAACAAACCAACAAAGCGCCCCGGCCCTTCAAGAACAATTCATCCGCTGGCAAGTGGACCGGCGGCAGTGGCAG
>CANIZT010000276.1 GCA_947471905.1 Verrucomicrobiaceae bacterium
CCACCGGCATCGCGCACAGCACTCCCATCTCCAACACCATCAGCACCCCCGCCGCCACCACCAGCGGCCGGCGGCCAAAGCGATCCGCCAGCGCCCCCGACGGCACCTCCAGCACCACGCTCGTCAGCGCCCACACCACATTCAGCGCCGCGAATTCCCCGATGCTCAGCCCCAGATCGAGAAACAGCACCGTGAACACCGGGTAGTAGAACCGGCAGTTAAACAGAATGCGGAACCAGACAAACAAGCGCGCGTTGAGATGCTCGGACATGCCTCTTCTTTACGCTCGCAACGTCGGCTTGGGCAACAACGCTCTCTCATGGGGGAGCGGTTACGAGTTAGAGGTTAAGGGTTGGGCGTGATGTGTCGAGCTTGGCTCATAACGCTTGACTCTTAACTGGGTGCTCATCCTTCCTGCCTGCTGTCTCGCCCCCGCCACACCTGAAGGGACCGCGGACGCTCCCGTCCGCCGCGTTCCCGAAGCGGTCAGGAGTGACCGCGCTCCTCTCTGCCCTACCGCCTTAGCGCCAGGATCAGTTCATCCAGCTTGCTGGCGATGGCCTGCACCTCACCCTGCGTCGGAGGATCACTCACGGTCATGGCCAAGGTGTTCACGGCATTGCTGTTATTGCTGGTGCCATTGATCGCGCTGTTGAGCTGCATCGTCGTCACCTCGCCCGGTGGGCCCTGCGGACCACTGCCGCCGTCGTTGCCGGGGTAGCCGCGTGGAATGGCGAACTGGAAATGGATGTTCGTGCCGTCGAAGGACAGGTTCACGGCGGCGGGATTGCTGGGATCGAGCGTCGTCACACTGTCCACCACCAGTTGTGCAAAGGGCGGACCCTGAGGACCCTGCGGGCCTTGTGCCCCGGTGCTGCCATCGTTGCCGGTGAACCCTCTCGGAATGCCGAAAGCGAAATGCACATTCGTGCCATCAAAGCTCGTCTGCACCGTGGCGGGATCGGCAGGGTTGAGCGTGCTGACGCTGTCGATGACGAAGTTGCTGAAGGGCGGCCCCGGCGGTCCCATCACGCCGGGCACACCATCACTGCCGTTGATGCCATTGGTGCCGTCAAACCCGCGTGGCAGAGCAAACGTGAACCGCACATTCGCCCCATCCCAGCTCACGCTGGCCTGGGCGGCGTCTCCGGGGTTGAGCGTGTTCGTGCCATCGACGACAGCGCCAGTGAGACTCGCGCCATCGCTGCCGTTCTGGCCCGGCGGACCGGCAGGCACAGCGTCGATCAAATCCTTGAGGCCGTTGAGTTGCGCACGCATCTGCGCCGAGGAGTTCGGCGCGTTGTTCGCAGGAAGGGTGGGATCGTAGGGCATGGAGGTTGAAGACTTGGAAAAGAGGAGACTTGGGGACTGGGAGACGAGGAGTGCTTCTCCCGATCTCCCGAGCGAAGCGCGTCTCCTCCTCTCCTCGTCTTTTGATCGGCGCTAAGTCACCGTGACTTGCGCTTCGGGGCTTGGAGGCGCATCGCCGCCGTCGTTGCTGGCGACGACGCGCAGCTTGACGACCTGCGCGGCAGTGAAGTTTTTGAGGATCACCTCCAGGTCCTTCGCGCTGGCCTTGTTCTGCCACTCGGTATCCACGGCCACGATGAAGGTCTCGATGCGGTAGCGGATCGCCCGTGTCGCATACGGGTAGCTCACTTCGATGCGGCCATTGCCCAGCGCGGCGGCGGTCACACTCGCCACCGGCTCCGGCGCGGTCGGGTTCGCCGGGATGTTTAGGCCAAAGGCCTCCCAGCGCGGATCATCGTCGGCGATCAGTGCCTCCAGTTCATTGATCAGCCCGCGCACCCGCTTGCGCAGCGCATCGGTGGCCGTGGTGCGCGTGGCAAAGGCAGTCGTCTGCGCGCTTTCCGCATCGCTCACCGCCTGTCGCGCATCGGAAAGCGTCGTCCAAGCGGCACCACACAGGGCCGCACTCGCACCCATGCCGACGTTTTCATGCGCTGGGACGAGCGTGAAGTAGTTCTTCAGCTTGTCCAACAGCGTGAAGCGTTTGTCCTGCGTGTCTGGCACAGCGGTGGATTGGCCGGGAAAACCCGTCGGGCCCCACGCCGGGCTCCAGCGCTGGCCCAGCTTCTGCGCCAGACACAGCTTGCAACCAGTCAAAGTGGCAAAGCCGGCATCGTCCGCCGCCTGCAAAGCGGTATAGGCGGTGCTCACCGCGGTCTTCTTCACTTCCGCCTGCGTCTCCGCGTTGGACAGGGCGGTGATGGCGGCACGGAGCGCCGCCTCCGTGTGTTGCAGGATGCCGATGGTGGCTTCATGCGTGTGGCAGCCGTCCGCCATGCGATCAGCGAGGGCGCGGAGGATGTCGTTATTGTCGGGTGTTGGGTTCGAGGCCATGGTGCGTCGGTTGGTTCGTGGTTTGCGTTTCGGTGCGGTCGGAAAAATCGGCGGTGCGGATGGCTCATCCCAAAAGCCGCTGTCCCAGGTGCCTTCATCCCAGTTGGGCATGGCGGGATTGAGAGGAGAGCGGACACTCCTGTCCGCTGCTGGGAGGAAGTGACCAGCGGACAGGAGTGTCCGCGCCCCCGTTCAGCCTGGGCGGCTGGAGGCATTGAAAATCAGCAGGCTGCGTGGTCTTTACCTCGCTCCAGCACGTCGCGTCGAAATCCGGCGTATGATCTGGTAAGGTCCACCACGTCGCGCCAGATTCTGGCGTGAGACTTGGGAGAATGTCAGGTCCTGTGCCGAGATCTGGCGCAGCAGCGCCGAAGGTCCGAGGTGCCGTGCCGAGATTCGGCGCGGGAGTGCTGAAGGTCCGCAGCGCCACGCCGAGATCCTGCGCAGCAGCGCTGAGGCTCCGAGGTGCCGTGCCGAGATTCGGCGCAGGAGTGCCGAGGCTCTGAGGTGCCGCGCCGAGATCTGGCGCAGCAGTGCTGAAGGTCCGAGGTCTTGCGCCGAGATTCGGTGCAGCAACCGTCCAAGTCCGTGTTCTTGTGCCGAGATTCGGCCCACCGTTCCCGAGACTCTGACCTCCCGCGCCGAGATTCCGGCTGACGACTTCGAGGCTCCGAGCTGCACGCAGGTGCACCGCTCCCCGGCTCCCGGTCTCCGGGCCAGCCAGTCTGGATGTCAGCGTCGCGTTCATGGCCCTACGCTTCACCCGGTCGGGAAGATGAAAACCACGCTATAGCGAAACTTAGCAGCCCGCCAGATCCTCCGCCAAGTGATCCACCTGCGATAGCTTCAGGCCAAACGCCCCCGCGATCCGGCGCATCAGTTGGCAGGTGAGGAATTTCTTCAAGCGCAGGAACTCCGAGAGATGGCTCACTGACACATGCGCCCTCTTTGCCAGCACCGCGATGGGCCAGCCAGCCGCCTGCATCAGCTTCTGCACCGCCAGCACCTGACCGGCGCAGATGAGATCCCGCCCGTCCTTCAGGCACTGCTCCACCACTCGCTCCGGCGGCAGCGTAAAGACCGGCTTGCGGTGCTTCCTCCCCCCACGCTGCAAAGCTTCCCCACCGCCCTTCTGGGCCGCGCGGTGTCGCTTCGATTTCATGGAGAAACAGAGGTTGGACTGCGGATTGAATCAAAAAAAGCAGCCGACGGGAAGCAGGAAATCAAAAAAAAGAGGGAGACGCACCAATGCCTTCCCACCCGCTACTTCGTCACCGTCACATCCGGGCGTTCTTTCTTGAAGGCGGCGATGGCGGTGTCGGTGAGCTTGGGGCAGCTCTTGAGTTCCAGCTTGGTGAGAGAACGCAGACCCGTGAGGTGGGCGAGTCCTGCATCGGTGATGTTTGGCATCGACTCAAAGAACAGCGATTTCAGCGATTTGTGCCCAGCGAAGGTTTCCAGCGCGACGTCGGTGATCCTGACACAGTTGGAGAAACGCAAGTTTTCCAGCTTTGACAGGGCCAGCACTCCGCTCATGGCCGCATCGCCGATCTTGCTCGTCGTCGAAGAAAAGGTCTTCAGTTTAGGAAAGCCTGCCAGGGCGCTGACATCCTCAGCGGCATAGCTCCACGATTCCTCCCCCTCGATGGAAAAGACCTCCAGTTTGGGAAAGGCCTTCGCCAGCTTTGCCACTTGGTCGGCGGTGGTGCCCGGTTTCATGTCAAAGCCCAAGGTCGTCAACCCGCTCCATTGTTTCATCGAAGCCAAGGCTTCTGCCGTCAGGGCGGTGCGGCGCACCAGCAGGAACTCGAGTTTTTTCAATCCCGCAAGGAGCGGAAGGTGCTCATCGCGGAGTTTGCTACCAGCCCCAGACAAGGCGAGGGAAATCAGCGTGTCCAGTTTTCCAAGTTGGCGCAAACCTTCCTCGGAAGGCAAAAAGTTATAGATCTGGAGCCTTTCAAGGCTCTTCGCAGCGCGCAAAGCTTCCATCCCTTCTCCCGTGACCGAGGTTTCATAGTTGAGGTCAAGAATCTTGATTTGGGTGGCCGCCAGCACGGCAAAAACAGCATCCGTCACCCCGGTTCGTTCGGCCATGAAGGCTTGGAGAGAGGGAAGCGAGGGGAGGATTTCCCAATGTGCGTCAGTCATCGGCACATTTCTCACATTCAGCCGAGTGAGCCCCTTCAAGCCTGCCAGCGGCAGGAAATTGTCAATGGGTCCCTTGGGCCGGTTGGTGGAGGTGAATTCGAGATAGACTCCAGTGATCTCAAACTTGCCGCGTGGGAGTTCGGTCACATCCAAGATCATTTGGTCGCTGCCCTGGATGCGGATGATGCCTCCCACGCTCAGCACCCACTCGGCCGCCTTGCGGTCATCACCAGTTGGGAATTTCTTGAGGGGAGCGCGGGCACTCTTGCCCGCTTCATTGGATTTCGCGGCTGCGCTGCCATTGGTTGAAGTGCGGTCAAGCTGCGCAGCCCCGGAGGGAACGACCGCGCTGCCTTCACTGAGCTTCTCCCGATACTCGCGCACGGTCTTGGCATCGGGCACGCGGTCTTTCTTGGTGAGGTCGGCTTCGAGCTGCTTGAGGCGGAGGGTGAGAGGATCGGTGAGCTGCTTGAGGTTGGCCACCCGCGCGGCCTCGATCTTGGCATACGCGGCGCGGTAGATGGCGCGCAGGGCCTTCAGGTTTGCCGTGGTGCCTTCGGTATCTTCGGCGGGGATGGGGGTAGCTTCGATTGGCAATGGAGATTGGCCGGACACTCTTGGTTCTCCATAGTGCCAGTCTTTTCTATTTCACTAGGTCTCGTTCTACTTTTGGGTTTTGGCATCGTGCTCCTCATGGAATGAATTGGAAAGTTAGTTGTCACAACTTGTCATGTCACAAAGCTGAGTCCGTTTCAAATTTTGGTTAGGGTGCCCAGAGGTGCGATCAGTTCTCGTTGCGCAACAAGGTGCTTTTGGTGGAAGCCAATTGCTATGCCATGCACCCACTGGTTGACACGCTAATCATGGCGATGAACGCAATCCCAAATCCACCTGAAACGCCCGCTACCACTAGCGCATCTTCGCAAAACGGACCCGTCCTCTGGACTGTTCGGGATGTGGCAGACTATGCTCGCTGTAGTTCTCGACATGTTAGCAATCTGCGAAACCAAGGGCTGCCCTTCCGCAAGGCCGGTCGCTTGGTCAGGTTTATCCCTGAGGCTGTGAAGCGATGGTTTGAGGATTGAACAATAGATGTCATCTCATCTACGAACGCACCCACGAGCGCAAGCCAATGAAGAGGCAAATGACTTCCGCAGAGCGAGAAGAGATCATCAGCCGGTATTACATCTTCGTCTTGAGCTTCTCCTTCTTAATCAGTTCTACTTCTTTGGCGGTGTCTTCTTCCGTCCTTCGACATACCATTCGAACAAGCGCGCAAAGAACTCCTTCGAGACTTCGTCGTCCTCGCTGACCTTTTTGTAGAACTTGAAGTTGTCGTTCACCAAGTCTTGAAAGGCATCTTCGGCCACCTGCCGGAAAGTTGCCTCGACCGCGTGCTTCGAACCATTCTTGAGCTGCTGCTGGAGCGCCTCATCCTCGCTGATCTTCTTCTCTAGTTGCTTGATCACCATGACCTCGTCTTCGGTGAATGAGGTGTTAAAGCGCGTGTTGAGGTCTTCGATGATCTTC
>CANIZT010000277.1 GCA_947471905.1 Verrucomicrobiaceae bacterium
GAAGAGCGGGTATTTCGTCTTTGCATCGGCTTCATAGCCCGGTGGCGTGTAAACCCAGGCGCTGCGCTGTCTGCCGAGTGCTTTGGAGAGATACGTGTGCTGATGCACCGTGCCATGCGGCACGTCCTGGAAGTCCCACACGTTCGGTGGCGTGCCAGGGATGTGCAGGATACTTGCGCTTGGATTGCGCTGCGGCTTGAGCGCTGGGTTGAGCGGATCGACCATCGTCAGTCCATCGACGATAAAGCTGTATTCCCATACACCGGGCTTTACGTCTGGCACGGTGCTGCTCCACACATTGTCGGCATCCTTGGTCATTTCGATCTGCTGCTTGTCCCATTGGCCGCGAAGCTGAACCGCTTGTGCTTTCGGCGCACGCAGGCGGAAGACGATGCTGTGATCGCTCTGGATCTCAGGAGAGATCAGCGGCCCACCCTTTTGAGCAAAGGCGCTGATGGTGCAGGCAAAAAGAAACGTGAGACGGAGTAAATGCTTCATGGTGGCCGCGATGCTGGCATGAGCAGGGCAGGATGGGAAGCGGGAATTGGCTGCCAGCACCATGAGGCGATTGGTTTGCTTGAATAGTCTGAAGAGTGCTGCGTCGAATCCAGCGACCATGAAAACAAAACTTCTCCTCCTCCTCGCTTCAGTCACCGTCGCTTGCTCGTTAACTTCGTGTGACGTCTATGCCACCCCCTACGGCTCTGGCTACGGCAACTCCTACTCCCGCCCCTCGTATTACGGCGGTTATAACCGCGGCTACGGGTCGCCTTCCTACGGTTACGGCGGTGGCTACGGCGGCCGCGGGTATGGCGGTTTTGGTGGTGGATATGGCGGCGGCTACGGCGGCCATCATTGCCGTTAAGTAGGTGCCCATACTCCTGCTTGAATCTGGCATCACTCCGTTGGCAAGTAGCCGACGATGCGCGCCGGACTTTCGCCTTCCCATAGCAGCATCGCAGGGCCTTTGCCCTCGGCCTCGCTGCGGGTGCAGTAAAACACGCGCGGCTTGCCGGCGACTTCGGTGGCACAGAAGCCGAACACGTCGCCGAGATCGTCGGCGATGATCTGTGTCTTGGTCAGCGAGTGCGCCATGGCATTGATCTGATCTTTCACGGTGGGGAATTCGCCTTCACCCGGCGCATACAGCGGCTTCGCAGGCAGCGGTGTGCGCAGCAGCGTGGCCATATGGCGTCCGCGCAGTTGAAGGTAGATCCAGTTTCCTGCAGGAGCCGCATGGTTGATCCACATGCCGCCGCCGTTGGCCTCATCCGTGTTTGAAATGGCCAGCGGGGCGATGCGCGCAGCGACCAGTGTGCCGAGCCGCTCCATGCTGGGATCTTCCTCCACCTGGATACCGCCTTCCCAGAGATCGCCACTGCTGATGAAGAAAAGTCGTCCGTCATCAGAGAACACGCCGCCGGTCGCATCGGGAACACGGCGGCAGAAAATGGAGGCGAAGGCCTTGCTTTTGCTGCCCGGTTTGCGCCCGTAGAAGCTGCCGGCGTTGTAGGCAGTATCCGCAGCATCTTTTTCATTGCCGCTCACAAACAGACAATCGGTGAGCGGTGTGCCTGGCTGCGTGGCTACGAACAGGTCGGTGGCACCTGCCACGGGTGTGGTAGCATAAATTCGTTTCACCGCCTTGGGCGTCCACACCCACACGGCATCTTTAGCGAGGAACAGCGCCTCGCCATCACCGCCTCGCGCGACACTGTCGATGCCTTCGTCTTTGATCTCTGTTGGCAAAGGCACCTGCGTGATCTTTCCCGTGTCGATGTCCACTTGTACCAGGCCCGCCAGCACATTATTAAGGCCCATCGTTACTGTCTTGCCGTCCTTGGAAAAGAAGGCCTCACCAGCGATGCCAGATGAAATGGAAAGCGTGATCAGCATGGAAACGCTGGATAAGCAGGCTGGTAGTCGTGATATGTGCATGCGCGCGCTTTAAAACAAGCTGGTGGCATGTCAACGGTAGGTAATCTCGCGCTTGCCACACGGCCAAATTTTCCAGCAACACCGCAAACCGCCTTTCTGATTGCGGCAGCGGCCCCACGCTTCACAATGTACGCCACCATGTCGCCCCGTTTTGTTTTTTCCGCCTTGTTCCTTCTTCTCAGCCTGCTCATCACCGGTTGTGAAACCACCGGCCTCTCGCCGCAGCAGGCGGCGTCGGTCGAGACACGCCGTCGGCAGATCGCCTTGGAGCCACGTGGCGACTACTACATCGGCCGCCGCTTCTATATCGACCACACACACTTGTGGGGTTACTTGCGCAGTCCGGGGCAGGATTGGAGCACCTCGAAGCTCGTCATCATGAACGAGCGCTATCAGAAAATCCCGAACCGTCTGCCGGAGCAGCCGACCGATGGAGGCTATGCCTACGGTGACGATCACAACACCGAATACCGCATGTGGGGCCGCTACACGGGCCGCAAGGTGTTTGATCCGAACAGCAACCTCGTCCTGCCCGAGTTCGAGTTGCGCCGCTGGGAGGTCAGCAATGCCAGCCCGGGCTGGCTATTCAAACCCAACGAGCGCTTCAATGGTTCGCAGCTCCTGCGCAGCGAACCGGGATCGACCCCGTAATTTCATCTTTACATGCCCACGACCGACCTGATCGCCGATCTCGAATGGCGCGGCCTGCTCAAGCAGTGCAGCGACCTCGAAGCCCTCAAAGCAGCCCTCAAGACCCAGCAGACCTTCTATTGCGGCTTTGACCCCACCGCGGACAGCCTCCACATCGGCAACCTGCTGCCGCTCATGGCCCTGCGCCGCGTGCAGGAGCATGGGCACAAGGCCATCGCTATCGTCGGCGGCGGCACCGGTTTGATCGGCGATCCCAGCGGCAAGGCCAACGAGCGCACGCTCAACACGCCCGAGACCGTGGCCGCCTTTGTGAAGCGCATCGAAGTGCAAATTAGGAGCATCCTCATTCCCGACAAGACCATTATCGAAGACAACGCCTCGTGGATTTGCAAATTGAGCGCCGTCGAACTGCTACGCGATGTGGGCAAGCACTTCACCATCGCGTGGATGCTCGCGAAGGAATCCGTCAGCGCTCGTCTGGAGTCCGGCATCTCGTTCACCGAGTTCACCTACATGATCCTGCAGTCGTATGACTTCGTCGTGCTCAACGAACGCCACGGCTGCACCGTGCAGATCGGCGGCAGCGACCAGTGGGGCAACATGACCGCCGGCATCGATCTCGTGCGCAAACTGCGCGGCCAGCAGACCTTCGTCGTCACCTTTCCGCTCATCACCACGAGTTCCGGCAAAAAATTCGGCAAGTCCGAGGCCGGAGCCATCTGGATGGACCCGGCGAAGACCAGCCCGTATGCCTTCTACCAGTTCTGGGTGAACTCCGAAGACCCCGACGTGCCGCGCTTCCTGCGCCAGTTCACACTGCTTACGCATGCGGAGATCGAAGCCATCGAAGCCGAGCACAACGCCCGCCCCGAGCTCCGCAGCGGCCACAAACGTCTCGCCGCTGAGGTTACCCGCATGGTTCATGGCGAGGACGAACTGCAAAAAGTCATCCTCGCGTCGCAAGCGCTCTTTGGTGGTGCCGATCTCGCCACCGCCGATGTCGGCACCCTCATCGAAGCCACCGCATCTGCTCCCAGCACCGCAGTCGATCTCACGAACATCCCGCAGGTGGCCGACCTCCTCGTCACCCTCGGCCTCGCCACCTCCAAAGGCGATGCCGGTCGCCTGATGAAAGGCGGCGGCTTCTACATCAACAACCAGCAAGTCGATGCCGGTTCCGTGCCCACCTTGAGCGCCGATCATTTCCTCGGCGGCAGGCTCTGCATCTTGCGCAAAGGCAAAAAGAGCTACGCAACGGTGCGGGTGGCGGGGGCTTGATTTCAGCAAAGCAGCGGTTCTCGCTGTCACAGCACCACTTCTATGAAGCGACTCATCCTACTCCTGTTTGCAGCCTTCATCGTGGCTGCGAATGCCGAAATCGTCGAAGCCGACCTGCTCATCGTCGGCGGCAATGAATCCGGCTGTGCGGCTGCGGTTCAAGCTGCGCGGCTTGGCGTAAAAAAGATTGTGCTCGTCAATGACATCGAATGGCTCGGTGGCCAGTTCAGTGCCGAAGGCGTCGGATGTCCCGATGAATGGACCACGGTGAACGGTCGTCGCGTGAACTTTCCGCGCAGCGGCATTTACAGCGAGGTGATCGACCGCATTCGTGCCCACAACTCGCAGACTTATGGCATCGCCACACCAGGGAACGCGTTTTGCGGCACTGAAACCATTGAACCAGCCGCAGCTGCAAAAATATTCGAGGAACTCGTGAAGCCGTACGTCGATGCCGGTGTGCTGCGCATCGAACGCGGCTGGCAGGCTGCCGAAGTGCGTGTCGAAGAGAATCGCGTAACCGAAGTCAGCTTCGTTCGTAGTTCGGGCTTTAGCCCGTCTGCCCAGCCATTAACCGTCCGCGCGAAGCTCACGCTCGATTCCTCCGACTGGGGCGATGTGATCCGGCTCAGCGGTGCCAAATACGGTGCCGGTGCCGATTTGAAATCCCGCTTTGGTGAAGCAAGTGCTCCTGCGACTTACGACGACGCTGATCAGCAGGAGATGAACCCGCTGTCCTGGTGCTTGGTGCTGCGTGAGGCTGGCAAGGACAGCACCATTCCGAAGCCGGCGATCTACGATCCGCGTTCCTTTGCGCAGCTCGACAAAACACCTCCGTGGGTAGACAGCGACATGAGCGCCGGCATTTACAGCCAGTCGGGCTGGAGCGTGTACACGCATCGTCGTCTGGTGGATCGCTGGCACAACGATCTGGCCGCTGGCACTGAAGCGACATTCTTGAACTGGCCGGTGCATGATTATCCGCTGTGCCAATTGCCGCAGCGCGTCGTGGATGCGCTCGAAAAAACCGCGCCCGGTGCCTCAAAGAAAAACATCGTTCATCTCACGCCCGCACAGCGCCAGATCATCTTCGACGACGCGAAGCAGCACGCGCTGAGCATGCTGTATCACCTGCAAACCGCCGTGCATGATCGTGTGGGCGACTTCCCGCAGACGTTCCGCTACATGAAGCTCACCACCGAGTTCGGCACGCCTGATTTGCTGCCGCCGAAGCCCTATGTGCGCGAAGGTTTGCGCCTCGAAGCGCTCTACATGTTGCGCGAGCAGGACATTCGCGCTGAAACCCGCGAACCGAAATGGGCGAAAGTCTTGGTACCCGATGCGGTCTTCGGTTTCCAATTCAACATCGATTTCCACCCCACGCGCCGTCGTTTCATCGGCGAAGATCGCAACGCCCCGTGGCTCTATGTGCAGACGCCTGCACGCGGTTGGCACACCGACACTGATCGCGCGATGTTTCCACTGCGCGGACTCGTTCCCGTGCAGATGAACGGTCTTCTTGGCTGCTCAAAGAACATCGGCGTCAGCAGTGTGGTGCAAAGCGCACTGCGTCTGCACGGCCAGATGATGCACGTTGGGCAGGCCAGCGCTACGCTCGCATGGATCTGTCTGCGCGACGGCCTGCAACCACGAGTCGCAGCCGCTTCGCAGAAACACTGGCGCGAGATTCAACTCCGCCTCGTGCGCGGCAGCGGTGGCCCTGGCGTCTTGATCTGGCCGTGGCAGGACATGCCCACCGACGCGCTGCACTTTGAAGCCGCGAACATGCTCGCCGTGCGCGGTATCTGGCAGGCGGATGTGGACAGCGTCTCGTTTGGCGCGGATCAAATCATGACGCGCCGCGAACTCGCCCGCGTGCTCGCACGTCTCGTGCGTTCGCAGCCTAACACATCGCAATGGGCCATGATCACGACACCGCGCTTCTCGGATGTCGTTCAAGACGACGCGGATCGTGCCGCCATCGAATCGTTGTGCTCCTGGGGCATCGAGACCAAGGACAAAACCTTCAACCCCGACAACAAGGCGGACTGGAGCACGCTCTATCGCTGGTCGCTTGCCTTAAAGCTGCCTGCGAATCGCGGCCTTCTTGCCAAAGAGGTGGCGCAACGCCCGCTCACGCGTGCGGATGCGGTGATTCAGCTC
>CANIZT010000278.1 GCA_947471905.1 Verrucomicrobiaceae bacterium
AGCGGACAAAGTGTCCGCGCTCCTCTCTTCACCTCCTCAGCGCCAGAATCAGTTCATCCAACTTGCTGGCGATGGCCTGCACCTCGCCCACGGTGGGTGGATCGCTCACGGTCATGACCAGCGTGTTCACCCCATTGCTGTTGTTGCTGGTGCCGTTGATGGCGCTGTTGAGCTGCATCGTCGTCACCTCGCCCGGCGGGCCTTGGGGGCCACTGCCACCATCGTTGCCATTCGGACCACGGGGAATGCCAAACTGAAAGCGCACGTTGTTGCCATCGAAGCTGGTCTGCACCGTCGCGTTGTCGCCGGGGTTCAAGGTCGTCACACCATCGACGAGGGCGTTGGCAAAGGGCGGGCCTTGCGGTCCGGTTGCGCCCTGCGGGCCTTCGATGCCCTGCGGGATGCCAAAGTTCAGCCGCATCGCCGTGCCGTCGAAGTTCGCCGAGACGTTCGGCATGCTTCCCGGTGGCAGTTGGTTCACGTTATCCACGACGAAGTTCGTGAATGGCGCTCCTGGCGGTCCTTGGGCACCATCGCTCCCATTGGTGCCCGGCATTCCCGCCGCTCCATCGTTACCGGTAAAGCCTCGCGGGATGTTAAAAAGCAGCCGCACGGCATTGCCATCAAAGTTCGTCTGCGCTGACGCAGGATCCGTCGGGTTCAGCATGTTCACGCCATCGACGATGAAGTTCGTGAACGGTGGCCCGGGCGGCCCTTGGGCACCATCGCTGCCGTTGGTCCCGTTGCTGCCGTTCTGACCCGGCGGCCCGACGGGAATAGTGTCGATCAAATCCTTGAGCCCATTCAACTGGCCGCGCATCTCGGCGGCGACGAGTGGGCTGCAATCGGCGGGTTTGGATGGATCGAACATGGTGGGCTGGATTCTCGATTCTCGATGCTGGATGTGAAGGGAGCGCGGACACTCATGTCCGCTGTTTGGAACAAGCGGACGAGAGCGTCCACGCTCCTCTCCAATCCAAATGGGCCAACGCTCGCGTAGCGAGCCCTCCTCACAGCACCCGGATCTGCGCGGGATCGCTCCAGGCACCCATCACGCCTTTGAGGCCGACGGTGCGGACGCGCACCCAGACGACGGTGCCGGGGGTGAAGCCGCTCATCTCGGCCTTGCCGCCTTGGAACATGCCCTTGGTGTGCCAGTCAGCTTCGTTGTTCGGGTCGCCGGTGGTGGTCTGCACCTCGTTGACGCTCTGCTGGCGGTCAGGCTTGTAGCGGGCGACGATGGAGCCGCTGAGGCCACCCTGGCGCAGGCGCAGGTTGGTGGGGGACGCAGGTGGGGAGGTGTCCGCCGTGCGCGTGGTCTCGTAGGAGGGGAAGCCGCTTTGCTCCACGATCAGCGGGTCGCCTTTGGCGATGCCGTTGACGTAGCCGCCCAGCACGCCCAGCGCTTCCTCCAGCGCGTCGCGTGCATCGCTGAGCGCGAGGACGTCCGCCTTGGCACCGCTGGCGCGGTTGCTCAGGGCGGTGTCGAAGGTGGTGATCAGGGTGGCCAGCGCGGTCATCGTCACCGTGGGGGTGGCGAACGTAGCCGCGTTGGTGGTCATCTTGTCATGGATGGTGTGGGCGTCAGGGCCCAGTTCAGGGCTGGTGTAGCCGCTGAAGTCGATGATGGCTTTGGTGTTGTTCATGGTTTTGCGGGGTGGTGGTGCCACGGTGCCGTCCCAGGTGGCTGAGTCCCAAGTAAGACCCGGCTGGTCCCAGGTGAGCGCCGTTGGCATGGTGGTTGAGGTTGAGGGTGGGGAAAGACGTGGTGAAGAGGAGAGGGGGAGACCCAGAGAGGAGGGCACGGACCTCGCGGCGAAGGCCGAAACCCTGGAGCGCATCGCTAAAACCCATGAGCCGATTCCCAGAAAGCTGGAGCGGATGGCCAGAACCCATGAGCCCATGACCAAAAAGATGGAGCCGATTGGCAGAATCCATGAGCCGATGGCCAAAAAGCTGGAGCGGATGGGCAAAATCCATGAGCCGATGGCCTGAAAGCTGGAGCCGATGGGTGAAACCCATGAGCCGATGGCCGGAATACTGGAGCGCATCGCTAAAACCCATGAGCCGATGGCCAAAAAGCTGGAGCGGATGGGCAAAATCCATGAGCCGATGGCCAAACCCCATGAGCCGATTCAGCCGCCCCCAGCGCGTCCGGCAAGCGACCGGAGGGGAAGGGCAGGGAAGCAGGCAGGTTGGGGCCGCGTTCATGGCAGCATCTTCTCATCCCTCCGCTTTGTCGTAAATGTCGCTATCCCGACACTTCGGCGCGTAGGGAAAGCGCCGTCAGCAGGTGAAAGTCAAAGATCTCAAGACCAAACGTTTGCGCCAGGATGTGCTGGATGTCCGTCGAGGCCGCCGTCTTCAAACTCAGAATTTCCGAGATGTGGGAACGTGACACGCCCGAGTGCTCCGCCAGCGCCAGGATGGTCCACTGGCGCTGATTCATCAGGGCCATCAGCGCCAGCACCTGTCCTGCCACCCACAGGCAGTGGCCCTCTTCCTGGCAGTGCTGGATGACCTGCTCCCGCGTCAGCGTGAACACCGGCTTCCGCCGCGGCTTCGGTGCTTTCTGTCGCTCCAAGGCTCCAACACTCCAAGTTTGACTCCCTCGTGCCTCACACTCGTGTCGGGCTGCGCCCAATGCTTCGCACTGTCTGCCTCGCACGTCGCCACCGTGCTCGACTCCTCTTCTCCCAGTCTCCACGTCTTCTGCGCTCCCGTCCGGCGGCCGGGATTCTGAGTGAGAGGAAGACGCCTTCGCCTGCATGGCTCCTGCCATGGTTGAATGGCGCGCGAGGTTTCCATGACCTCGGCGATTCGTCTATTGGCAGATCTGCCAATAAAACGCATTTTTTTTGAGCCTCCTCTTTCTGAAGGCCTTTTTCCAAAAGCCTTGCTGTCAGGAATCGCCTCCCGACCCCTTCCTACTGCTTGTACCATTGCACATAGCCTTCCTCCGTCCGCTTGCTGTACTGCTTCAGCCGCAGTACGCCGCGCAGCCGCTCCTCCAGGTTGGGTTGGGGGTTTGGAATATTCACACATGGAATTTACCCTCCTATGCCGTTGCAAAGCCACATTTTTGTTGCCCAGCTACGGCATAGGAGGGTAAAACGACACCCATGAGCACCACAGCCCGTACTTTTCCGACAAAAACGTTGGCGATAAAGCTGCTCACAAACCTCACGATCTGTTAACCATCCACACTGTTCGGCTAAGAATCAGAGTCCATCGGCATGAAGCTTCGAGCACAGCACATTCTACTTTGCTTATCGGTCGCTTTGAATGTCGCAGCGGGCGTGACCGCAGTGATCCTACACCGCTGGGATTGCGATCGTGGTATACTTCAGGAAGAAGTGAACCGGCGATTGATTGTCCAGTGGACCTATCCAGATGGTATCACAGATGATCGCTTTCCATCCCTTTGGGAGATGGCTAGAGGCGCTAGGCCCACGCATGTTCAGGTGGACTATCAGGCTTTCGAGACAGACTTGCCTCGCATAGACATCTTCGCTGCTGCGCTGCGACGATTTGGAAGTATTGAGGTGCTCACGATTGGACAGGGAGCTGCGCCTGCCGTGGAACGGCTGTTGAGTGGATTGGGATCACAGCCACACATGACTGACCTGTATTGTTTCAGTGGTGACTTGAGCGACTTAGCCAGCGAGTCCTTGGCTCATTTCCCCCGAGTCAAGAACCTTGCGATTGTCGGAGCGTCATTCACCGGCGCTCGTTTTCCTCGGATGGAACGGCTTTCATCGTTTGATTGCAGTTTCAACCCCACATCACTCATCGGGCTGCGAAGGATCGTGGCATGCCCATCTCTCAAGAAGCTCATGCTGCGAGAGCCCGAGGAGGGATCAGTTGAGTATCGTCAGATTGTTGCGAGCGTTCAGAAGGAGTTTCCGCACGTTAAGATTACTGGAATCGAATGAGCACCACCAACCAGAAGCCGAATCGGGTGGAGGTGACAGGATTGCGCCTGTCACCCCTCCCACACCACCCGGCATGCGGCTCCGCACCGGGCGGTTCCAATCAGACTAACGGTGAGGCTTCACAGCTTCTCCGTGGTGCAGCTTGATCCAGATACTTCTCAGTTCGGGCACTCCTTGTTCCTTTAGCCTGCGGTTGCTCAGGGCCTGTTGCACGATGCTGTTTCGGCTCATGCGCCAGTATCCCTTCCGGCTTCGGCTTGCCATGTGAACCTCATCGGGATTGGCTCCCAGTTTGATGAGATTGCGCCTGCGGGTGCGCGGCCTTTTCCATTGCTTCCAATGGTATAACCTTACACGCCGCCTGATCCAGTCGTCGAGCTCCAGCACTTCGCGGTAGGTGCGGCTGATGCCAAAGTAGTTCATCCACCCCACGGCGTAGCGGCGCAGTTCGTCGATGACGGCCTGCACGGCATGGCCGCGGTTGCGGCGGGTGATCTCCCTGACTCTCTGCTTAAACCTCGCGTGCGCTTTTGCCGTCCATTTGATCGATCCGCGACTGCTGATGCAGAAGCCGAGGAACGAACTCTCGATCAGTGGCCCGCTTTTGCTCTTCGTGCGGTTGACCACGAGCTTGAGCTTGCGCTCGATGAACCGGGTGACGCTCTCCATCACTCGTTGCGCCTTCTTTTCCCCTGCCACCACAATGATGAAGTCGTCGGCGTAGCGGGCATGGACATGCCCTCGGCGTTCGATTTCTTTGTCCAGTGGGTCGAGGGTGATGTTGGCTAGTAACGGTGACAATGGGCCGCCCTGCGGCACGCCGAGAGGTGTGGCCTCGCGGGTGCCGTCGGGCAGCACGACGCCTGCTCGCAGGTAGCGGCCAATCAGGCGCAGCAGTTTCCCGCTGCCGATCTTGGGCCGCAATTGATTGAGCAAGCGGTCGTGGTTCACGGTGTCGAAGAACGCCTTCAAGTCGCAGTCGATCGCGTGGCGGAGCTTTTGCTTCCAGGCGGTTTGCACTCGGCGCACTGCTTGATGAGCACTGCGGCCCTCGCGGAAGCCGTAACTCTGGTCGCTGAACTCGCCGTCGTAGAGCGGGGTGAGCACTTGGGCGATGGCTTGCTGGATCACGCGATCCAGCACCGTCGGAACCCCGAGGGGCCGCTGCGACCCATCGGGTTTGGGAATGAACACCCGGCGCACGGGCGCGGGGTGATAACTCCCTTCGCTGAGCTGGGCGCGTATCCGCTCCCAGTGCTGGCGGGCAAACGCCGGGAACTGCGCGATGGTCATCCCATCCATCCCCGGCGCTCCGCCATTGCGCCTGACTCTCTGCCAGGCGCTCTGCATGTTCGTGGGGTCGAGCACCTGCTCCATCCACGTCTCTGTTTCATCTTGAACCTCGCTATGCCTCCCTCCGTGCTGAGTTGAGCCGCACCCTGGCCACTTGGCGTCATCGGGCAGGCTCCCCGGCACGGGGTCGCTTGGTTCCTCATTGGTTTGGTCCTTCATGCGTTCAGGTGTTCCGGTGTCGTTGTTTATGCGGGCGTCTTCCAGCCCCCGGCCTGCACGTCACTACTATGACCTCTGCTGACTTCTGGGGCGCTCTCGCGCTCCAGATCTCCCCAGGTAAGAGCACAGTCCTCCCCCGCACTGCCGCCTGATTTACCGGCGCGACTTCACCAGTGGGTTTCGCTGTGTTGTGCCAGCTCACCCCGTCGCGACGGCCTTGTATCAGGTTCTTGTTCATCGGCTCGCAGGTCTTGCGTAGTCTTCTTTCAGCCCGCCGATCACTCGGCGGGCCTTGACTTCGGCTGGTAGTTTCATGAGTATGTTTTCGTCATGTCTGGTTTATCTACAGGGGACTTGAACCCCATCAGGACTGTGCCCATGCTGGGCACACAATCGGGTCGAGGCGGCAGGATTGCGCCTGCCGCCCCTCCCACACCACCCGGCGTGCGGGTCCGCACCGGGCGGTTCCAGTCCGATCACTGAGCTTTGGCTTGCGCCTGGTCTCGGTGATGCAGCTTGA
>CANIZT010000279.1 GCA_947471905.1 Verrucomicrobiaceae bacterium
AAGTTGAAGGAAAAGCCGTCGTCCTGCTCGCTCTGTTTTCGCATCGCGGTGAAGACCGCATCCTGCACCAGCGCATCGAGTGAAAGGGTGACCTGCACGGTGAAGTTCGCCTGGTCGGGAAATGCCTCCGGTGGCACGGCGAACGCCGCGCCGTCGCGCAACTTGACCGCGCCGTCCACCTTCTCGACGGCTCCTGACCGCAGCGCGGGCGGAATGTCGTTGCGCGCCAAATCCCAAAGCACCGAATCATCGGCAAGAGCGGAGGTGCTGGCAGAGACCGCAGCGCAGGCTGCCATGGCTAAACGGCGGAAGTGAAGGAAGCTGAAAGTGTGTTTCATGGTGAGAATATTTGGACGCGCCTTGCCCGGCGGCGGCGGTAGCGGCGAGAAAGTCGTGTGTTCATGGCATTGTCGGGTCGGTCCAATCGACGCCTATTCGAGGTGGAGCAGTTCGTTCGCGATTAGCAGGTCTCAGCAGAGGTGAATGCCAGAGACCCGATGGATTCACGCCAGCACCTCGCGAATCACCTTGCCATGCACGTCCGTGAGCCTGCGCTCGATGCCGTTATGGTAGAAGGAGAGTTGCTCGTGATTGATCCCGAGGATATCCATGATGGTGGCGTGGAAGTCGTGCACGGTGGCAACGTTCTCCACGGCCTTGTAGCCGAACTCATCGGTCGCGCCGTAGGTGAAGCCGGGCTTCACGCCTGCGCCGGCCATCCAGGCGGTGAAGCCTGCGGGGTTGTGATCGCGGCCGCTCGCTCCTTTTTGAAAGGTGGGCATGCGGCCGAACTCGGTGCACCACACGACGAGCGTGTCCTTCAGCAGGCCGCGCTCTTTGAGATCGCTGAGCAGGGCGGCGGTGGGTTGGTCCATGACTTCGCCGTGCTTGATGTATTGCGGGTGCAGCGCCTTGTGACCGTCCCAGTTGCTCACGCCTTCGCCACCGGTTTGATAGGCTCCGTTGAAGAGCTGCACGAAGCGCACGCCGCGCTCGACGAGTCGTCGCGCGAGGATGCAGTTGCGCGCGTAGGCGGCTTTCAGGTCCTTCACAGGATCACCGGCTTGGTCGGCTCCGTAGCTCTTCAGCACATGCGCGGGCTCGTTGGAAATGTCGGCGACCTCGGGCACGGAGAGCTGCATCTTCGCGGCGAGTTCGTAGCTGGAGATGCGCGCGGCTAGCTCGGAGTCGCCGGGGAAGCGATCGAGATGATGCCGGTTGATTTTGGCAATGAACTCGCGCGTGGCCGTGTCGGTGCTGGCGGAGAACTGGGCGGGGCGCTGGAGATTGCGCAGCGGTTTGGTGGCGTTGAAGTCGGTGCCTTGGAAGGCAGCGGGCAGGAAGCCTGGGCCCCAGAAGTTGCCAGCGGATTGTGGTGCACCGCGTGGATCGGGGATCGCGACATAAGCCGGCAGCGTGTCGTTTTCTGTGCCGAGCGCATACGTGGTCCACGCGCCCATGCTGGGAAAGCCATCCAGCGTGAAGCCGGTGGCCATGAAGTTCTCGCCGGGGCCGTGAGTGTTGGTTTTGCCAGTGAGCGAGTGGATGAAGCACATCTCATCGGCCAGTGCTCCAAGATGCGGCACGAGATCCGAGATCATCTTGCCGGATTTTCCGCGTGGACGGAACTCCCACGGGCTCTTCGTCAGTGCTCCCTGTGCGCCTTGGAAGGTCACGAGTCCCTCGGCGCCGGGCATGTCCTGGCCATGCCGTTTGATGAGTTCGGGCTTGTAGTCAAAGGTGTCGAGCTGGCTGCACGCGCCGGAGCAAAAGATCATCAGCACGCGTTTCGCCCGCGCCGCGTGATGCGGTGCGCGTGGTGCGTTGGGGTTTGCAGGATTGATCTCGGGTCGGATCGGCACGGGCGCGGCTTGCGCTTGATCGCGACCCAGCAAGTGCGCGAGCGCGATGCCACTGAGGCCCGTGGCGGTGTGTCCGAGAAAGGCGCGGCGATTGAGGAAGGGATGCATGGGAGTGGAAGGGTTGAGGTTCACAGCACAAACAGGAACTCGCTGGTGTTGAACATTGCGCGGGCGAAGGCCACGGCACCGTGTTCGCGCAGCATCGCGACCGAGTTGCTCAGCTCGAACGCGTCGGGTTCGCGCGCATAGAACAAGCGGAAGGCGAGCTTCACCTGCGCCTCGGGCTCGGCTCCGGCCTGGCGTTGGAGGCGTTGCGCGAGGATTACGGATTGTTGGAGAATGAAGCTGCTGTTGAACAGATTGAGCGCTTGCAATGGCGTGTTGGAGCGGCTGCGCTTCGCCATAACGCTGCCGCCATCGGGGCAGTCGAAGGAGCCGAAGACGCCATCCTGCGCGGCGCGGATGCGGAAGAGATAGACCATGCGACGATACTCGGCAGGCGTGTAGTTCTCCTTCGGGAAGTAGTGCATCACATTCTCCGTGACCACATCCATGAGGTAGAAACCGGGTCCGCCCATTTTCAAATCCAGCGCCCCGGATGCGGCGAGCATGCTGTCGCGGATTGCTTCCGCCTCCAGCCTGCGCGGCTGATAGCGCCAGAGGTAGCGCGCATCTGCATCGATGGCGGCAGCGTCGGCGCGTGGTGCGGAGGATTGCTGAAACGCGGCAGAGAGAAGGATGCAGCGCTGCATGTGCTTGATGGACCAACCACTGCTCACAAACTCATCGGCGAGCCAGTCCAACAGCTCGGGGTGCGTTGGGCGCGTGCCATTGGCTCCGAAGTCGCTGGGCGTATCGACGATGCCGTTGCCGAAGATGTAATGCCAAAGTCGGTTCACCATCACGCGTGCCGTGAGCGGGTTCTGTGCGCTCGCGATCCAGTCGGCGAGCTTCACCCGGCGCGATTGATCGGGTTCGTTGATGTCGAGTGAGAGGGTGCCGAGCACACTCAGGGCATCGGGGGCGATGGCTTCGCGCTCTTGCATGGGCTCGCCGCGATAGAGGCGATGCGTGATGGCAGGCTTGGCGTTGAAGTTGCCCGCCCAGGCTTTCTCACTCAGCGAGTCAATACGCTTCTTGGCGGCAGCAATGTCGGCCTGCAGCTTGCGCGCGCCCTCAGCGTCTGCCGCCGACAACTGTGCGATGAAGTCCGTGCTCACATCGGCCTTGCCTTTGAAGGGCTCGCGATCATCCGAGCTGGCGATGGTCTGCCATTCATTGGCTCCCTTGAGCGCTTCGATGCGATACTGAGTGGCCAAGCGATCATGGAAGGCACCGTCGCGGGAACGGCTCCAGACGATGCGCTCGACTCGCTGTGGCGATGCAAAGTCCAGGCGCACCCAACCTCCGCTGGAATCGGAGATCCAACTGTTCGCATTGCCAGTCTTGCCATCGTTGATGTGTTTGAGCTGATGAATGGCATAACCCGCCAGCGTGCCAGAGGCGCTGGGCTTAGCTCCGAGCGCGACATTCTTGCCATCAGCATCATAGACTTCGAGTTCATCAATGCAGGGCTGACCACCTGAGGAAGCGAGGATGGTGAAGCGCACGGCCTTGGTCTCGATGGGTGCAAAGGTCTCTTCATTGAGCTTGAAGTTCACGGGAGGGCGCTTGCCTTTTGCGGACTTCGCGATGGGCTGCGGCTTCGCTTTACCGCGCATGGCGTCGAGTTGTTGCTGCTTCGCTTGTTGCTCGCTGCGCAGGTCAGCCATTTCCTTTTGCACAGCGGGCGTGCTCTTCTCGCGCAACTCGCGTTCGCCATGGTCTACGCCGGCGAACACCGCCTGCATGGCATAGAAGTCCCGTTGGAGAATGGGATCAAACTTGTGGTTGTGACAACGCGCGCAGCCCATGGTGAGGCCGAGAAACGCCGTGCCCGTCGTGTTGACCATGTCGGTAAGTTCGTCCTGGCGCTGCATCAGCGTGAGATTCTTGTCCGGGCTCTTCACCACATCGAATGGACCCGCGACCAGGAATCCCGTCGCCGCATCCACGCCCATGGCATCGCCCGCGAGCTGCTCCTTGATGAATTGATCGTAAGGCTTGTCGGCGTTGAGCGAGCTGATGAGGTAGTCGCGGTAGTGGTAGGCGGTCTTGCGCTCGCGGTTGGTCTCGAAGCCATTCGTGTCGGCATAGCGCACCACATCCATCCAATGCCGTGCCCAGCGCTCGCCATAGCGCGGGCTGTCGAGCACGCGATCCACCAGCCGCGCATAGGCATCCGCGCGCTTGTCCGCAATGAACTCCGCGACTTCCTCTGGCGTCGGCGGCATGCCGTGCATCACGAGATAGAGCCTGCGGATCAAGGTCGACTTGTCGACCTGTTGCGATGCCGTGAGGCCTTTGTCGCGCAGCTTGGCTTGGATGAGCTGATCGATCTCTGTGCCGGGCATCAAGCCTTGTGGTCGCTTCACCGGCTGGAAGGACCAGTGCTCCGTCTTGATGCGCAACTGCGCCATCGCGGCCTCTTCATCGGGCAGCTTCGATGAGCTGTCGATCCACTCGCGCAAGACCGCGACCTCGGCCTCGCTGAGTCGCTCGCCCTTGGGCGGCATCATTTCCTTCGGCTGCTTCGAGGTGACGCGCTTGATGAGATAGCTCTCGGCACTCACGCCCCGCACCATCAGCGGCTCGCCCGACTCGCCGCCGCGTAGAATGCCGACAGTTGTATCGAGCCGGAGCTTGGCTTTGGCCGAGTCTTCGCCATGGCAGTCAAAGCAGTGCTCCTCAAGGATGGGCCGCACCGTTTTCTCAAAGAAGCTGGCATCCCCCGCCGCACAAGGGAGCAGCGGCATGCAGAGGGCGATGAACAAGAAGAGGCGGGCCATGTGAAGGGATGAAGCTGGGCGACCGAGGCCGAACGAAGTGCTCATGACGAATTGCATACAATCTCTCAACGTGACAAAGCAAGGATAGATTGCATACAATCCAACAGTTCGTGATCAAGCGCACTCCATCCTCCAATAGCTCCACCGCTGGCAAAGCCTGTGTCGTGCGCGGCGTCATCCACGGCCTGCTGCGTGGTCGCTGGCATGGCGGCGACCGGCTTACTGAAATCGATGCCGCCGAGCTGTTCAAAGTCAGCCGCACTCCGGTGCGTGAGGCCCTGCTCGAACTCGCCTCCATGGGCATCGTCGAGCTGCGGCGCAACTGCGGAGCGATCCTCCTCCCCTTTGGCGAAAAGGAACTGCGAAATCTCTACGCCGTGCGCACGCTGCTTGAGGCAGAAGCCGCCCGGCTTGCCGCGACGCGCATGGACGACACAGTGATCGATCAACTCAAGAGTGCCTTCGCGTTGCTTCGCCGCGAGCAACGGCCCGACACCGACTGGAAACTCGACCGCGAACTCCACACCGCAATCGCTCACGCCGCCGACAATCCCAGGCTGGCCGGTGAAATCGTCCGCTACAGCGATCTGGTGCAAACCATGCGCGAAGCCGTCGGCACCGTCCTCGCCGATATCCACTCCGCTTCGCTCGCCGAGCACCTGCGCATTCTCTGCTGCCTCAAGCAACGAGATTCCAACGCCGCCGCCGAAGCCATGCGCCACCACCTCGCCCAGGCCACTTCGTCCGCTGTCGCTGCACTCAAGCAAGTGGGCAAGGTCCGGAAACACTGACCCCGAATCATCGATGCGCTTGGCGACCTCTGCGAATGGCAGTGAAGTCAGCGGCGCGAGCAGCAGGGCGGTGAGGGTGAGCGTGTGTTTCATTTGGAGCTCTTGGAGTCTGCCTGCGGATTCGTTGAGGCCGCTGGCTTGGGCTGCACCTTGGCTGGTGGTGCGGGCTCCTGCGGCTTTGGTCCGCCGGAGCCGGGCCGACGCAGTTCCTTTTGAACCCACTCGAGGCCTTTCAAATTACCCTTGAGACCTTCTGCAGCGTCGAGGTTACCACGCTCGTGGATGATGCCGACCGGGCCACGCCAGCCGCTGGCTTGGACGACTCGTATCATCGCCAGTTCCGACTCATCGGAGCCGATGTAGCGCACGCCGGGATACTGCGTGGTGTCGGCCCTCATGCCGTTGAGATTCACCGCGATCAGG
>CANIZT010000280.1 GCA_947471905.1 Verrucomicrobiaceae bacterium
CGGAGTGGCTTTCAAGAAACAAGCTCACAGGCCGTGTTTTGGTGCCCGGTTGTGGGGTGGGGCATGATGTGGCGCATCTCGTTGCGCAAGGCATCGACGCGTATGGTCTTGATATTGCGGAGACGGCTAACCAGCGGGCGAAAGAGCGTTATCCACAATTGGCGGAACGCTTTGTGCTCGGTGACTTGTTTGAGTATCGCGGGAAGTTCGACGCCATCATCGAACATACCTGCCTGTGTGCGCTGCCGCCGGAGTGGCGTTTGCGCTATCGCGATGCGGTAGCGTCACTGCTCACGCCAGGAGGATTGCTCATGGGTGTGTTTTTCATCAACCCAGAGATGGATCCAGGTGAAACGGGTCCGCCGTTTGGCATCTCGGTGGATGAATTGACGACGCTGTTCGCGCCTAGCTTTGATTTGATCGAAAACTACGTGCCCACGAGCGCATTCCCGGGCCGGGATGGCCGCGAATGCGTGCGTGCGATGCGGCGGAAGTAAAGTCGGGTCGAGTACTGCGTGTCAGGCATTCGCATTCGCCCAGTCGATGGCGGCGCGGCAGATTTCCCAAAAGCTGCCGGGTTCCATGCTGGCACCGCCGACAAGGGCTCCGTCAATGTCAGGCTGGCTGATGAGTTCGGCCATGTTGTTGGGCTTCACACTGCCGCCGTATTGGATGCGGATTTTCACTGCCACATCGGCTCCGAACATGTCGCCGAGCACCTTGCGACAGAAGGCATGTGCTTCCTGTGCTTGTTGTGACGTGGCTGTGCGGCCGGTGCCGATGGCCCAGACGGGCTCGTAGGCGATGACGCAGTCGGTGATGCGACGTGGGCCGACTTCGGCCAGAGATTCGCGAAGCTGGCTTTCCAACACTTGCTCAAGTTGGTCGGCATCGCGTTCAGCGAGCGTTTCGCCGATGCAGAGGATTGGGTGCAGGCGTGCTTCGAGAGCGGCGAGCACTTTGGCGTTCACGATGGCGTTCGTTTCCCCGTAGAGGCTGCGGCGCTCGCTATGGCCGAGAATGACATGCTTGCAGCCACATTCCTTGATCATGCGGGCGCTGATTTCGCCAGTGAACGCACCTGCTGGCTGTGCACTCATGTTTTGTGCAGCGAGTTCGACGCTCTGCTCACGTGCCATGGTCAATGAATCCTGCGCTTTGGCAAGACTGACGAATGGCGGAGCGACGACGATCTGCACGGGGCACTTGTCCGGCACCAGACGGGCGAAGGCACGGAGAAAGTCATCCGTCTCCTGCGGTGTCATGTGCATTTTCCAGTTGGCGGCGATGATCGGTTTGCGGAAGTGAGCGATGGGCATGGGGTGGGTTATGAAAAGGTTGAGAGCAATAGTCGATTATTTTTCCTTTAAGCAGGCGACACCCGGCAGCACTTTGCCTTCGAGGAGTTCGAGGCTGGCGCCGCCGCCGGTGGAGATGAAGGTCATCTTGTCGCCTAGCTTGGCTTTCTTGACGGCTTTCACGCTATCGCCGCCACCGATGATGTTCTTGGCGCTGGAATTGGCAGCCATGGCCTCAGCGATGTCGAAGGTACCTTTGGAGGCTTCTTTGATCTCGAACACGCCCATCGGGCCGTTCCAGATGACGGTCTTGGCCTTGGAGATTTCTTCGGCAAAAAGCTTCACGGACTCGGGGCCGATATCGACGCCTTCCCAGCCATCTGGAATGCTTTCGCCTGCGCCGGTGAATTTGATATTGCCGAACTTCTTCGCGTCGAAGTCGAAGGCATCGGTGATCATGGCGTCCACGGGGATGAGTATCTTCACGCCACGCTCCTTGGCTTTGTCGAGAGCTGCCTGTGCAATCGGCTCCCACTCGGGCTTGTAGAGGCTTTTGCCGATAGAGATGCCCTGGACGAGCTTGCGGAAGGTGTAGGCCATGCCGCCGCCGATGATGATGGTGTCGGCTTTTTCGAGCAGGCGATTGATGACGCCGATCTTGTCGCTGACCTTCGCACCGCCAAGGATGACGACGAACGGACGCTCGGGCTTTTCCAATTCGTCGTGCAGCCAAGTCAGTTCCTTCTCCATAAGGAGGCCGGAAACGGCGGGGAGGTAGTCGGCGATGCCAGCGGTGGAGCTATGTGCACGATGCGCGGAACCGAAGGCATCGTTCACGAAAATCTCAGCGAGATCCGCCATGCCCTTCGCGAGTGTGGCGTCGTTCTTTTCCTCGCCAGCGTGGAAGCGGGTGTTTTCGAGCAGCAGCACGCCGCCATTGGGCAATGCGAGCGCTTTGGCCTTCGCTTCTGCGCCGACGCAATCACTGGCGAAATCGACTTGCTGGCCGATGAGGGCGCTGAGGGCCGGTGCGACGGGGGCGAGACTCTGTTTTGGGTCACGCTGGCCTTTCGGGCGGCCCAGATGGCTGGCGAGAATGATTTTGGCACCCTTCTCGATCAGGAACTTGATCGTGGGCAGAGTTTCCTGAATGCGAGTGGCATCAGTGATGACCATCTGGCCGTCTTTTTCGTCGAGAGGCACATTGAAATCGACGCGCACAAAGACGCGTTTTCCGGCAAGGTCGATGTCACGAATGGTCTGCTTGGGCATGGTGTTTTTGGGGTAAAAGGGGCGCTATCCATCGCGGATTTCGCGGGATTGGCAAGGGCGCAATCTTCGTGCCTGAAAGGCGGCGATTACTTGACGCTCAGACACATCATCTGACCCGCCGCATTGCGTGCGTAGATGCGGCCATTGGCCAGCACGGGGGCGCTCCAGCAGCGACCGCTGAGAACCGGCGTGCGGGAAATCGGCTCAAACTTGGCCGGGTTAGCCTTGGCGATGATGAGTTCGCCTTTAGCGGTCAGGACGATCAATTTGCCATCTGCCGCTATGAGTGAGCAGAAGCCGGTGCTGGCCTCGCTCCACTTCTCTGTGCCGGTGGCGAAGTCGATGCATTTGAGTGAGGCGGTTTTGCCCTCATCGCCATCGCTGCCGTAAAGATGGCCGTCGATCAGCACGGAGGAGTTGAACTGATTCTTCATCACCCGGCTGCGCCAGACTTCCGTGGGCGTGGCGGATGCAAGGTCGAGCAAGGCGCAACCTTTGTTGTAGCCGGAGGAGATGAAAAGCTTCGTGCCACTGAGGATCGGATCGGCGGCGTTCACGCCATAACTCGTGGACCAGGTGTTTTCCCACAACACTGTGCCGTTCGTGGGATCGACGCCCTTGTAGGCACGACCTGAACTCAGAACGATCTGCGCTTTGCCATTAACCGCGATCGGATAAGGCGTGCAGTAGCCGGCGCTGGCCGTGTCCGATTTCCAAACCAGCTTGCCGCTGGCTTTTTCGACCGCCGTGCCGGCTTTGCCGACATTGAGAATGAGCAACTCGCCGGAAACGAGTGGTGATCCGGCAAAACCCCAGTCTGGAATGTCCGCGCTGGTTTCCTTCTGGATGTTCTTCTGCCACACGACTTTGCCCGTCGCCGCATCGAAGCAAAACAGATCACCCCAGCGGCTCAAATGATACGCCTTGCCGCCTTCAATCGTCGGCGTGGCCGAGGTGCCGCCTTCGTAATATTTGTCGCCGAGATCAGCGGCATAGTCATGCTTCCAAACCACCTTGCCGCTTGCCGCATCGAAGCAAAAGACCGTGTCTTTGCCGTCCGCATGTCCCGTCGTGTAAACATGTCCATCTGCGACCGTGAATGAGGCGAAACCGATGCCGATCTGTGCATCCCAGAGTTTTTTTACTGTGGCTCCCGTCAGTTTCTCACTCGAAATGCCGTCGTGACTAGGGCCACGCCAGATTGGCCAGTCAGCGGCTTGAGTGAGGGTGGAGATGGCGATGAGAAGGAGGGCAGTTTTCATGAGGATGCAGATGCAGAAATGAGTTTCATTAAAACGCCTGGCAGTGGCAACTCGAACATCATTTCTTCATTGGTAGCGGGATGCTCGAAGCGTAGTTCGCTGGCGTGGAGCGCGAGACGACGGGCGGGGTCGGTTTTGGCACCGTAGGGCTTATCGCCAACGATGGGGTGACCCATGTCGGAGAGGTGGACGCGGAGTTGATGGCGGCGGCCGGTTTCGAGCTTCAATTCGACGAGGGTGGTGTTGTGCGTGCGTTTGAGAACTTTGAAGTGGGTGATGGCCTCGCGGGTCTCATCACCGGGCGGGACGCTGCGGACGCGGAGGGAGAATTCTTCGTTGAGGTGGCAACGTAGGGTGCCGGAATCGCGTTTCACGATGCCTTCGACGATGGCGAGGTAGGTTTTGTCAAAGCGATGCCAGTTCTGCTGCAGCACGCGTTTGTAGGGCTCGGTTTTGGCAAAGACGATGAGGCCGGAGGTGTCGCGATCGAGGCGGTGGACGATCCAGACGCGGTTGCGGGCGTCGGTGGCGCGGACGTGGTCGGTGAGGGCAGCATAGGCTGTGCGGCCATTGCCAGAATCGGTGGCGACGGTGAGCCAACCGGCACCTTTGTGCAGCACGATGATGGCGTCATCTTCGTGAACGATTTCCAGGCCGGCAGGCAGTGGTGCGGCGGCTTTGCGTGGGGTGCGTTCGACCTTGATGGTGATTTTGTCGCCGGGCTTGAGTTTGTGGTCGTGACGGGTCACGGAGTGGTCATTGACGCGGACGCTGCCGAATTTGAGCCACTGCTTGATGCGGGTGCGCTTCATGTCCGGCCAGTTCTCGAAGAGAAAGGGCAGGAGTTCGGCGGCTTCAGTGACGGTGCGTTGCTCTGGCATGGGTCTTCATGCCACGGGAAGAAGTTGCTGGCTAAGGAAAAGCGGTATGGCACGTTCTCTTCCGACCCCAAACGCGCGCTCCATGTTACTGCTCCGTCATACCCTGCTTGTTTCACTTCTCTCTGCTGCTACTGCCAGTGCGGCGGATTTCAAAAAGGACATCCAGCCGATTCTGGAAAAGAACTGCTATGAGTGCCACAGCCTGAAGACGGGCAAAAAGAAGGCAGGCTTTGTGTTCGATGACCTAGAAACCTTCAAGTTGGACATCGCCGACAACGACGTGGCCCAAATCCGTCCCGGTAAGCCTGCGGAGAGTCATTTCCTCGAAATCATGGTCAATGATGGCAAGAACCATATGCCGCCGAAGGATCAGCTCTCCACCACCGACATCAAAAAAATCACGGAATGGATCACCGAGGGCGCAAGCTTTGTCAGTGGTGCCCCGAAGATGGCCCCTGTGGTGGCTAAGAAATCGCTGCCACCGATCATGAGTTGGACGAATACCGAAGGGAAGACCATTAAGGCCGGGTTTGTCCGGCTGGATGGTGACAATGTGGTGCTGCGCATGCCTTTGAATGCCTCTGAATTGGCGTATCCGCTGGCGAAGCTGTCCGAGGCAAGTCAAAAGCTGGCGCGTGATTGTGCGGCTCCTTGATTCATTTCTCTGCCAGTACCGCACTGATGGCTCCTTCGAGCGGGCGTGAGCCGTCGCCGCCGAGGCGTTCGTCGAGAGCTTCGAGGCGCTGGATGAGATCGGCGACGTGTTTGCGTGGGTACATGCCGCCTGCTTCAGCGCAAAAGTGCGTGCGGCAGCCGAACGGGCGGTGCGCATAGATGGTGCAGCGGCCATCGCGACCCAGCAGTGGACAGGCACCGTCAGGATGCGGTTTGAGAGCCTTGCGGCCGCTGGCTCGGACGCTTTGGGCCGCATAGAGGGCCTCGCCCTTGGTTAGTAGTGGGGTATGGCCGGCGAGGCGGAAATGGCAGCATCCGGTGCGCATTTCGCACTGGCGGGGCAGGGGGCGGCGCTCCAGCTCGGCATAGATCGCCATAATCTCGGGGCGATGGTCGGGCTTCGGGTTTTTCATGCGGCGTGTAATCAGCATGGCCGTGCTGGCAGTTGTGGCACGCGATTTTTGCAAAGCGGCATTTGAGATTTGAGATTTCGCATTCCGCCCCCATCGTACTGACCCTTGATGCTGTTCCAGCCTATTTTTCGTCGCATCAGGGGTCAACCTTCATCCCC
>CANIZT010000281.1 GCA_947471905.1 Verrucomicrobiaceae bacterium
CGGCGGCGATGAGGCTGCCGCGCACGTCGGCGGGATCATACTGCTTTTTGAAGAACTCGCGGCATTCCTGCACGATGGCCTCGCGGAAGGCGGCGAGGTGGGTGCCGCCCTGAGTGGTGTGCTGGCCGTTGACGAAGCTGTAGTATTCCTCGCCGTAACCGCTGCCGTGGGTGAAGGCGACTTCCACGTCCTTGCCCTCGATGTGAATGATCGGGTATTGCGGCTCCTCGGTGAGCTTGGCGCGGATGAGGTCCATGAGGCCATCCTTGGACTTAAACTTCTCGCCATTGAGGGTGATGGTAAGGCCGGGATTCAGCCACGAGTAGAAGCGCAGCATCTCGCGCACATAGTCGAGGCGGTAATGCGTGTCATCGGCGAAGCTCTCCGCATCAGCGCGGAAGGCGATGCGTGTGCCGTTCGGTTCGTCGCAGGCTTTCGGCTTGCCCATGTCGTAGATGACAAGGCCCTGGCTGAACTCGATGGTGCGCGTCTGCTTCTCGCGGATGGCCTGGATCTCGAAGAACTCGGAGAGGGCGTTGACGGCCTTGATGCCGACGCCGTTGAGGCCGACGGAACGCTTGAAGACCTCGCTGTCGTATTTGGCACCCGTGTTGATCTGCGCGGCGCATTCCATCAATTTGCCGAGCGGAATGCCACGGCCGTAGTCGCGCACGGTGACGGTTTGATCCTCGGCGATGGTGATGTCGATGGTGCTGCCGAAGCCCATGACGTGCTCGTCGATGCAATTATCCAGCACTTCCTTGAGCAACACGTAGATGCCGTCTTCGGGGAGGGAGCCGTCGCCCAACTTGCCGATGTACATGCCCGGGCGTAGGCGGATGTGCTCGCGCCAGTCGAGGGATTTGATGGAGTCTTCAGTGTAACCGTGTGCGGGGGCTGTGGGGGGCATGAAAGGACGAAATCAGAATGAGGAATGATGAATGGAACGGTGTGAGATGGCAGATGCAGGGAGGGGAGTCAAGGCAATGCCCACGCGGCACGCAACGCGGCATAATCCGCCTTCGGCAACAGAACGTAGTGCGGTGAGGCGGCGGGATCGAGCCAACGCAGGAGGCGGGTGAAGTCGGCCTCGGCCATGGTGGTGCAGCCGGCGCTCGGTTTGTCGGGGCCTCGGCGGACGTGGAAAAAGATGGCGCTACCGTAGCCGGGTGCGGCGGGCTGCTGATTGTGGCGGATTTCGAGCATCCACTTGTAGGCGGCGTCGCCGAGGCGCATTTTTTGCTTCTCAAACCACGGCGGTATCCCCTGACGCGGGTCAATGCGGACGTGACGATTATAATAAGGCGAGGTCGAGTCATCGACATAGGAATCCCATGGCCCGACTTGGATGTAGGGCCAGCGACCACCCGGCGGAGTGGCACCGTAGCCAAACAAAGAACCTAGCTGGAAGACACCAGCGGGTGCTTTCCAGTCCTTTTCGACCTTGGCGGGAATGCCATTCTGCGGCGGATTGAAGACACCACGGCCCCAAGCGAGACCTTTTTTACCCAGTAGGACGGGCACGGATTTTTCAAACACCGGCTGCCACGGCGCACCCGCTGAAGCACGCTGCCAGCACTGCATGCTGGCTGTATTGGAGGTCCAAGTGGCCGCTTGGGTGACAATCACCTGCCGAACGGCACGCCCTAGCTGTGCGTGACTTTCTGAGGGGAATAGGGCGAAAATGACGACCCCCAGCAGAGTGAGTAGGAGTGCTTTTCTTTGATGAAAAAGTTTTTGGTATTGCATGGCAGAGCAGTTTCCGAATATATTCATTAAATCAACCCTGCCGGGTTAATTGGATTCAGGTTTTGGGGGTTTTTTTCCTGAGTTCCGAGTTCCGGCAGGGTTGTTTTTTACCCCTCTAGCGAGGATTGCAAGTCCGGCATCTCGTAGATTGATTCGTCACAGGCTTCGTCTAAGAATGGTGCTGATGAAATTCAAAATCTTCCTTGCGCTGATCACGGTAACGATGGTCTTCAGCCTTTCCTCCTGTGCTACCAATTCTTCGGTCATCAGCCTGAATTATGTGCCTTTACCCAAGCAGGTGCTGCGCGGAGCGCCGGAATTTGCCGTCGGTAAGTTCAAAGATCGCCGTGGCGTCGAGCCGCAGACACTTGGGCATGTGCGACTACCCATCGGGCCTAGGGTCGATACACTGCAAACCCGCCTGCCAATCAGCGATGTCGTGCGCAATGCCTTTGGTTATGGCCTGGAAACACGCGGCATGGTTGCGCCTGATACCAAGGCCCGTTTCATTATAACGGGGGAGATCGAGGATCTGCGCGCGCAGCTTCTCGTGCATCCTTATGGTTATGCGCGCATCCGGGTAAACGTGCTGGAGGCCGGTTCCGGCCGGGTGCTGTTCACGAAGGTGTATCAAGGTGAGCGCCAAAGTGGAGCTTACCGCCCCGGCAGCGGTTCTCCGGTGCCGGTGCTGCGCGAACTGACCTCCCGTGCTCTGCAGGAAGCTGTGGACCGTGCGTTGGATGATTCGGAAATGCGCCAACGCATCGGTGCTGGAGGCGATGCCCGTCCACGCTACACACCGGGCATGCTCTAAAGTTTCGGAGTCTATTTGAGCACCTCGACCAGCACGCGACCATCGGCACCAGGGAAGGGGATGCCTAGGAGTTTGGCCATCGTCGGTGTCACGTCGATGTTCTTCACTTCGTCGAGCACCACTCCCTGCTTCACACCGGCACCACTGATGACACAGCAGCCATACATGTTGGCATCGAGTTGGAAATGACCGTGCGCACCCTTGGGCGAATCGCTGGGAATGATGACATCGTTGTCGGCGAGTGAATCAGTAAAGGTATAGCCATCGCCGGCAAGCAGGACGAGATCAGGCTCGCGGCCATCCTTGTCGGCGGTGACGTGGTGCAGCTTGCTGTCGAAGTCTTTGGCCTCGACGACACCTACCACGCCTTCCAGCTTCGCGAGTTTTGGCGTGATCTGCTTCAGGATGCTGTCGCGGTTCGCGTCATCGAGCACATAGACGAAGCACGCGCCGCCTTCGGCCATGGCAAAAACTGGCGAATCGGGCGCAAGGCTCTTGCCGAGCACTGTTTTGACGAAGCCGTCCTTCCGCAGCGCCGCGTTGGCATTGATGGATTTGGTGAAGGTGACGAAACCGTGGTCGGTGGTGATGATAAACGTCGTCTTGTCACGAATGCCCGCTTCTTCGGTGGCGCGAATGAGATCCGCCACGCGGTTGTCGGAATCGTTGGCTGCCCAGTAAGCCTCAGGCACTTGGCGACCATGGGCGTGCTCAAAGGAATCGAGACTGACGAGGTGGATAGCCAGGAAGTTCGGCTTGTGCTTCTTGATGATGTGCGTGGCGAGCTGCGCATACATGTAGTCACGCTGCGCTTTGCCTGCGTTGCCGAGTTTGCACCACTCCATCTGCTTTTCGATGGGGATGCCGACTGCACGTGCATCGGCGAGGAGCGATGGCGTGCCGTATTTCTCAAACAACTCCTGCTCAAACACATCGGGCACCGTCCAATCGAGCGTCTTGGCACCACGAGACGCAGGCCAAATCACCGCCGCGGTGCTCAAACCGGCCGCCTTGGCCGCGTCGTAAATCGTGGGTGATTTAACGATTTCTTCCTTGTTGAAAAGCGGATCGGGAATGAGCGGTACTTTTTTCAGCGTCGCACGGTCGAAGTATTCGTTCGCCAGCACGCCATGCTTGCCCGGATGCACACCAGTGACGAGCGTGGTGTGATTTGTCCACGTCACCGTCGGAAACGAGCACTCCATGCGCTTCGCCCGCACGCCATTGGTCGCGAGCGCCTTCACCGCCGGCATGTGGCACTTGGGATCATCAAAGTAGTGCTGCGCCCAGCCGTCGATGCTGACGAGGATGACGTGCTCGGTGGGAGCGGCGACAGCAGCCGATGCTGCAAGAAGTGAGAAAAGAATGGAGCGCAACATGGAAGTCGAGACCGCGATGTCGATTACTTGCCCACGCGATACAGCTTATCCTGCGTGCGGATGAAGAGGCTACTGTCGCTGACGGAGATGCTGGCGCGTACGCTTGCAGCATTGCCGTTTGGCTTCGAGCCGTTGCCCATTTCGTTCATGCCGAGCAGTTCAAATTTTTCGGTGTCGGCTTTGGCGACATAGACTTCGCCCCAGAAATTGATGCAATAGACTTTGCCATCCGCCACGGTGGGGCTGCTTTCGAATTTGGTCTTTCCACCGAGTTCACCTGTCCACACGACCTTGCCGGTTTTTGGCTCCAGGCAGCTCAGGGTCTTCTTACCGCCGTCGAGGACGTAGAATTTGCCTTTGTAGAATGCGGGTGTGGGCACGTCGCTGGTTACACCTTTGGTTTCAGTCTGCCAGACGGGCTTGGTTTCGCCTTTGGAATCAAGGGGAATGGCAAAGACGGGCGAATTCTTCGGTGCGCAGGCGATGACCATGCCGTCACCAGCGACAGGAGAGGGGACGAGGCGGAAGAATTTGTTATAGCCATCGCCGGGTGGGTTCCAAGTGGCGATACGAGAGAATTCCTTGCCAGTAGCAGCGTCGTGAACCGTGAGCGTGTCGCCGCCGGAGATGAGCATGAGGCGCTGATCCTTGTAAGTGGTGAAAACGGGGCTGCTGAATGCTTCCAGCGATTCGGTGTTGGCAAGCGTCGGGCGGATGTGCTTCCAGAGATCTTTCCCGGTGGCTGGATCGATGGCGAGAATGTAACTGCTCAAATCCTTGCCGGGCGTGCCCTTCTCGAACTTGCCTTGAAAGGTGAAGGCTTCGTTGCGTTGCAGCACCTGGATGTAGAGCTTGCCGCCGTCGATGGTTGGACTGCTGCCATAGGTCCACTGCGTGGCGAAGGCACCATGCGTCTCTTTGAAATCACGTTTCCACACGATCTTACCATTGAAATCGCACGCGGCAGCGATGGCGTTGGCGAAGAGGAAGTAAACACGGTCACCATCCGTCGCTGCCGAAGGGCTGGCGAGGTTGCTCTTGTCGTCCCATTGGATTTCGCTGCCTTCAGAAATGGTGGTGCGCCATTTTTCCTTACCGGTTTGCTTGTCGTAGCAGAGGCCGATGAGTTTCTTCTCTGCCTCGATGGGTGCGGTGATGAAGACGTTGTCGCCCCAGATGACCGGCACGGATGCGGAGAGGCCCGGCATGTCCACGGCCCATTTCACACCTTCTGTAGGGCTGAATTTCACCGGCAGGCCGGTTTCGCTGCTGGAGCCATCTTGATTGGTGCCCCGCCAGTTTGGCCAATTTTCGGCGAGGACGGCGGATTGGAACGACAAAGAGGCGAGCAGGAGGGCGACGGGTAATTTCATAGCGGTGTGAGAGAAGCGAATACGTGCTGGCATGTCGAGATGTTTTCGCGAATTGATCGCCATCTTGCAACTTCCGACACTCAACCACTGGCAAACGACCGTGCTCGCCATTCTCGGCTTCACTGTTGGGATGGTGCTTCACCTGCGCTGGCACCCGCTGCGGCGGCATTGGTCGGATGCGTGGGATTTGATGCGTCTGCGGCCTGCTTTGATCGTGTGGGCAGCCGGAGCTGCGCTGCTAGCAGCCGTGTTCGGTGATCAGCGGCCAGTGGTATATTCGATGACACAACTCTCCGACTGGCAGGAACTAATCCTCCCGCTTGCCCGTGATTCAGCAGCTCATCTTGCTGTGTTGCCGCATGTGTTGATTCAACCTTGGCCACTGGCTTGCATCGTGCCTATGGCACTGGTGTTTCTGACGGTGCGCATCTGGCGCTGGCCGTATCGTTATGGCGAGCGGCGTCCTGGGCCAGAACAAAAGATCGCATTGCTCGGAGCGACGCTGATTGGCTTTTCTTGGCTAACATTGGAAATCGCCAGTCTGCGCCACATGCTGCCGGAAGGAGCGGAGTCGCTCAAACTTGGCGCACGTTATCTTTTCACCGCCCTAGCTGGCGCTGGCATGCAGGTGTGGATCGC
>CANIZT010000282.1 GCA_947471905.1 Verrucomicrobiaceae bacterium
CGCTGCACATCACGCTTGGTAAGCCAGAAACGGCGGCGTTCACCGGTTTCGACCTCGGTGAGTTCGAGTTCGCCCTCGATCTCAGGCTGCCGCTCCTCGGGATGGACGATTTGCAGGAAGTGATTCTCGCCCGGCCAGGCAGACACGCGGGCCACAGCCTCGGTGGCGCTGCCGATTTCGTGGCCGAAGAAGTCGCTGATGACGAAGATGATGCCGTAGCGCTGCTTGCTGGGGCGAAATTCTTCAAACGAGCGCTTCATGTTGGTGATGCCGTCGAATTTGAGCCGCGAAACGACTTGAATGACCTTCTCGATGTTCCCCTGCCCTCGCAACGGCGGCAGCTCTTGATGCACGCTTTCGCCCATCGAATACACACTCACACGCTGCTGCGCACTGAGCGCCAGATAGGCCAGTGCCACCGCAAAGCGCAGCGCCTGTCGCCGTTTCTCGGGAAACGGCTGGGCCATTGACGTGCTGGTGTCGAGCAGGATGTGCAGGTTCAACTCCTGCGTTTCCTCGTAGAGACGCACGAAGAGCTTGTCGAGCCGCGCATACAAGCGCCAGTCGATAGCGCGATAGTCCTCACGCGGCGTGTAGTGCCGGTAGTCTTTGAATTCACGTGTGAATCCCGTCGCCGGTGTCGATTGCGTGCCTCGCCGCATCAACTGGCGACGCTTTCTCAACCGCAAGGCCAGCACCCGCAGCCGGTCCAGAAAGGCGGCATCGAAAAGTTCTTCGCGTTCGAGGGTGTCAGGCATTCGAGGTGTCGGATCTTGCCAATCTTAACGAGAAGTGAGTTCAGCGCTCGCAAATTGCTGCAAAGTTCATCAACGAAATCAAGAGGACGAAAATGCGCTGCTGTCAGCAAGCAATCACAGAGCTGGCAAGAAACTGTCTTGCGACGGTGGAGATTTTTAGGTAGGCGGGAGATGGCATGAAACACCGCCCCCTAAGTTCCCCGCCGGGCTTCACCAGCCTTGGCTGCCTCGGTTATATTGCCGTCTTGGGGCTGTTGATCGTCGGTGGCCAAGGCGTCTATGTAGCGTTGAACAATCCTGAACCTCTGGAACTGACGGTTGCCGACTACATTGCGCAGAAACCAAATGCCGAGTGGGTGAAACTGAGTGAAGCGCAGGTGAGTCTTGTGGAGGCAGCCTACAAGGCACGGGTGGGAAAAGTCTCTGAAATTTTTATTCCTGTGCGTCCCAGTGGTGAATCCATGGATGCACCAATTCACATTGTGTTATCCACGGAGGATAAAGCCGTTGTTGTCGCCTTGCAGAAGTTGAGTCAGTCCGACGGCACGCTGAAGAAAAAGGTCGATGCCGCCTCTCAGCAGGCGGAAAAGCTGTTTATGTGGCAGGACATCTACGGACTGACCCGCTATGGCATCTTCTTCGACCTTTTGATGCGGGCTAGATTGGCAAGGTTGAAGATGAATTTGGCTGAGGATTTTGTGATTGTGAATGACGGCGAGGCCCCAGACCATATTTTAAGCCTCACTCTGTTGGGAGGAGGACTGCTCATTTGGTTTTTCATGCTGTGCCATACGATGAGAAACGCTCTTTGGCGTTGGCGGAGAAGGCGGGCATTTTACCGCGCAAGATCTGAAAAATGATACCCCCTCATCATGCAGCCTGCTGAGCAGGCGTTTTGACCTGTTCGAGCAGCTTGGTGATAATGTCGTCCACTTTGACCTGTCCGGCCTCGCCTTCGAAGTTCAGGATGATGCGGTGACGCAGGGAGACGTGGGCAATGGCGCGGATATCATCGGTGGAGACGGCGGTGGCTCCTTGAATTGCCGCCCAGACGCGCGCACCGCGGATGAGGGCCTGCAAACCACGCGGACTGGCTCCGTAGCTGACGTAACGCTTCACTTCGGGGATCGCATCGGGTTGTTCGGGATGGCTGCTGAGGATGAGCCGTGAGGCGTAATGCGCGACCGGATCGGCCACGGGCATCTGCGATAGTTTTTGCTGTAAGTCCATCAACTGCGGACCATTGGTCATGTTCGCGAGCTTGGGCTCGGTGAAGCCGGTGGTTCGACGCGAGATCTCGACGAGTGAATCAAGATCGGGGAACGGCACCTTGATCTTGAACATGAAACGGTCGAGCTGCGCTTCGGGCAGCGGATAGGTGCCTTCCATTTCCATCGGGTTCTGCGTGGCGAGCACTAAAAATGGCTCGGGCACGAGATGACGTTCGCCACCGGTGGTGACACAGCGTTCCTGCATGACTTCGAGCAGCGCCGCCTGCGTCTTTGGTGTGGCGCGGTTGATTTCATCGACTAGTAGCAGATTCTTGAACACCGGGCCTTTTTCATAGCGCAGCGTGCGATGGCCTTTTTCATCTTCGCCAACGATGTGCGTGCCTAGAATGTCCGCTGGCATCAAATCGGGCGTGCATTGCACTCGACCCGGCTCCAAACCCACGACCTGCGAGAGCGTGCGCACAAGATAGGTTTTACCAAGACCCGGCACGCCTTCGAGCAGCACATGCCCGCCGGAAAAGATCGCCACCAGCACATCACTGAGGAGTTCATCATAGCCAACGATGGCTTTTTGCATCTCGGCTTTGAGGTCTGTGAAAAGTGTGCGGAAGGCGGCGTGGTCGGGCATGCCACGATTCTCGCCAGCCACTCTGCTTGCGCAAGGCGGTTGTCCGCCTTTCAGGATATCCATTGCACCAGACGCGGTTCCAGAGCCGGATCGAGCCAAGCTAGGATGCGCAGAAGATTTGCTTCACTCATTGCGGTGCAACCCGCAGTTGGCTGCCCCGGTCCACGCCAGAGATGGATGAAAATACAGGAGCCGGCACCGGCTTGATTCGAAGGATTGTGCGCGACGGCGATACCCCAACGATAGAGGCCGTCTTCACGGTGCATGAACTCAGTACTAGTCCAATCTTTCGTCACCGCTGCCGAATCGACGATCTGATTGTAGAACTGCGATTGTGGATCATCGACGGCGAGCAACGTTGCAGTGATCGAAACGTAGCTCAGCTTGCATTGAGAGGTGAGTGCCTCACCAAAGGCCAATGGTAGCCGAAAAACGCCAACTGGACTGCACCCATCACCTTCACGCTTGAGGCGAAAACTGTTGGGAGGCAATGCCGTGTGCTCACCCATGCCCCAAGCGAGGCCGTTGCGTCCGAGAGTGACTGGAATTGTCTCTTCCACCTGTTGCCAAGAGTTGGGAACATCGCGTTCGAGTAGGAGCAGTTCGGCTGAAGTGGATTTCGCGTCGTGAGCTGTAACTAGAAGCACCTGACGGCATGTAGGAGCCAGATCGGGCGCGAAAAGTGCCGGGATCATAGCTCAATCCATCTGGACGAGAATCTCACGCGGCTTGGCTCCTTCCCCGGGACCAATGATGCCGCGATCTTCAAGTAGATCGATCATGCGGGCGGCGCGGCCATAGCCAAGACGGAGGCGGCGTTGCAGCAGGCTGGTGCTAGCTTTTTTCTCCTGGCGGATCACTTCGAGACACTTCTCCAAAACCTCTTCTTCTTCGGCGCTGATTCCACCTTCGCCATCGCCGTCTTCATCGCCAAAGTCGCCGCTTTCTTCATCGACTTTGACATCGAAAACCGGTTTCCCCTGCGCGACGCAATGACTGACTAGGGCGTGGATTTCATCATCGGTAACGAGTGCGCCTTGGCTGCGAACGGGTTGCGCACCACCGGGAGGCACGTAGAGCATGTCCCCTTTACCAACGAGATTCTCGGCGCCTTTGCGGTCGAGAATGACGCGACTGTCGAGCGCGGAGGAAACCTGGAAGGCGATGCGCGTCGGGATGTTCGCTTTGATCACGCCGGTGATCACATCCGCACGCGGAGTTTGCGTGGCAACGATGAGATGGATGCCTGCGGCGCGAGCCATCTGTGTGATGCGAGCAATGGCGACTTCGATGTCAGCAGGGGCGGTTTGCATCAAATCTGCCAACTCATCCACGATGACGACGATATAAGGCATAGTATCGGGAATGACGACTTCTTGCTTGCGCGGCGGCGGTGGCTTCGAATCGCCCAGCCAAGTACCACTGGCATCACGCAGTTCGGTATCGCCGTCCACCGTGCCCACTTCGGCAGTTTTGGCGGCACCATCAAATGTGGCAGCTTCTTTGGCAAAAGCTGCGGAAACTCGCGCATCGTCCACTCCAGCTTTGATCGGAGGAGAAGCGGCAGCATTGCGTGCGGCACGGGCAGCATCCGCTTCGGCCTTGCGTTTACGATTGCGATTATTGAAGGCTTCAAAGTTACGGCAGCCTTCCTGTGCGAAGATTTGATAGCGATTCTCCATCTCCTTCACCACCCAGCGCAGCGCGAGCAACGCTTTCTTGGGATCAGTGACGACGGGCAATGCCAAGTGCGGTAATTCCTCGTAGTTCTGCATTTCCACGACCTTCGGGTCGATCATGATGAAGCGCAGTTCATCGGGAGCAAAGCGACAGAGCAAACTGGTGATGATGCTGTTAATGCAGACCGATTTACCGGAACCGGTGGCACCCGCGACGAGCAGATGCGGCATTGCGGCGAGATCGCCGATGATGGTCTTGCCATAAACGTCTTTGCCAAGAGCCACGGGCAGCTTGGATTTGCCGTTCACGAAGGTTTCATCTTCCAGCAATTCACGCAACGGCACGATGATCTTCTCCTTATTCGCGAGTTCGATGCCAACGGTGTCCTTGCCGGGAATAGGTGCGAGAATATTGATGCGCTCCGCACGTGTGGCACGAGCGAGGTCGGCGTCGAGACTCGCGATACGGCTCACGCGCAAACCATCCACGGGACGCACTTCGTATCGTGTGATCGCCGGTCCACGGGTGATGTCGCCCGGTTCGACAGTGATACCGAAACTGGCGAGAGCTTTGACGATGGTGGCCTGAATGCCGAGCAGCTCGCCCTTGTCGGTCGGGGCATGGTTGCTGTTCTCCGGCCACTTGAGCAGATCCATCGGTGGCAATTTGTAGTCCTTAAAGCGCACGGTGAGGTTTCCCAGCGAGCCGTGCGGTGCCTGCTCGATCTTCTGCGCACGTTTTTTCTCCCAAACTTCGGCCAATGGCGGCTTGTCGGACTTTTCGTCATGCGCACGCGGAATGGAGGAGTCGATGATCTTTGGTGTCGGTGGGTCAAATTTAAGCGGCAACTCCATGTTCGTTGCCACGGGTGTGTCGCCACGTAGTTCCCCGCTCTTTTTCTTCCGGCGCAGTTCCAACGGCACCGGCGTCAATGTGCCTGGAATAGTGTTAGCGGTTTCTTCGGCGAGACGTTCGTCGATCAACCGCTGCGCTTCACGAGCTTGGTTCCATTTCGTCAATTCCGTGCGGAAGCTGCGGATCACGGTCAGCGGATGCTGGCCAGTGACGAGAAACAAGCCAACGAGATAAACGACGCCCAGCACCAACGTCGCCCCTACTTTGCCCAACAGGTTCATCAATATGCCACCGCCGATGAAATAGCCCAACCCACCGCCACCACCGAGCGGTGTGATCTCATCCCGCTGGTTTAATAGGTTTTGCACTTCAAGCAAAGCCGCAGCACTCACGATCATGACCGCCACGCCCAACCAAGCGGCACGCGTGATTTTCATCTTGGAGTGCAATTTGCACACCCCGAACCACGTCATGCTAAACGGCAGCAGATATGCTGAAAGACCTGTCAAAAACAACGAATAACCCGCGATCAGCGCTCCAACACGACCCACAAAATTATGGGTCACCTCGCCCGGCAACTCCGAATGACTGAGATGCGACCACGATGGCAGATCACGCGGGTCATACGAGACCAGTGCCAGCAAGAGCATGGCTGAGACCATCAACAGCAGAATGCCAAAGACATCGTTCCATGGACTTTCCTTCTCGTCCGTAGATCGGGCGCGAGGGGGACGGGCGGCAGCGGCGGCACGGCTCATGACAAGAATCCGGCAACTTTGACAGACGAAA
>CANIZT010000283.1 GCA_947471905.1 Verrucomicrobiaceae bacterium
CATCTTTGTCAGTAGTGGCAGGCCAAAGGCGGCGGTTTTGCCGGTGCCGGTCTGGGCCTGAGCAATCAGATCGCTCCCATCTTTCAGCAGGAACGGGATGACTTTCTTCTGCACCTCCGTCGGTGTGTTGATGCCCAGTTCCTCCAGGCCACGGATCATGTCCTCTGGGACTCCGAGTTCGTTGAATGGGTGTGACATCCCATGCCATCCATCACGATGGGGCAAATTGCCAGTGCGAATGCGTCGCAGTGCGATGAACGATCACGCTACCGTCAGCGGTCCATCGAACATTGTCAGGCTGATAACTTCCGTTTTCGCGAAGTGCGGCCCGTGCTGTGTGCCTTTCGGCGCAAAGAACAAGGTGCCGGGCGTGTAGCTGACAGCGCTCTCCTCCCATTCGCCAGAAAGAATCCACGCCCACTCATTGGCCACGGGATGCGTGTGCGCAGGGATCTTCATGCCCGCCTGAAATTTCCGCAGCACCACCACGCCACCGGTTGCTTCATTCTTGTGCAGAATCTTAATCTCAACACCGGCATACGGACCCGGTTGCCACGATTTGTCTTCAGCGAGTGCGATGTAAGGGAACATAGCAGCATGCAACGGCGGAACGGTGTTACGAGCAAGGACGGAGTGGTCCTTGATTTCGGAGCCTCGCGGACCGGGAGAATCGTACGGTGGACAAGAAAAGAGCGAACAAGTGAATGTTCGCCCTCCTTGTTGAATCTGCTTTCGGTCTGATGTGGTTATTTCTTCTCCGCATCCACCTTGGCCTTGGCGGCGACGGCTTCCGCATCGGCTTTCGCTTTGTCGGCGTCGAGCTGGGCCTGGGCGGTGACCTTGTTGGCCTCGATGTTGGCCTTGGCAATGTTGGCGTTGATGTCGGTCTGCGCTTTGTCCTCCTTAGCGGCGGCGGCCACAGCGTCCTTTTCATGGTCGATGGCGGTTTGCGTGGCGTCGTTGCGGGCGTCGATGGCCTGCTTCTGTTTGTTGCAGCTCACACCGAGAGTGGCGGTGAAAACCGTGAGTGCGGTGAGTGAGATGATGGCGACGAGGGTGTTTTTCATGGGTGTGTGTGGTTTGGGTTGAGTTTGGTTTGGGTTGAGTGTGGAATGAAAAGGTGCTCAGGCGCAGCAGGTGGCGCAGGATGCGTTAAGGACTTGTTCGATCTCGGCTCGGGTCTGGCCAGTTCGCTGCTGAATCCAACCTAGCAGTTCCTCCTGACGGCCTTTGACGAACTGGAGATCGCCTTCGGTAAGCTGGGTCCATTGCTGTTTCAGCCTGAGCTTGGTAAGGTTCCAGTCACCTTGGAATTCGAATGTCGTCATCACTGTTGGTTGAGTTGATTACATACCATGGGGCATGCCGTCCAATCCTGCCATGGGGTGTATTCCTACCTTTCACACTCCGCTAAAACAAAGCAGGGTAGCCTAACTGTCACGGTGGAATGGCTGGTCATCTGTTCACGCCGCGCGGAGTCCCATGTCTATGAAACTAAAACCCCTTCTCCTCATCGGCCTGTTCGCTGGTGGCATAACCGCGTGCCATAAAAAGGCGGATGCCGCCAAAACCGCCGCGCAGGCGGCGGCTGATCAAAAAGCCGTCACCGTGCGGGCAGCAGCGGATCAGAAAATCACCGCGCAGAATGATGCTGCCAAGCTCAAGACGGCAGTGCTCAAGGAGGCCGCCGCCAAGAAGACCGTGGAAGCGGTTGTTCCTGCAACGCCGGTGATTCCCGCTGTCCACGCACCGGTGAAATAAAGGTGGCTGCCGTTTCGCAACGAGGGAGTCAGGATCATTCCATCTGTTGTTCTCGTCATGCCCGTGGCAACGACGGTGCATGGTGTGACAATGATGGTAGCGTGTATTCGCTTGTCAGCAGTCACCACAGCGCGATGCTCACGGCCTATGAAACTCAATCAACTGATACTCATCGGGCTGCTCGCGGGCGGCATGACCTCGTGCAAAAAATCGACGGAGACCGAAAAAGCCAGCCAAGACACCCAACAGGCTGTGAAAGCCGTCGAACAGGCCGCGAAATCCAATGCTGCCGTACTCGCCACGGAACTGGAAGCCGCCAAGGTAGTTGCTGAAAAGACAGCCGCCGAACTGAAGGCCACCGCCGAAAAAGAAGCGACGGCACTCAAAGAAGCCGCCGCCGCCAAGGCTGCCGAAGCTGCCAAGGCTCTCGAAGAGGCCGCCAAAAAAGCCAAGGAAGCCGTCACTCCGGCAGCTCCTGCTGTTCCAGCTGCACCCGCAGTGCCCTCGGTTCCTGCAGTTCCCGGACTGCCGAAATAACATTGCGTTCATTCGCATCTTTATTTGATAAAGCGTCAGGCGACAGGCCTGGCGCTTTTTTTCGCCCATGGAATACGCGCTTGCAGGATCATTGCGTGTCATTTTGGAACACCGCCTACCAGGTTTTGCCTTCCTGCCTAAGGTCACTCGCAGATTGGTCGAGCACTCAAGGCATTGCGGTGAAGCAAGGTGCATCAGCGTTCACAAAATAGCGCATTGGATGCAACCTTTGCACGGTGGCTGGGTTGAAGGCATCAACTTGCTTCAATCCTCCCATGAAGACTTTAACGCTTTCCTTACTTTTCCTCTCCCCAGCACTAATTCGTGCCGCGGATGCCGCCGAGAACGCGCACGCGGGCATTTCTGCAGACCAACTGAACTTTTTCGAGAAGAACATCCGGCCAGTGTTGGTGCAGTCATGCTATAAGTGCCATTCCGCTGATTCGAACAAGATCAAGGGCGGGCTGACGCTGGACACGAAGCAGGCGACGATCTTGGGCGGTGAGTCGGGGCATCCAGGCGTGACGCCGGGGAACATCGCGCAGAGCAGCATCTATGAGGCGATGACATGGAAGAACGAAGACAATCAGATGCCGCCGAAGCAGAAGCTGCCGGACGATGTGGTCGCGAACTTCAAGAAGTGGATCGAGATGGGCGCACCTGATCCGCGTGAGAACAAGGTGGTGAATGCAAGCGGCGGCAAGCGGGTGATCGACATGGACAAGGGGCGTGAGCACTGGGCCTTCCAGAAGCCGGTGAAGCACACGCCGCCGGAAGTGAAGACGGCAGGCTGGGCGAAGACCGACATCGACAAGTTCATTCTCGCGGGAATTGAGGCGAATGGTTTGCACCCGGCGCGTGATGCGGATAGGCCAACGCTGATCCGCCGTATCGCGTTTGATCTGACGGGGTTGCCGCCGACACCGGATGAAGTGAAAGCCTTTGTCGCGGATCAATCACCTGACGCAGTGAAGCGCGTGATCGACATGTATCTCGACTCGGAGCGCTATGGCGAGCGCTGGGCGCGGCACTGGCTGGATGTAGCGCGTTATGGTGAGAGCAGCGGCAAGGAGACGAATGTCCTTTACCCGCATGCGTGGCGCTATCGCGATTACGTGATCGAGTCATTCAAGAAGGACAAGCCATATGACCAGTTCCTCAAGGAGCAGATCGCCGGTGATCTGCTGAAGTTCGACGGCAAACGTGATCAGGCGGATAAGATCGTGGCTACGGGCTTTTTGGCGATTGGATCGAAGGGGCATAATCAACGTGACCGCCGCCAGTTCTCGATGGATCTCGTGGATGAACAGATTGATGCGGTGTCGCAGTCAATGCTGGGACTGACGCTGGCCTGCGCTCGTTGTCATGATCATAAATTCGATCCGGTGACGCAACGCGACTATTATGCGCTGGCGGGCATCTTCCTGAGCAGTGAAACGCTGTTTGGGACCTATGAACAGCTTCAAAACAACAATCCCTCCGGGTTGATCGAGTTGGATCGCGCGGCAGCACAAACCTCTGCTTTGGCAAAAATTTCACCCGCTGAAGTGGCGGAACTGAAGGGTAGCTATCAAAAGGCGCAAACCGCCGCCGTCGAGGCGCAGCGTGAGATTTTTGCCATGCGGCAGCAGGATCGCGACAAAGCTGGTGCGGCCAGTTTTTTACGCATCCGCGGTGCGCGAGATCGTGCGGAGGAGGTCAAAGCCGACCTTGATCTCTTTTATGAAGACGGCACTCCACGCACGCTGGCGATGGGGTTGTTGGAGCGCACCACTCCACTCAACAGCCCAATTCTCATTCGTGGTGACATCAAACAGCCGGGCGATGTAGTGCCACGTGGTTTGGTGGAAGTGCTGTGTGCGAAAGGCGAACCACTGAACATCAGCCCGCAAAGCGGCAGCGGCAGACTCGATTTGGCCTACTTCATCGCTTCCAAGGACAATCCGCTTACGGCACGTGTGATGGCGAACCGCGTGTGGTTGAAGCTGATGGGCAGCGCAATCGTGGCGACGCCGGACAACTTCGGCGCGATGGGCCAGAAACCATCGCATCCTGAGTTGCTCGACAATCTAGCGGTTTCGTTCATGGAAAACGGCTGGTCGGTGAAAAAGCTAATCCGCGAGATCATGGTGAGCCGCGCTTATCAAATGGGATCAGGCTACGATGCGGCGAACTTTGCCGCTGATCCTGACAACAAGTATCATTGGCGCATGAACCAGCGTCGTCTGGAAGCAGAGGCGATCCGTGATGCGATGCTTGCGGTGGGCGGCGTGCTGAACCTGTATCCGATCGATGGATCGCCGGTCGCGCGTGCCGGTGAAGGCCGGCAGGGGCTGATTTCGGTCTTCCGTGGTGAGATGACGAGCAAACCCTACACCTACCGTTCGATCTACATCCCAATCATACGTGATCAGATTCCCGAAATGCTCGCAGTCTTCGATTACCCGGATGCAAGCCTGGTCAATGGTGACCGTGACACAACGAATGTGCCATCGCAAAGCCTCTACTTGATGAATAACCAGGCAGCGCAGGGTGCTGCAGATGCCTTTGCAACTCGTATTGCCAAATTCCAAGGCACATCGGCTGAGCGTCTGGGCTATGCCTATCAACTGGCTTTCGGTCGTGACCCCACAGCTCCCGAAAAAGCAGCGATTAGCAATTTTTGGATGCGGTTTCCCCAGAAGATCGCCAAGAGCGGCGGCACCAGCAAGGATGCGAAGGAGAAGGCCGAGTTCGCCGCCTTGTCCGCCTTTTGCCAGAGTCTAATCGCCAGCGCCGAGTTTCGTTACCTCAATTAAATCACCTGCCATACTCTACCGCCATGAATACGTCTCCATTCTCACGTCGCGAGTTTTTGAAAACAGGCTCAAACGGCTTCGGTTATCTCGCATTCGCCGCGCTGGCTCAGCAGCAGGCATTGCGTGCCAATCCCGGTGCAGCATCGAGTCCCTTGGCACCGAAGGCGCCGCACTTCACCCAGCGTGCGAAGCATGTGATCTTCCTCTGCATGCAGGGAGCGCCATCGCATGTGGACACGTTTGACTACAAACCGAAACTGATCGCAGACGCAGGGAAGGGGGCTCCCTCGATGGCCGGACGCTATGGTGCCGCGAAACTGATGACCTCGCCTTGGAAGTTCAATCGCAATGGAAAAAGCGGACTGATGATTTCCGAGTTGTTCCCCAATCTCGGCAAGCATGCGGACGATCTTTGCATCATCAATTCAATGGCCACAGACCTGCCGGCGCATCCGCAGGCGTTTTCACAGCTGCACACTGGAACGACGCAGTTTGTGCGGCCTTCGCTGGGCGCGTGGGCTTTGTATGGCCTCGGCACGATGAACGAAAACCTGCCAGGTTTCATCACAGTCAATCCACCGGGCAATGCGACACGCACCTATGGCAGCGCGTTTTTGCCGGCCATTTATCAAGGAACGAAGATCGGCGGTAACGGTCTCCCCGGTGGCGGTGCCATGGGGCGTCGTTTCGGCAGTGGTGAGCAAGCGACAGTGGCGAACATCAAGAACGGACGTTACACGACGGAGGAACAGCGCACGCAGCTTGATCTGGTGCAGGCATTGAACAAATCCAGCATGCAGCAGAGTGGTGGCGTGAGCGCCGAGGTGGA
>CANIZT010000284.1 GCA_947471905.1 Verrucomicrobiaceae bacterium
CTCTCCATAGGGCGTGATTCGAACAATGACATTGTCATCGACAACACCTTCATTTCCGGTTTCCACGCCGAATTCCTGCGTCAGGCGGACGGTGGTTACGAAATTGTCGATCTAAAGTCCTCCAACGGCACCTTCGTCAACGGCAAGCGGGTCGAACGCGGCCGCGTGAAAGGCGGCGACCGCATTATGTTCGGCCAGCTTGAGAGCCGTTTCCGTGAGCGTGCGCCCAAGGGCCTCGCCCCTGACAGCGGGTCCAAATCCGTTGCAGCCCCCAAAGGCCAACCCACCCGCGAGGATGGCAAAAAAGGTGACACCGAAAGCATTCCTGCCCGGGACAAAGACAAAGAGCAAGCCCCGAAGCCAACGCCAGAAACCGGCAAAATCGAGGTCACCAAGCCGGTCGTCCAGCGCGCCCCGACCGACCAGCCTAGATCTCCCGGTGGCACTCCGCCCATCTCACTCATTCCCAAACCGGTCGTTGCCCAGCCCCCAACGGCCCCTGCCCCTACAGCGCCAGCACCCGCCCCCTCCGCTGCCAAAGAAGCCACGGAATTGCGCGATGAAATCGAGAAACTCAGCCAGCAACGCGATGCCCTACGCACTGAGAACAACATCGAGCAAAAGCGCCGTGATGAGCTCCGCTCCCTCGACGCCACGTTAGACGCACGCCGCAAGGAACTGGCCCAAACGCAGACTGAAATCACTGGATTCAAAGGCGAACTCGAAAAAGTTCGCAGCCAGGTGCAAAACGCCCGTGCCGAAGCCGAGAACGCCAAGACCGAGGCTGGCAAGCTGGACGTCAAACGCCGCGACCTAGACAACATCGAGAGCAAGCTCGATTCCACCCGATCTCTCGTCGCGAAGGCCGAGGCCGATCTCGCCACAGCGCAGCAGGGGTTACAGAACCTGCACGCCGAGGCAGACAAACAGCGCAAGGAACGCGAGGCCGCCCTGGCCCAGTTGCAGCAGCAAAACGCTGCCGCCGAAGCCCGCACGAAGGAGATCAACCAGACACTCGCCGACGCCACGAAGTCCGAGGCCGACCTCAAATCGAAACGCAGCGCCGAATTGCAGGCACTGGATGCCGAAGTCATCGCCAAACGTGCCGCGCTGGATTTGCTGGTCGTTTCCCTCGCCAAATCCAGCGACGAGGCCAAAACCCACGAAACATCCGCCGCAAAGGCAGCCGCCGAAGTTTCGACCGCGAGCGACAAGCTTACCGCGCTGCAAAGCCAGATCGCCAGCGCTGAGGCAAAGCTCAAGGAAGTCACGCAGCTTCAATCAGACGCGCAAAAATCCGAAGCCGAGCTCAAATCGAAGCGCAGCGGCGAAATTCAGGCGCTGGATGCCCAGCTTGAAACACGCCGTACCGAATTTGCCAAGGTGCAGGCCGATTTGACGAAGGTTCAGGGAGATTTCAGCACGCAACAGACCGCGCTGACCAAAACCAGCGAGGAAGCGAAGACCCGCGAAGTCGCGCTGGCCAAACTGACCGCCGATGAAGCCGCGACAGCCCAAAAACTGGCCTCGCTGGTAAAACAAAGCGCCGAAGCCGATGCGGAGGTGAAGCGTCTCACCGCGTTGCAGACAGATGCGCAGAAATCGGAAGCCGAACAGCGCACCAAGCGCAGCTCTGAACTCCAAGACCTCGACAAGCAGCTCGAAACACGTCGTGCTGACCTGTCGAAGACGCAGATAGAACTGTCGAAAGTTCAAAGCGATCTGACCACGCGGCAGGACTCACTCAAAAAGACCACCGACGAGGCCAAAACACGCGAAGCGGCCCTTGCGAAGCTTACCGCTGACGAAACGACCACCGCGCAAAAACTTGCCGGTCTGCAGAAGCAGGCCGCTGATACTGATGCGGAGGTAAAACGTCTCACCGCCCTGCAGGCCGACGCGCAGAAGTCCGAGGCCGAGCAGCGCACCAAGCGCAGCGCCGAGCTGCAAGATCTCGACAAGCAGCTCGAAACACGTCGCGCTGACCTGTCTAAGACGCAGACAGAACTGACGAAAGTTCAGGGTGATCTGACCACGCGGCAGGATTCACTCAAAAAGACCACCGACGAGGCCAAAACGCGCGAAGCCGCCGTCGCCAAACTTACCGCCGAAGAAACCGCCACATCGCAAAATCTGGCCGCATTGCAGAAGCAGGTCAGCGATGCCGCTGCGGAGGTCAAACGTCTCACCGCGTTGCAGGCCGATGCGCAAAAATCCGAGGCCGAGCAGCGCACCAAGCGCAGCGCGGACCTGCAAGACCTCGATAAAAAGCTCGATGAGCATCGTGCCGAGCTGACGAAACTAAATTCTCAACGCGAGACGAAGCAAAACGAGATTGAGGCCGTCAATGCTTCACTCGCGAAGGCGCAGGAGCAGGTTCAGCACGCGCAGACGCAGATCGCGCAGCTTGGCGGCGAAGAGAAGGCCGTTGCCGCACGCGTCAACGAACTGCGCGGCAACGAAGACCGTCTCACCGCCCTGACGCAGACACTCGGACAGATGGAAAATCAGCGCGGCCTGCTGGATGCCGCGCTTGGCGCCTTGATGGGCAAACAGCAGACCCACGAGGCCGAAACGAACGCCGCCGAGCAGCGTTTGACCACCACACGGGCGCAACTCGATGAGCTTGAGCAACAGCGTCTCGTCGCCGAGCAGCATCTCGCCAATCTGAACACGCAGAAGACGGATGCCGAGTCCGCGCTGGCCCAGCAGCAAACCGAAGCGCAAGCCAGACTGGCCGCCATCGACCGGCAAGCCCGCGATGCGCGTGCCGCGGATGATGTTGCGCAGCAGGATGCCGAAAAACGCCGGGCTGAACTTGATGCTCAAATTGCAGAGCGCGGCACCCGTCTTGCCGAGGTGCAGGCGCAGGCCAAGGCACTCGAAGACAAGGTGGCCGATCTCAACAACAAGCTCGACGATCTCGCCTCGACCGACACGAAGCTCAATGATGTCACCGAGGCGCTCAAAGCCGTCGAATCGCACAAAGCCGAGGTCCTGGCCGCCGTTGCCGCGCTGGTGAAGGATCGCGACGAACGCACCCGCGAGTTGCTCGCCGCCACCGAACATGGCCGAGCGCAGGCCTTGCTCACGCAAACACTCACGCAGCGCCGCGAGACGGTGGAGAAGGAAGTGCGTCTGATTGAGGAGCAGCAAACCGAAGTTTCCCAGTCCATCGGCAAACTGCGCGAGCAACTGCGCCAGACCGAGAACGATCTCAAGGAACGTGAGGCGCAGGTCGCCACCGCCACGCAACGCACGAAAAACCTCGAAGAACTTGCCAGCACTGCAGACCAACAGTTCAAGTCCGTGCAAACGGAGCACAAGAAGCTCAGCGAGCAGTTGGCATTGGCCAAAACCGACCTGGAGCAGTCCACCGCCGCCGCCATCGAGAAAAAGAAGGAGGCCGCGTCCGCTGCTGCTGCTGCGGAGAAAAGTTCGCAGCAGTCACTCACGCTGGCGGAAAAAATCAGCGGTCTGGAGATGGTCATCGCCACTCTCACCACGACGCATGCCAGCACTCAGCAAAAACTGTCCGCGGCGGAATCGGATCATCAGAATTTGCAGGACCGCATGGCGGAGCGGCAGAAGGAAATCGCCACCGCCGAGGCACGCGTGGCCGAACTCACGCAGCAGACCGCCGGACTCGCAGACCGCGTCAAAGAACTCGCGCAGGTGAACCAAAGGCACGCTGAGCTTACCAGCGCCATCACAGCATCCACGCAAGAACGCGACAAGCTGCTGGCCGAAACGCAGCGTCTCTCAAAGGAACGCGCCGAACTTGAAGCCGTGCTGCCGGAGCTGCGTGGCAAGGTGACGCAAACCCGCGCCGAGGCTGACAATCTCAAGGCCGAGCTGGCCGGATTGATCAAAGATCGCGATGCCGCCGCCGCCACGCTCAAGCAATCCCTCGCTCAGCACAAGGAATCGGATGCCGCTGTCGAAGCGTTGCGCATCGAGTCGGTCAATCTCGACAAAATTCTCGGCGATAAGCGCACCAATCTCGAAGCGGAGACCAAAGCGAAGCTTGCGGAGGCCAATGCCGCCGAAACGCGGCTTAAGGGCATGCAGGAACGCATCGCCGTCGCTGAAAAACGCCTCGCGGAACTGGCCGACATTGATGCCCGACTTGCCACCGCCACGCAGACGCTCAAGGACACCGAAAAGCAGCGCCAGACCGAAGACAAGGCGCTCGCGGAACTGTCTCGCAATCAGGACAAGCTGAAGAAGGAAATCGTCACACTCGAAGCCACGCTCAAAACCGAGACCTCGCAGCTCACGGACCTCACCAAGGCCGTTAAAACCGCCGAAGCGAAGGCCACCGACGCTGAGAAGCGCGTCGAGAAGGCGATGGCTACGCAGCAGAGCGCCGAGCAAAAACGCACCGAGGCCGATGCCACCGCCGAAAAAGCCCGCGCCGAGGAAAAGAACCTCCGAAAACAGATTCCAGCTCTAAACACCGAACTGGCAGGCATCCAAGCGATGCTGGTGAGTTTGACCAAGCAACGCGAAGAAGCGTCGCACTTCGTCACGCGGCTGAACGTCACCACCGACGGCCAGAACAAAAAACTCAGCGAGCTGCAGCAGCAGATCACGCAGTTGGAGCAGGCGCACAAGCTGCGCGAGGAACGTGTGATGAAAGCGCAGGCGGACGTGGACAAAGAGACCACCCGCCTCAAGTCAGCGCAGGACTTGTCGCGTGCGGCGGAGGTGCAGCTCGCCGAACTCGAAAAAGATGTCAAAGAAGCCAAGCTGAAGGCCGATGCGGCGAAAAAAGAAGCCGCCGCGCTCGAAGGCGAGCTGCGTCAACGGCTTGATCGCGTGCAGAATCTCAAGGCCGACGAAGAACGTCTCACCAAGACGCTCGCCACGCAGCAGCAGGACATGCAGGGTGCGGACATGGCGCTCAAAGAGCTGCAAACGAAGATCGGCGCACGTCAGCACGAACTGGGCGAATTCATCAACGTCGGCGGCCAAATTCTCGGTTTGGGCCAAGCACTTGCCGGCCTCGAATCGCGGCAGTCAGAGGTAAACAAATCACTGCGCAAGGCATCAGAGGAGGATCTCGCGATCCAGGTGAAGTTGAACGCCGCGCAGGAGTCGCTGAACCGCGAGGCCGCCCGTGTCGAGCAGGCGCGCAAAGATCGCGAGGCTGCAGATGCCGAGTTCAAGAAATTCAGCGCGGATATTCAAAAGCAAGCCGCTGCCTTACAGAACTATGAGCTGGAGCAAAAGAAGCGCATCGCGGAGCTGGAAAAGCGTATCGCTGACCTGGGCACCACGCAGCAGCGTTCCTTGAGCCAGATTGACGAAACCAAGGCCGAGCTAGCACGCCTCGAAGGCCGCAAGCAGGAATTCGCGCAGGCGGAGGCGCAGCTCAAGCACTGGCAGGACATCGAAAAACGCCTGCGCGGCCAGCTTGAGGAGCTTGAGGAGAAGCATGAGATCATGCGCCGTGGCCTGCCGACGGAGGAAAGCACTGTGGTCATGTTTGCCAGCGACATCATCAAGCGCATCGACCTCATCGACGCGCTGGTATCGCGTTATGCCGGATCAAATGGCAGCACGGACGTGCCACACCAGCTCAAGACGCTACGCGCCTCGTTTGAGGACATCCTGCACCAGCACGGCGTGACTGAGTTTGACGTGCCGTCTGGCACGGAGGTCGATCTGGAGTTGCGTAAACGGATTACCGTGGTCGATTCACTGCCGGGCAAACTGAAGCCGCGGGTGACGGAAAGCTGCCGTTCCGGCTTTATCTTCTCGCGTGGCGAGGGCCACGAGATTATCCTGCGCAAAGTGGAGGTTCGCACCTCCAGTCAGTAGCACACACCCGGAGCATTTATTTTCACACACACTGTTATGGCTGAATACGTTGGAATCGACCTTGGCACCACCCTCTCCGGGCTGGC
>CANIZT010000285.1 GCA_947471905.1 Verrucomicrobiaceae bacterium
CTCCGCGTCGAGCAAAACGACGGCAACATGGCGTGGTCGTCTCCGGTGTGGGTGCAGGTGAAGTAATCACTTCCACCCACCGCCCAGCGCCTTCAGCATCGCCACGCTCGCAATCAAGCGCTGCCCCTCAACCTGAGCGGCAAGCAGTTTCGCATTTAGCATGGTGCGGTTGGCATCCACGACTTCGAAATAACTCGCGAGACCCTTTTGATAACGCAGTTCGGCCAAGCGCTGCGTTTCGTGGGCGGAGGCAATCGCCGCATCCAGTGCGGACTTCTGTTTCCCATACGCACGCGCATCCAGCATGCTGTCCTCGACTTCTTTGAGCGCGGTGAGGATGCTCTGGCGGTAGGCGGCCAGTGTTTCTTCATAGCGTGCCTTGCTGGCGGCGAGGTTGCTCTTGAGCCGGCCGCCCTGGAAGATCGGCAGCGTCACGCTGGGACCGATGGTGAGTATCTTGCTACGTGCATCGTAAAAGTTCGCCGCGCCGATGCTTTCCAAACCACCGCTGCCGCCGATTTTGAAGGTGGGATAGAAGGACGCCTTGGCCACGCCGATCTGCGCATTTGCTTCACGCATCTTCTGCTCGGACGCACGGATGTCCGGGCGACGTTGCAGCAGCGTGGAAGGCAGTCCACCCGGCACGGTCGGCGCTGAAGGCAGGTTCGCGTTGCTGGCGATGCGGAAGGTTGAAGGAATCTGGCCGCAGATGACCGCGAGCGCATTTTCCGCATTGCCACGCTGACGTTCGAGTGCGGCAAGATCACTGCGTGACAGTTCGAGTTCCGTGCGAGCACGCGCCACGTCCATCTCATTCGCCAGACCACCCTTGAAGCGTGACTCCTGCAATTTCACGGCTTCTTCACGCCATGCGAAGGTCTCCTTCACCACCTGCATCTGCCGGTCGAGCGAGTGTGCCAGAAAATACAGCCGCGCCACTTCGGCCGCGAGGGTCAAGCGCTGCGCGGCAAATGTTTCCATTGCCGCCACCTGAGATGCCTTTGCTCCCTCCACGCCACGTCGAACCCTCCCCCACAGATCGAGTTCCCAGCCCAGCTCAAACAGGTTTTGAAACCGGCGGCGTTGCAGCGAAGGCAGCGGAACGCCCGGCGGCAAGTTCGCGCCGAACGAGCTTTGTGACAGGTGCTCGTAGTTGAGCGCATCCTTCATGCTGAGCTGCGGAAACCAGTCCGCCTGCTGCACACCAACGAGCGCGCGTGCTGTTTCGACGCGTGCCAGAGCACCGCGCAGTTCCTGATTGCTCTCCAGCGCCTGCGTCACCAGATGATTGAGTTCCGAAGAACCAAACAATTTCCACCATTCGCCCGGCACCGGCAGATCACTCACGCTTGCGCTGCCGCCGTTCTTCCACTTCGAGGGCAAGAGCACGTCGGGCAGTTTGAACTTCGGTCCCACGGTGCAGGCGGAAAGCGTCAGCGAGGTCGCGAGGCAAAGGGTGCTCAGTTTGTTCATCGGCTGCATCCAAGCGGCAAAACCTTGTGCGTGCAACCAACATGAAGCCGGTGACGAGTGCGTTTCATTCAGGAATCACACCTTTCACTTTGTGACACCAGCTCGCGAAGACATCATTGGCCATCTCATGCGCCTCATCGAGTTCGACGTGCTCGGTCACCGTCTGTGGTTCGGGCAACCAGGCGGGAGTCGTGGTTTCTCCCATATGGTCGTGCTGCGTCGCACGGAGGTAGGAGCGCAGGCTGACGGTGAGCTGATTGGTGCGCCGGTCATGCGTTGCTTCGGCTTCGGCGCAGATTTCATGCGTGGCCCCTAGGATTTCGAGGGTGCCAACAACTTGAGTGGTGTCGAGCAGGGCGTGAATCATGCTAAAAGCGTCGGGAGCAGGCAAAGCCTGTCCATGGGGTGTTTACCTCCATTTTTGGCGAAGGTTTGAGCGCGGGGCTGCGTTTGAGAGGCTCCATGCGATCCCTGCTTTGCCTCCTCGCCATCACCACGTTCACCGCTGCTGCGGAAAAACCTCTCAATATCCTCTTCTGCTTTGCAGACGATTGGGGCCGTTATGCGAGCATCTATGCGGAGCACGAGAAGTTTCCTTCACTGAACCAGGTGGTAAAGACGCCGAACATCGACCGCATCGCACGTGAAGGAGCGTTGTTTCGTCGGGCGTATGTGAATGCGCCGTCCTGCACACCGTGCCGCAGTGCGCTGCTTTCCGGTCGTTACTTCTTCAACTGCGGTCGGGCGGCGATTCTGAACGGCGCAGTGTGGGATCCGGCGATTCCGAGCTTTCCGCTGCTGCTCAAAGATAAAGGCTATCACATCGGCAAGGCGTTCAAGGTGTGGAGTCCGGGCGAACCGGCGGATGCGCCGTTTGGCGGGCAGGTGCATGCGTATCAGAAGTCAGGCGCGCGCTTCAACAACTTTTCCGAGGAGGTGACCAAACTCGTCGCAGGCGGCACCTCACTAGATGCGGCCAAGCAGATGATGTATGACGAGGTGCATGGCAATTTCGCCAGCTTCTTGGCCGCGCGTCCTAAAGATACACCGTTTCTGTTCTGGCATGGGCCAACGAACGTGCATCGTAAATGGATCAAGGGCAGTGGCCAGGCTTTGTGGGGAATCAATCCCGATGATTTGAAAGGCAGGTTGCCGAAGCATCTGCCGGATGTGCCGGAATTTCGCGAGGACTTCGCCAGCTATCTTGGTGAGATTCAAGCCTTCGACGCGCAGGTCGGTGTGCTGGTGAAGCAGGTCGAAGAAGCTGGTGAACTCGACAACACCGTCATCGTGATCAGCGGCGATCACGGCGCACCCGGCTTCCCCGGCGGCAAGTGCAACCTCTATGACTTCGGCGTGAACGTCACCCTCGCGGTTCGCTGGCCCGGACAACCGGGTGGGCGCTTTATCGACGATTTCGTCAACCTGATGGACCTCTCGCCAACCTTCATGGAAATCGGCGGCGCGACGATTCCTCCCGGCGTGAATGGCAAAAGCATCGTGAACCTGATGAAGACGGGCAAGTCGGGCAAGATCGAACCGGAGCGCGATTACGTCATCACCGGCCGCGAACGGCATGTGAGCATCGCCCGCGAAGGCAACCTACCCTATCCGCAGCGCGCACTGCGCAAAGACGGCTTTCTCTACATTCACAACTTCAAACCCGAGCGCATGCCGATGGGCGACTACAAGAGCCTCACCGACAGCTTCACCCCCGATCAAAACGCCCTCGAAAACGACACCTATGCCGCTTTCCCCGACATGGATTCATCGCCCGCGAAGGCCTGGCTGATCCAGCATCGCCATGATTCGCAGTACCAGTGGTTCTTCAATTACGCCTTCGCCAAACGCCCCGAAGAAGAGCTATACGACATCAGCAAAGACCCCGACGCCACCATCAACGTCGCCGCTGAACCCGCTTACGCCGAAACAAAATCCAAAATGGCCGCCGAGTTGATGGCCAAGCTCAAGGAAGTCGGTGATCCGCGTGTTACGGCTGATCCGGTGCCGTTTGAGTTGCCGCCATTTACGCAAGACACCAAGGGTGACAAGGCAGGCAAGGCCAAGAAAGGTAAACAGAAGGCGAAAGACGAGTGATCAGCTCTGTTCTTCCCAGAACTTCCGCAGATCACGCAGTTGCTTCTTGTCTGGCTTCGCGACCATCTCATGCGAGTGCGGCGTTATCAGCAAGAGCTCACGTCTTGCCTCCGCCGCTTTTTGATAACACTCCGGCGGAGTAAGGTCTTCACTGAACTCCGGCACACGCGTGGCACCGAGTCGTTGCGCTGAAAAAGCGATGACACGCAGTTTCAGCCGCAGATCACCGCGCACGACTTCCAGCACATCTCCAAGTTTCAAACCCCGCGACGCCTTCACCGGTTGACCACCCATCGTCACATTCCCCCGCGCACAAGCCTGAGTGGCGATCGTGCGCGTCTTGAAGACACGGATGTGGTGCAGGTACTTGTCCGCACGCTGGGAAAGGGGAGGCTCAGGCATGTTTTATGTCTAATTCAGTTCTCCCTGCCCGCTTGGAAATGGTCGGCTCTACCTAGTTCGCACTCATAAAGCACCGAATGCATTTACTGATCTAAATGCGAGAAGAATAGCTCTACGCAAGTCATTAGCCGAGTTGATACAATGCCAAATGGGAAATCAGATGGCAATGTTAAATGAAGGCCGAAAGAATCGGATAAAGAGGTTAACTCAGAAATGAGTGGCGCACCCCAGAGGATTCGAACCTCTAACCTTCTGATCCGTAGTCTGAAATCTTGCATGTTTAGCAGTGTTCATCTATGATTGTCTTCGTTCAGCCAATTTAGGCTGTAACCCTTGTATTTCAAGGCTCTCAGGAGGATAACACCATGAACAAAGCTAAACAATCGGAAACAGAGGTTAGCAAAACAAATGGCGAGGTTTTGGCTAGGTCGGGCAAACCTAGCCAATTCGCCAAGAGTGACCAGCGCTACTGGTTGCAGGCGGGAAAACTGTTCAAGAACATCGGCGCAAGTACCTTCTCATGCCGTTTGAGCCGTGCGGGGGTAAGGGAATACTTTGGGCTAGGCACGAGCAACAAGGCCGCTGCGGCGGTGCGTGCTGTGGAGATTTACGAGCATCTGCTGCGGCATGGCTTGGGATCCACGCGGGCGAAGTTCAAACCGCAGACGGCGGTGAAGGCGGACGTTGCCACCATCGGGCAATGGATCGCGGCGGTGGAGTCGCACTGCACACTGTTCCCGAACACTCAGCAGAACTATGTGTCAGCGGTGCGCAAGCTGGCGGGAGACATCGGCACCCTGCCCAAAAACAAAAGCCGTTTCAGCTACAAAGACGGCGGCACGAAGGAATGGCGTGAGGCGGTGGACAAACTGCCACTGAGCCTGCTGGACTCTGCGCAGGTGAATTCATGGCAGGTGTCCTATCGCAAGAGCAAGTCTTCAAATCCTGATGCGCAAAAACGGGCGCTGAATTCGGCACGGGCCACAGTGCGAAATGCTAAGGCGCTGTTCGGGATGAAGATTGCCAAGGTTCTGCGAGATGTTGCGGCCCTGACACTGCCGGAGCCGCTGCCCATGAATGACGTGAACCTGAGGGATTTGTTCGGGAAGAAACCAAAGAACCGCTACCAGTCCCGCATTGATGCAGAGAAGCTGCTAAGGCTGGCAGGTGAGGAACTGGCAAGCAACCAACCGGAGGCGTTCAAGGTGTTCGTGCTGGCGCTGTGCTGCGGCCTGCGAAAGCGGGAGATTGACTGCCTGCTGTGGAGTCAGGTTGACCTTGAGGCTGGCGTGATCCGCATTGAAGCCACAGAGTATTTTCGGCCCAAGAGCGAGGATTCCGCAGGCGAGGTTGATCTTGATCCTGAATTGCTGCCGCTGCTGCGGGGCTGGCAGGCTGCTGCCAAGGGGGAGTTTGTGATCGAGGGGAAGGACCACACAGACTTCAAGAGCCGTGTGAGCTACCGCTGCGAAGGCGTGTACGTGGTGCTCTATGCATGGCTCCACCAGCATGGAGTGAAGGCCACGAAGGCGCTGCATGAACTGCGGAAGGAGGCGGGCGCACTGGTGGCACAGTCAGCAGGCATCTACGCGGCATCACTGCTGCTGCGGCACAGCGACATTCGAGTGACGGCGGACTACTACGCCGACAAGAAACAGCGCATCAGCACGGGCCTTGGCGCACTGCTGCCGAGTGCTGAGAATGTAATCCCCTTCCCTTATGCGTCACCCGTGGGGAAGGAGAGGAGCAAAACAGCCTGACCAAACTCATGAAAACCGTTTCACAACACACCGCACGACTGAGGCAAGGCCTTGGTCAACGAGTCGATAGCAGTGATCTCAAATGCTCAGAAAATTCCAGCTTCGTGCTCTCAAGCATCACGATGGGTGTCGATACGTCGGGTGGGACTGAAAGAGATATAAAGCTCGTCC
>CANIZT010000286.1 GCA_947471905.1 Verrucomicrobiaceae bacterium
ACGGATGGCTTCATTCATGGCAGTTTGGGAGTCCATGGTCACGAAAGCAAAGCCACGAGGACGACCGGAGTCGCGGTCCATGGGCAAGTGGATGTCAGTAACGGTGCCGTAGTCGGTGAAGAGAGCGCGGACGTCGTCTTCGGTGGCGGTGAAGGGCAGGTTGCCCACATACATTTTGGTATTCATAATCGTTTTCTTGGGTTCAGTCAGCCTGCATGAGGCTGAAATAAGCTCCGAGATCGGATTTAAGAACACCAAAGAAACAACCTGATGAACGACTTAGCTTCGCCTTTATCAGGTTAACTTGCGGAGGGTATGTCGTCGTCTTCGCGGCAATAGCAAACGTTAGTTTGGAATGTTTGCCCGCATCACATCAACCTTGCAGTGACGTCGTGCCGTCGATGATCAGTCCTGCGGGTGGAATCGGGCCGGCCATGCCCACCTCGCCATTGGTGTCGGCAGTGCTGGAGAGCGGCTTCGCGCCAGTGCCGCGCATGTTGATTATTCTCTTCATTAAATCGAACCAGAATTGCGCCCCAAGCGCTGCCGCCGCACCTGCCATGAGCCAGCCAAGCAAGCTCTCGAACAATGTGCTGAATGGATGCGTGGCCCAGGCTTTGGCCGTGGTCTTGTTCCAACCCACGGGGAAACCAGCATCAGCGAGTTCTGTCACGGCTTCATCAAACACGGCGCGTGCGCCCTTGGATGCTTCAGCCCCCATCTTCGCGGCGAGTTCGCTTTGGGCTTTCACCGATGCCTCGGCCTTTTGCACGAAAGCATTGCGCAGGTCGTCATTCGTCGATAGCGCCCGCGTGATGGCGATGGTGTTCAGATTGCAAACCACGGCGAGCACGATGCCGACACCGAAGTTCCAGACTTGTGAGAGACGTTTATACCAACCCGTGGTGCGGTCCATCATGCCGTCATACCACTGGCTGGCGAGAAACTGGAACACTCCCAACGGGTCCTGCCCCGGCAGCAGATTGCGCTCGGCATCACGACTGAGCGCCTGCAGCGGACCGCGTGAACCTTCACCAAGACTGCCAATGCCCGCTTGGATCTGCTCCCAACGTGTCTCGCCCTTGGCTTCGGTCCCTTTGGTTTCGAGGATGTCCATTAGCACCTGGCTGAACTGCGTATGCGGCAGGTAGGACGGGAAATGCTTTGCCAGGCTACCATCCGTGTTGGTGGAGCGATGCACCGCTGTCATCAGCGGATGATCCACAAACTCATTCAGCGGCTTCGCATCCGGGCCGTGCCCGTTCTGCGGCAGCATATGTGACAGCGCCTTCCACAACATCTTGCCGCGAGCATTCGTCCAAGAGAGAAACATCTCGCTAGTCGTCGAAACCAGCACGCTGAACAGGAAGAAGATAAACGAGAGACCGAGGGCGACGTCGAGTGTTTGGAGCATGGCGCGGAATGTGAATCATTCGCCGCAGAGCGGCAGCTAGTGCATTTCCACTGCGCATTGGCCTAAGCCGCCGCGGAAGTAGTTGAACTGCACATTCGGGTGATCAGCGAGCAGCGACATCGGCACGGAAGAGTCCGCAAGGCGCTTGGAGATCATCAGCGCGGTCAGGCGCTGACCCAGCGGGTTGTCATGCACACCTGCGTGCCAAATACTGACTTTCTCAGCCATCCATGTCTCTTTCGGGCCCACGGTGATCGCCATTTGCGGCACCATGGTGATGTTGCCGCCGCCAGAGGTGCGCGCATTCTGCATGAGAGTCACAGGATGCAGTTCCACGACGCGTGTGGTCAGCTTGCGATACTCGGCAGGCGGTGGCGGCTCGTTCTTCCATTTACCAGTGCGCTTCGGCGGGTCATTGAAGGCCCAGTGCTTGATGTCCCCCTGCCCTCCTTGCATCACCGCACAGCGCACACCGCTCTGCCAGCTCTTGATGTATGCTGCCGTGTCGGCCTTCGGGAAATGCAGTTGGGTATCCGGCATGCAGAGCTTCTTTTGCATGCGGTCAAAGCACAAATCGCGATCAGCCTTCTCAAAAGACAGCGGATGCTCCATGGAGACTTCCTTCTTCGTATTTTCGTCATACCACTCGTCCATGCCCCAAAAATGGCCGTCTTTGATCGAGATGCCGAGATCGTTCACCAGACGTGCGACGAGCGGAAGCTGCTCCGTGGGTCCAATCGGGCCGCAAATGCCCGCCGGATTGTCCGGCGTAGCCTGTTTCCAGGCGTGGATGTATTCCAGCGCCTCAGCGAGGTAAAAATCCTCCAGCGTGTCGTACATCACCACCTTGAATCCAGGTCGTGAAAGCTGCCTCAAATCTCGTTCCGTGAGCCGGGCGGCATCGTTGATGAGATCGTTTTCTAAAGTGGTGTAGTCCCACCAGTCCGGTGCGATGTGGCTGAGTTTGCGCGGCATGGTTCGTTTGGGTTGGTTCCTTTACAATCATGGAGAACGCCCGTTTTGCCAAGCTCTCATCATGAAGCGTGAAAATTTTCTTCGCGTGCGCCTTCCCCTACGCTACCTGCACGCATGGATGACGCCACCATGCTCAATCACCCCGATGCCCTCACCCGCCTGCGCTACGTCGTGCACCGCCTACGCGCACCCGGCGGCTGCCCGTGGGATATGGAGCAGACGCATGAGTCACTGATTCCTCATGTCATTGAAGAAGCCTACGAAGTGGCCGATGCCATCCGCAGCGGCGATCCCGCGCAGATTTGTGATGAACTCGGCGACATCCTTCTCCAACCCATTCTCCACGCCGAGATCGCTAGGGAGACAGGAGCCTTCGATCTCGACCAAATGGCCAACGGCTTGACCGACAAGCTCATCCGCCGCCATCCGCACGTCTTTGGCGACACCACCGCCAACACCTCCGCTGCCGTTCTCAACCAATGGGACGCCATCAAGCGCACTGAAAAAGGCACCGAGCACGAAGGCCTGCTCCACGGCACCGGCAACGGCCTCCCCGCGCTCATGCGCGCCCAAAAGCTGCAAAAGAAAGCCGCCCGTGTCGACTTCGACTGGCCGGACGCCACACCTGTTTTTGCAAAGATCCGCGAGGAAGCCGCCGAACTCGAAGAAGCCATCGCTTCAGGCAATAAAGCGCACATGGAAGACGAACTCGGCGATCTGCTCTTCAGCGTCGTCAATCTCGCCCGCAAACTCGGCATCGAATCCGAACCCGCGCTCGCTGCTGCCAATGAAAAATTCACCCGCCGCTTCCACGCCATGGAAACTCATCTCCGCGAGCAAGGCCACGAACTCGGCAAGCTCTCGCTGGAGCAGATGGACACCTCCTGGAATGCGGTGAAGCACAGTGTTTGACGGCGCGTTCATGGAACTCGGTCATTTCTCATTTCCCAAGCTCTGGGCGCAGGTGCGATCGAAGTCGTGGCTGTGGTTGTTTCGCAGGCAGCACATCGAAGAGGCTGGGCGTTTGCTCAAGCATGGTGATGTGGGACTGGCGGGAGTGCATGTGTGTGCCGAAAACGAGCTGGAGATCATCGCGGGAGTCGGCACGGGTTTGTTCAATTCGGCTTCCGTCACGGTGCATCTGCGGCTGCGCGACGATGACAGTCTCGCGATGACTTCCCACTGCACCTGCGCGGTGGGCACGCTATGCCATCATGCGGCCACGGTGATGCTGATGCTCGATCACGATGAAGGAAAGCGCCGCATCGAAGGTATGGCACGTGTGCAAGAACGCGCCTCACCAGCGCCGGAGAACGATGCGACGCCGAAGCCTGAATCGGTCGAATTGCCACCCACCGAGCCGATGCCGCTGCTTCTCGTGCGCCGCATGACGGTGCAAATGCCGCAGATCACCGCGAAACGAAACATCGGCGGCTGGGCAGACAAGAGCATCGCCTTCATCCAACCTTGCGCCGAATATGAGGACTGCCCGCTGCGTTTTGAGATGCTGGTGCGCAGTCCCGCGCATGAATGGAAAGATGCGGATGGCGAGCGGCACACGGTGGTGCGCAATCAGCGCTCCGAGCGCCTGCTACTGTCCGATTTGAGCGGCCTCGGCTTCAAATCATTCTCTGAGGCACTGCCCGGCGCCAAGGCTCCTGAGTCCACACTCGGCTTCATGGCGGTGCCGGGTGATCAGGCCTTGTTCTGGTCGCAGTTTCTCAAAGATCAGGTACCCAAGCTGCGCGAGAGCGGCTGGCGCGTCGAAGTGCCGGATGACATCGGTTTCCAAATCCATGAAGCTGATGAAGATGCGTGGTTTTCCGATCTCACGGGCGATCAAGGCGGCAAAGACTGGTTCGCGCTTGATCTTGGCGTCGAGATCGAAGGCCGCCGCATCTCCATGGTGCCGCTGCTTGTCGATTGCATTGATCAAGGCCTCACCGCATCCGTGTTGGAGAAAAATCTCGATCAGCGCTTTCTTCTCTCGCTCGGCAGTGATCGCGGGGACGTGCTCTCCGTTCCAGCGAAGCGCCTCGTCGTGCTACTGCGCTTTTTTGACGAACTCCTCGCCACGCGGCCCGTGCGCAAAGACGGCAAGCTCCAGCTCGACAAACTGCGCGCCGCACAGCTCGCCACACTTGATGGCATGCCGATTCGTGCTCCAGCGGAACTCACCGTGCTCAGCCAGCAACTCGGTAGCTTCCGCCAAATTGGCCTCATCGACCCGCCCGCGGCGCTGAAGGCCAGTTTGCGCGATTATCAGCGCGAAGGAGCCTCCTGGATGCAATTCCTGCGCGAGTTCGGCCTGCATGGCATTTTGGCCGATGACATGGGTTTGGGCAAAACGCTGCAAACCTTGACCCACATCCTCATCGAGAAGGAAAGCGGCCGCATGCAGCATCCCTGCCTCATCATTGCTCCCACCAGCGTTTTGCGGAACTGGATCAACGAGTCGATCAAATTCACGCCCACGCTCAGTTTGCTGCTGCTGCGTGGTCAATCGCGCAAAAGCGACTTCAAGTATCTCAAGCAATACGATCTAGTCGTCACCAGCTACCCGCTGCTCGTGCGGGATGCCGATGTCATGCAGGCGCAGGAGTGGCACATCGTCGCGCTGGATGAAGCGCAGAACATCAAGAACCCCAAAAGCCTCGCCGCGCAGACATGCAGTGGCTTGAAGGCCAAGCACCGCCTCTGCCTCACCGGCACGCCGATGGAAAACCACCTCGGTGAGCTGTGGAGCATCTACAACTTCCTCATGCCCGGCCTGCTCAGTGATGCCGACACCTTCCGCCAGCATTACCGCAATCCCATCGAGCGCGATGCCGATGCGGAACGCCAAAAGCAGCTCACCACACGCATTCAGCCGCTGCTCCTGCGCCGCACCAAGGACGCCGTGGCCAAAGAACTGCCGCCGAAGACCGAAATTCTCCACAGCATCGAACTCGGCCAAGCGCAGACCGATTTGTATGAAACAATCCGCGCCGCCATGGACAAACGCGTGCGCGAAGCCATCGAGGTCAACGGCTTGGATCGCTCGCAGATCATCGTGCTCGATGCGCTGCTCAAACTCCGCCAAGTCTGCTGCCATCCGCATCTCTTGAAGCAGGAAACCGCCCGCGACGTCACCGACTCCGCCAAAACGTCCTTCCTCATGGACGATCTCCTGCCCAGCCTCATCGAAGAAGGCCGCCGCATCCTCATCTTCTCCCAGTTCACCGAGATGCTCGCGCTCATTGAGGCCCGCTTGAAGAAAGACGGCACGCGCTACGTGAAACTCACCGGCAGCACCAAAGACCGCGAGACACCGATTCAGGAATTCCAGGCAGGCCAAGTCCCCGTCTTCCTCATCAGCCTCAAAGCCGGCGGCGCAGGCATTAACCTCACCACCGCCGACACCGTCATCCACTACGACCCCTGGTGGAACCCCGCCGCCGAAGCCCAAGCCAGCGA
>CANIZT010000287.1 GCA_947471905.1 Verrucomicrobiaceae bacterium
AATACACCGCGCTGTAGTCTGCGACCGGCACTTTGAACATCGGCCGCTGCGGATCACCCGCCACAGCAGGTCCCTTGTCATAGTCGGCAGTGTATTTGCTTGGGTCCTCCTTCCAATCCGGCCATGCCGCTGACTTCAAAAAGAAGTTATCCGCGCCTGCCTTCGTCACGAGATCAAATGGCACATTTGCCACCGTGACATGCGATTCGGCAAATCCAGCACCCGATTTGTCACTCGCATAGCCATCCACGCTCACCGGCACATAAAGCCCCGACGCAGGCACTTCACCTTTGCGCGGTTGTAGCGGATCAGCTGCATGCAGGAGCGCGCAGATGAAGAGTGGGGCAATGATGATGTGAAAGAGTTTCATGGGAATAGCAGCTTCACGAAGTCATTGTTATTGAGCGGCAACGACAGCTCGATGCTCGTGGGTGATGTTTGCTTGAAGGGGATCTCGCCGTGAGTCGCTGACTCGGCTTTGGCAATCGTTCGCGGCACATTGATGGTGAGCGTGAGCTTCTGGATCGGCTCGAGCGTGTAGTTGGCGAGTGGGATGACGATTCCCTTCTCATGCGGCATAAAGACGGCATCAACGAGGGCGTGATCGCAGAGAATCGGCCTCGTGATTTTCGCCGTGGGCGTGAGGATGAGATCGCGCAGATCGGCAGGGAACTTCCAGGGGTTGTAACTGCGATCAACGAGTTTGGCATCGTGCTGCTCGTCTGCGGTCAGGGTGGTTTTGTCATCGATCTTCTTTTGCAACGCCGCGCGGGCATCGAGAGCAGACTTGATGTAGCTCAAGGCAGGCAAGAAACCGCAGCAGGTGATCTGTCCTTGGCCTGCGCTGCCGCGCACCATCGCTGCGCTGCCGTCTTTGAACTTGGCGAGCGTGGTGGAGCCAGCGGTGGCAGTCAGTGGCTGCTTGATCGCGAGCACAGACGCCTTGCCGCCCTCCCATTGTACTTCGTCTTTGGCTGCGAGGGTGTTCAAATAGCGCCCCGATGCCACAAAGGCCTGCAAGGGCATCACTTCACTCCGAGTCGCGGGCAAAATGTCGTCTAGCACGTGCAATGGGCGATTGAACTCATCGCGCGATGCGGCACCGGCAGTGAGCCAGAGCGTGCCGCCGGCTTTCACCCACTGTTTGAGCTTCGTGGCTGCGGCGATAGTGAGATTGGGGCCGCTGAGGTAGCAGACGCTATAGGAATCGAGCATGTCACGCTCCGCTTGTTGCTCGGATACAATGTCCACGGGCATTTGTGCGTGGGAGAGGGCCATCCAAGTGTGTATGCGGTCAAAGCCATACGCGTTGGTTTCCTCTACCGTCCACACGTCACTCGCGGTGCTGTAGAGCAACGCGACCTTGGCAGGCGCTGGCATGGCACCGAGCAAAATGTCCTCCACCGCACCGATTTCACGCGTGATCGCTGCATTGGCCGTCCAAGTTTCTGGCTTGCCCTGCCACACATGCGAGCGCCAATACGGCCCGCCTTCGTGCGTGGCCCAGGTCGGTCCGTAGCTGAAATTGTTGAAGATTTTCACGCCTCGAGCCACTTCACTCGTCGCCTTCAATTTGATGTCCCATGCCTTGCGACCAGCATGCGAGACGAGGTGATGCGCGATGAGCTGTCCGCGCTCGCGTGTGGCCGCACGCATGAGGTCGATGTTGAAAGAGGCGCATTGATACGATGACGATCCGTTCGCCCAATCCTCGCCCCAGATGGCGTTTTGATCCGGTGAATCGAGAAGCTCGAAGTAGTCCACGCCCTGGATGTAAAAGTTAGCGCCATACACGGCTCCATCGCTGAAATTCGCCAATACAGGAAAGTCGCCGCCATAGATCTCCTTCGCCATCGCGCCCTGCGTGGCCATAAAATCGCCCAAAGCCCGCGTGCGGAAGCGCTGCGAGTAATAGTAGAGCGCTGGCGACTCGGCACGTTGCTCGCGCGTGACGATCTTCACGGCGTCCCAGTCCTTCACCAGCAAATCAGCAGGTGTTTTGCCCAGCTTCTTCAACCACGCTCTAAACGGCTCCGCGTAGGACGGCTCCTTTGAGATGAAGTCGAGCGGTTGACCCGTGGGTTCATCCGTCAGCTCGCAAAAGACGATGTCTTCGACCTTGCCGCCCTCCTTTTTGAAGCCTGCTGCCGCTTGCTGAAACTTGGCGCGCATCTTCTCGATATCAGGACTGCAGAACGACTTGTCCTTCATCAGCCACGCACCGCCGATGTGCCGCAGATGGCTCGTGGTGAAGCCGAAGTAATCCAGGGTCTTCTGCTCGCGTGCTCTCACCGCTTCACTGGGTGGCGTGAAGCTGTTGTCGATGTTCGCGCTGACGAAGAAGGGGAACTTCGACAATGGCTTGCCGTGAGTCGGCCACGTATGAGCATCCGCCAGCTTGCCAGTGGCCTCGGCGATCTCCGCATCCGTTTTCATCAAGGCCAGATTCTCCGGCGTGAGCAGATTCGGCGGCATGAAGATGCCCACTGTGCCGGGTTTGTTATCAAACTTCATTGTGCGCACGATGGCCTTCTCATCAGGCGCGGTGGCAAACTCGAACGTAGCCCGCAAACTCTCGGCATACTCAGTGTAGGCGTGCCGCGCCGTGACGTGCAGCATCGCGCCGGAGTCCTGGTAGATCGTGGGCGTGAGGTTGCACCACGCCGTGCTCTCACCGGACTTCAGAAGGTCTTGCTTTTTGACGGTCACACTCGCCACCGCACCTGAGCGCCCCAGCGAGTAATGATCATACCAAGGTGCATGAAAGTGATCCGCGAAGATGTGAATGTAAGCTGGCTTCTCGTATCCCGCGCCCAACGTGACCCGCACAAACGTCTGCGCGCCAAAGTGCAGGTGATTGGGCACCAGTTTGCCATCCATGGTGAGAAGCAGGCAATCAATCTGCCGTGACGCACCGCCTGAGTTGAGGTTCTCATGCTTGCTGAGTTTCAGCGTCACTTCGCCTTCCGGCAGATCGACCTCAAGAGACTTCCACACCGGGTCTGGCTTCGTGCGCTGCCCTGCAAACTCCGTATCAAACAACGCATCACCCAGCACACGGTCTCCAGTCATCGCCGTGACATGAAAAGGCCCGCGCCACTTCGGATGACTGCTGTAGCGCACCCACAAATAATAGTGCCCCGCGTCCTTGATGCTCACCGTCGTCGTCGCGAAACCATTCTTCGCACCGCCAGCACCACCGAGCATCGCCAGTCCCGAAGCCGCCTTCGCCTCCGCTCCTTCAATGATGGTCCATCCTCCCGTTGTTTTGAATGACTCCGCTTCGATGAAGACTTCACCCGCTGAAACGATGGTCGAGAGCAACAGTGCCAAAGAGATCGAAGCGTGGAGTTTTGAGGTCATGGGGAGAGTGATTGGGCCTGATCAAGCTTCAAGTTTCATCGGCGATAAGCTTCTTCGTTGCATCCATTGGCAGGATGATGAGACCCGCGAGAACGAAGGCACCGGCGAGCGTGAAGAAGACGAGCGTTTTGCCATCGCCACCGCCGATTTTCATGAGCCAGGGCACGAGCAAGGCGCCTGCGCTGGCACCAAAGTTGCCCCACATGTTTCCCCAGCCTCCGGCGGCAGCCGTGGCGCGTCCGCCCACGTCGCCCATGAAGGCCCAGAGCGCGGGATTGGCGAGGTCGGTGCAAAAAGAAACGACCGCGCAGCAGGCGACGAGCGTCCATGTCGATTCGACGAAAGGACAGCACATATAAGCCGCCGCGCAGACAAACATCGAGCTGGTCATCGGCAGCAGGCGACCCCAGCGCAGGCCGAAACGTCGCGTGGCCCAGTCGCAGTAGTAGCCGCCTGCAATCTGGCCCAACATGCCGAAGGCGAGCACATAGGTGAGCATCTTGCCGCCTTCGATCTCGCCCACGCCGCGCTCTTTCACGAGGTAAGTCGGCAGCCAGGTGACGAGGAATCCCCAGCCGATGTTTTGCAGCATCTGCGCGGCAGAGTTGCACCACAGGCTGCGGCTTTTGGTGAAGCTCCAGAGAGCGCTCAGGAGTTCGCGACCGCTCAATGATTTCTCGCCCTGCGGCCTGCCGATCAACTTCAACTCAGCGGCGTTGACCTGCGGATGCTCATGCGGATTCGAGCGCACCATCTTCCAGAAAATCACCGCGATGACGAGACCGAAAGCGGCATCGATCCACAACGAGGTGCGCCAATTGCCCATCGTCACGATCATCCAGATGGTCAAAAACGGAGCGAGCGTGCCGCCGATGCGACCACCGAGCGCGACCATGCCGCTGGCCCGTGCGCGACCAGTGAGCGAGATCCATTTGCGAATCAACGCCATCGATGTCGGATAAGCCCCTGCCTCCGCCACCCCGCACAGCAAACGCGCCACGAGCAGACCCACGAAGCCCGTGACAAAGCCCGTCATCGCTGTGAACAGTGACCACAGCACGATGTAGATCGTCAGCATCGGGCGCGCGCCAAAACGATCACTCGCCCAACCAGCGGGCACTTGGAACAGCGCATAAGCAAAAAAGAACGAGCCCAAGATGCGTCCAATCTGCTCCTCGGTGAGCTTGAGGTCATGGTTGAACGACACCGACTTTACGATCTCGCCCATGCAGATGCGGTCGAGATACAAGATGAAGGCCATCAGCATGGTGACGCCGATGATGCGATGGCGGATGTTTGTCGGTGCGGACGAGGTTGCCATGGGTTCTACGGCTTGATTTGCTTCGCAGCATCCAGCCGCGCCTTCTCCTCCGCCTCGCGTTTGATCACGTCCTTGGGATGCTTGGAGAACGACTCGAACACATCGCCGACCACGCGGTCCGCCAGCGCACAGAGTTGTTTTAGGATGATCGCCTCGGCCTCTGGCAGCAGCACAGACCGATTCGGCTCATAGCCGCCAACCTTGTGAGCTTCCGCAGTGGCGATGTAGCCGATGTTTCCATTCGTGTAACCGACGATGATCGTCGTCGCGCGATCTGCGATGGCCTTCTCCAGCTTGAAACCGTATTCGACCATCGGCTCGCCGGGCATCGTCAAAAACAGGAAGGGGCCGACCTTCATCGCCATCAGCTCCGAGGGCACCGGACCTTCTTTGCCGGGCAGATCGACCACTTCACTCGCCACACGGATCTGATAAAACGATGCACGTTTGCGCAACTGCTCGCGTGTCACACTCAACGCCGCCGCACGCGCCACCGCGCTGCCAAGATCGCGGCCCGCCCACTGAATGTCGGCTTCATCGGCGCAGCGATAAGGATAGCCCGGCAAGTTTGGTCGGATATCGCCCGCGCAGCCCTGCATGAACATCACGGAAGTCTTCTGTCCATAGACCATCTCGACAAAGGTCTGCGCCTCGCCGGGGAAGTCTGCCGTCATCTTCGGGTAGCCCTTCGGATAGGGCTGCGAACCTTTGTCGCCCCAGGTGAAGAAGCATGGATGACAAACCGCATGCATCATCACCGCCACCGGCGTGAGCGACTTGCCATCATCGAAGCGCAATACCTTCACGCGCTGATCGTTCGGGCCATCGGGGTTCAAACTCACCACGGCACGGCCATCGTAGGTCTTCCGCCGATTGATCCCGAAGCTGATCGAGTCCTCGCTATAGCCGATGCTCACCGTGCGCATGTTCCCAGCAGCTTCCTTAGCGGCCGCCGTGAGCTTCTTGATCAACTCTGAAGCCCAACGCATGTTCTCCGCATACCCTGGTCCCGAGTGATTGTGCGAAGCTGATACCATGACGTTCGCCGCCGGCACTCCCGTCTCCTTTTCGATACCAGCCCGCGCCAGCTTTACCATATCCTCCCATGCGCCAATCGTATCCATCGTCACGATGGCAGCCTTCGTCTCACCATTATCGAG
>CANIZT010000288.1 GCA_947471905.1 Verrucomicrobiaceae bacterium
AAGAGTTCCCCATGGAATACAGCGTCGAACTGAAGCGCCTCATTGATCTCGAAATGGAAGACAGCGTCGGCTGATCTCACGACGAGCCTATCTCTTCACGTCATCGCCATTGTTCGCACGCATGCCCACTCTCGCCCCAGTTCCCCAGACCTCCTCCATGCCTTCCGAAGCCGCTCCTGTCGCCGCGCCACCTGCCGGACTCGAAATCATCGCCCCTGCTCGCGAAAAATCGGCAGCGCCCGCTTGGTTCCTCGAAAAATCCGCTGCTGCATGGAGCAACTTCCAATCCTTACCCGTTCCCGGCCTCAAAGACGAAGCCTGGCGCTACTCCAACGCCAAAAAGATCGCGCTGAGCACTTACCATCCCGCTGCGGCCGCCAATGAGCATATTGAAGCCGAAGCCGTTGCCGCATCGTCAGGCCTCGCCGAAACCGCCGCACGCTTCGTCTTCGTCAACGACCGCCTCGTCGTCGCCGAAACCGACAGATTGCCCGCAGGCGTGATCTGCCTGCCATTCGAAGAAGCGCTGCAATCCCAAGCCGCACTCCTGCAGCAGCACTTCATGCAGCGCGAGATGACCCTCGGCTCCGCCAAGTTCGCTGCGCTGCATTTGGCCCACGTTCGTGCCGGACTCGTCATTCTCGTGCCAAAAGGCATCGCCATCGAGCAACCGATCGAAGTCTTCCACTGGATCGCCGCCGAGCACGCCGCCATCTTCCCGCACACGCTTATCGTCACCGAGGACAACGCCGATGTCACCGTCGTCGATCACTACCGCACCTTGAAAGCCGAGACTGGCCTCAGCCTTGCCGTGGCCGATCTCGTTGCTGGCAAAGGCAGCCGCATCCGCTACATCGCCTGTCAGGAGCTTGGCGACAAAGCGCAGGCCATGCACCTCTCCAGCACCGTCACCGCCCGCGATGCGCAGGTGAAAAATTTCCAGGTTCAGCTCGGTGCCGAGTTCAGCCGCAGTGAAAGCGTCAGCGATCTCCTCGGCGAAGGCTCACACAGCGACATGCTCAGCGTCGCCTTGCCCACCGGCGATCAAATCGTCGATCAACGCACGCTGCAAAACCACAAGGCCCCACACGCCACCAGCGATCTTCTCTACAAAAACGCCCTCTACGGCAAATCGCGCTCCATTTTCAGCGGCCTCATCACCGTCGATAAAGAAGCGCACTTCACCGACGCCTACCAGACCTGCCGCAATCTCCTCAACAGCGACGAAGCCGAGGCCACCAGCCTCCCCGGCCTCGAAATCAACGCCGACCAGGTCAAATGCAGCCACGGAGCCACCAGCGGCCCCATAAGCGACGAAGAACTCTTCTACCTCAAAGCCCGCGGCATCACCGACGGCGAAAGCCGCAAGCTCATCGTTGAAGGCTTCCTCGCCGACGCCCTCGCCAAACTCGGCAACGGCCCCATCGCCGACATGGTCGTCTCCCGCATTCACGAGAAACTGATCCTGGCCGTGTGACGGAGCGCGAGTATGGCGAAGCCTACTCGCCACTTCATCACCCAGCGTTCACGCCATCTTCACACAATCCACGAACTGGCCAAAAGGCTGCTTTTGAAGCAGCGACACGTTAGGAAAGTTAGGCGAGTAGAATACTCGCGCTCCGCCTCACACCAGTGCCGGAATCACACCCACGGAGAGATCCACAGGGCAATCTTTGAAGCTTGGCGTCAGACGCGTCCACATCTGCTTCACCGCTTCGGCCAGCAGTTGCACATCACCACGAGCATCGTGACGCTTCACTCCTTCGCTGGAAAGCCCCAAGCGGCTTAGCACCGCGTCCAGGCCATGGCCACCTTTGCCGCCCCAGATCTTTCGTGAGAACGAGCGTGAATCCAGCGCGCTCGTCTCGCGCACGGGAATGCCGTGGCGCATGCAGTTCTCGGCGATGAAGCGCATGTCAAAGCGCAGGCCGTTGTGTGCGATCAGCGTCGCATTCTGACCCACGAAACGGGAGAACTGCATCAAAACGTCCACTGGCGACGGCGCATCCGCGACTTGAGCCTGCGTGATCCCCGTCAGCTTCGTGATGAACGACGGGATGTGGTTCTCGGGCCGCACATAGCTGTCAAAATACTCGCCTGCATCCCAACGCCCGTGCTGCACCTTCATTGCCGCGATCTGGATGATCTCATGCTGGGAGGGTAACAAGCCGGTCGTTTCGAGGTCGAAGATGATGAGGTTCATGAATGAGGTGGAACCCGCCATCGCGTCCCACTCCTCTGTTGCTTCCATCACCCGTCAAATGCAAGGCATTAAACATGCACGCGCGGCACGCGGGCATTGATGTTCGTCAGGACCTCATACGCAATCGTTCCTGCCGAATCTGCCACATCCTGCGCTGAAATTGTCTCATCACCGTCATTGCCAATGAGCGTCACCACATCGCCGTTGTAGGCCGTGCCCCATTCGAGGTTCACCATGAACTGGTCCATGCACACGCGGCCTACAATGGGGTGCTGCTGGCCGCGAATGATGACCTTACCGCGATTTGAGAGAGCGCGGAAGTAGCCATCGCCATAGCCCACCGGCACCGTGACGACTCGCACCGGATGATCGCTGCTCCAAGTGCCGCCGTAGCTCACGGGATTGCCCGGTTGCACCACTTTGAAGAACACGACTTGCGACTTCCAGCTCAGCGCTGGCATCACGGTGACGGTTGGCTTCACTTCACGCGATGGATAGACGCCGTAGAGCATGATCCCTGGCCGCACGAGGTCGAGATGGCTCTCAGGAAGCTGCAAAATGCCGCCGGAGTTGGCGATGTGGCGCTGCGGCGGTTTGAGGCCGCGTTTCGGATAGAAGTCGAGCACTTCATGGAATCGTGCGAGTTGCTCTTTGGCGCTGGAAAGGTCTTCCGCGTCCGAGTTGGCGAAATGCGAGTAGATCCCGGCGATTTCGACATGGGCGAAGCCCAAACTGGCCTCCAGCAGCTTCTCGGCGCTGTACCAATGCACACCGATGCGCTCCATGCCGGTGTCGATCTTCAAATGCACGCGCGCTTTCGTCTTTGCCGCTGCTGCGGCTTCATCAATCTGCCGCAGCTTGTCGATGGACGATGCCGTCATCATCAAGACATGCGCGATGAATTGCGGAATCTGCCGCGTGGCCACACCGCCGAAGACGAGAATGGGCACCGTGATGCCCGCCTTTCGTAAAACGATGGCTTCTTCCAACAGGGCCACGCCAAAGCACGTCGCGCCATGCTTCATCAAATGCTGGGCGACCTCGACAATGCCATGTCCATACGCATTCGCCTTCACCACCGGCATCACCTCCGCCAAACCGACGTGCGCCCGAATCGCGTCATAATTCTGCGCGATCATTCCGAGATCGATTTCGACGTGCGTTGGTCGGATGGCGTCCATGGTGTGCAAAGCATTCTATGCCGACGAATCGCCGGCGCTCCACATCAATCCGGCTGGAGGCTTTACTTTCCGCCGCCGGTCTGCACACGCATCAGCAGGCCAATGACTTCATCCAGCGCTTTCGGAGCTTTATCGACGCCGCTGTTGGTGCAGGCCAGCATCGCGAAACCCTTCTCCGGTGCCAGCCACGTGACGCTGTAATTCATCGTGTTGGTGCCATTGTGGGTGATCACTTTGCCTCCCCATGCTCGCTCCAGGCTGGTCCATCCATACGCATAGTTACCGCCAAAGGGTGCGGTGTGCAGATGCTGATACGTTTCGGCCTTCAGCAGCTTGCCCTTGCCATTCACGCCAGCGAGATGCTCGGCGATAAAGCGCGCCCAGTCGGCCATCGGTGCATGCACGGCTCCCGCAGGTGCCATGACGGGAGGATTGTCCATGCTGGGGCCGTTCTTGGGCGTTGGCGCTCCGCTGCTGAGATGCGGCCATGGCTGATCGGTCTGCCCGAGTGTGCCCGTGCCGCCAAAGCCAGCCTGCGTCATGCCTAGAGGCTTGAAGAACTGGTCTCGCATCAAATCTTCCCATGGCCGATCATTCACCTCCTCCAGCATGTGTGCTGCCAGTACGTAGCCCAGGTTTGAATACAGATACTGCTCCCCTGGTGCCGCCATATCCTTCAGGCCCGTAACGCTTTCGAGGATCATCCCGCGCTGTTCTCTCATCGGTTTGCCGCTTAGCAGTGACAAGGCCCAAAGCGTGTTTGCCGGCAGTCCCGAGCGGTGCGTGAGCAGATGAGTCAGCGACAGTTTGGCAAGTGGTGAGCCCTGGAGTGCTTTGAGTTTCGGGAATACCTCGCTCAGCGTCGAGTCCCAGCGAAGCTTGCCCGCCTCCACCGAGATCGCAATTAGTGTTGCCGTCATCGCTTTGGTATTGGAGCCGAGATGCCAAAGGTCATCCGTCGTCACGGCGATCTCCGTGCCCACTTTGCGCACACCTGTTGCCACCTTGAGTTGCGCGCCGTTCGTCGTGACAAAGGCACCCGCCAGCGCTGGCAAATCATGCTTCAGGCGGATGGCCTCGAGTTCTCGCTGGTAGTCCGCTTGTTCCCATGCTGCCTGGGTGGATAGCAGTGGCATGGATGACAGAGCTGCAACAACGGAGCGGCGAGTGAGAGGCATGGCTCGAGTTTATACCCAGCACGCTGCGCAACTGGCAAGATCAATTCACCCTCAGCCCAGGATCGCTTTCAACTTCGCCGCGATCTCTGCAAACGCTTCGTCGCTCAGTGCCGGTGTTGCGGCGGCGGCCATGGGTAGGCCTTCTTCTGGCAGTGAGATCCATGAGCGACAGCCGCCGTAGCTTTTGGCATAAAGGAAGTGCCAGCGACTGGGCAACTTGTAGGCGCGGACGAGAGCGACGTGCAGGCAGCTTTCGTCGTCGTAGATGAAGCGCTCTTTGACGACGTCCTCATTCCAGATGTGCAGCGGAGCGAGTGCGGCCACTTTTTCCCAGTCGGTGACTTTCCAGACTTGCTCCAGCGTGGCGCAGCCGTCGATATCGACGGTTTGGCGCTCCTCCTCCGGCGGGAAGTCGCGCTGGGTGTTTTCGGGCACCCAGTTCAGTTTATCGGCTTGAGTGTGAAACCAAGTTGGGAAGAGAAAGAATTCTCGGTGCTTCCATTCAAAGCCGCCACGGCCTTCATGAATCCCACCTTTGCGCAAAATGATGCTGAGCTGGCCTTGCGCGAGCGCATCGCAGACGAAGGACCATTCTTTGAATCCGGTTGGGGAAGTGAGAGTAGGCATCGTTGCGAATACTACGAGGCCGGTTGTGCTGCAAGTGCTCGCGCTGCACGGAAATAGCGGCATGGTGCACCACGTTTGGCTTTACGATGGTTCTCCTTCCACTTATGAAAAAACTCATCGCTCTTCTTTGTCTCCTTGCCACACCAGTCGTGGCCGATCTGTCCACGCATGCGATCTTCAAGCATTACATCGGAACTTGGAATGCCGCTGGTGAGTTGAAGGGGGTGGACGGCAACGTCTTGAAAATCTCAGAAGAATGGACAGGCAAGGTCGATGGTGAGAACGGTTTCCTCATCGAAGGCACACGCACCATCAATGGTGACAAGCAGCCGTTTAAGTGGACGATCACACACAATGTTGGCGCAGATAGCTTTGAGGCTGTTTTGACCGGAGTTGATGCGCAGCAGACGATCCGTTTTGAAGGCAACGCTTCGCTGGTGAACCAGACACTTGAACTCAAATCAATCACCGGCAGTGGTCAAAGCTCGATCACCATCTTTGAATCGTTCTCCGGTGACGCCAAAGATGTCATTGAGAGCAAGGTCACGTTCACCGGCGATCAGGGACAGACGACACTGGAAGGTGTGATCAAGCATCAAAAGGAGAAACAGCCATAGTGAACATCACCGACTGGGATCAG
>CANIZT010000289.1 GCA_947471905.1 Verrucomicrobiaceae bacterium
GATGTACAATCCCGCCCGCTGGCCCTTCGTCAGCCACGCGCAGGGCACCGCACGCTTCATCCAGCATGTCGAGCGCCTCATCTGCCCGACCATCACCTCCGATCAGCTCATCGGCGGCCAACCCTTCACCTTCAGCGATGCCACAGCTGGCAAAAAGCGTCTGCAAATCATCCTTCTCGGCGATAGCACCACGGAAGCGAGCATTCCCAAGCAACTCGCTCCATCCGAACCGCAAATCGAAGACACGTTGCGCATCAAACTCGCTGAGCAGACCGACCTGCCACCCTGCGACGTCTATAACGAAGGCGTCAGCGGCGAATACATCCGTCGTCTGCTCGATACCCGCTACGACAAGGCTGTGAAAACCAAGCCGCAAGCCGACTACATTTTCATCCGCTATGGTCTCAACGACGCCTCGAAGGTGAAGGACTTCAAAACCGCTTTCCCGAAGGACTTTCGTGAGCTCCTCGAACGCCTGCGCCAAGATCATCCCAAGGCCATGCTCATCCCCATGACCGCTATCCCTTATGCGCTCAACAATCTGCACGAGGATATCAACGCGCTCATCCAAGAGATCGCCACCGCTGAAAAGCTCACTCTATTCGACATCGCACCACGCTACCTTGCCGAGTTGAGGAAGAACCCCGACGGCCTCAACTACCGTCGCTACTCGCTCGCGAACATCCCCGAAAACCTGCGCCCCTTTGCCTCGCCCTACATTCAGCCCGGCACCGACCCAATGGTCGTTGTCCTCGACAACCGTCTCGACGGCATCTTTGGCCACCTCCCCGGCTGGACCGGCGATCGCCATCCCAACCTCGCTGGCTACAACGTCATCGCCGACGAGACCGCAAAGTGGCTCGCGCCGGTAATTCGTTCGCGAATCAACGCCAAGTAACTCACTTCGCGCGCGTCTCAAACGTCCGCGTGTGCTTCTGCGAGGGCACCTCGAGCGTATAACTCTTTCCATCCGCGTTGACCACGCAGTGGATGTGCTGCGCTGCGCATCCCTCGGCCAAATCGCCGTGATTTGCGATCATCGCCTTGTCCGTCGTGTTCTCAGCATCGGGTCGGATGTTCTCATGCACCTGATACATGGCCTGAATCGATGGCATGGACTTCAACGCATCCAGCGTTGCCTTGGCAGTGCCTTTCTTGGGGCCGTTGTTCATCACTGAAACGGTCGGCTGAATGCTGCGAATCAGTATCGGGTTATTGCTCACGTCGAGGCCATGATGATTCACCTGATACAAATCAATTGTGCCAACAAGATTGAAGGGCGAGACGAGCTTCTCCTCCGCATTCCACGTCAAATCACCGCCATCAAAGAAACGAAAGCCGCCAAAGTCGAGCACCATCACGACGCTATTCGCATTATCGCTCGGATCAGGTGCCTTTGGCGGCACGGATCCCTTCAGCGGGTTCTCAGGCTGATCGGGATACGACGGGATGAATTTCTGATTCGCGCCCAAGCAGCGCAGTTGCAGCTTCGGGCTGCCATCAGCCTGTTTGAGCGGCAAAACATCGCCAGCAGCCAGTGTGACGCGTTTTTCCACATTCGCGTCGCGATACGGCCTACTCATCAGCGTCCAGCGCATGTCCTGTGGCTTGCCATCTGGACTGCCATCGGTGATTCCCTTGTCATAAAGTGTTCCTATCGGCATCAGCGTCGCCAATTCAGCCAATCCACCAAAATGATCCACATGAAAGTGCGTGATGACGACGTGGTCGATGCGCGTCAATCCCGCGACCTCCGTGGCGACCTTCTGTATGCGCTGCGGATCACGTCCACCCGGATTTCCCGTGTCGATAAGCACCGATTCACCCGCCGGTGTCACGATCAGCGTCGATCCCCCGCCCTCCGAGTCGATCCAGTAAATGTCGAGTGTCTTATCCCGCGCAGAGACGGCGAGCGTGAGAGCAAAGAAGGCGATTAGGAAAAGTTTCATGCGAATTGTTTCACGTCGGAAGCAGTGGGATTCTCTCAAACCATGGAGGCTGATTGAATCACAAACATAACGCTCTTCACAACTATTTAACACCTTCTCACAGCCCATTCACTAGCGGGTCTGTGCAACGCAGGTAGTGTTTCTCCGTCATGAATGACACTGATAAACCCGGCCTTCATAAACTTTCCAACACCACCCTAGTCATCGCAGCTCTCGGAGTGGTCTTTGGGGACATCGGTACGAGCCCGATCTACACGCTCAAAGAGTGCTTCAGCCCGCATAGCCCGCATCACATCGACCCAACGCATGACCACATCCTCGGCGTTGTCTCACTGGTGCTTTGGTCGCTGCTGCTGTTGGTCAGTGTGAAGTATCTCATCTTCATCCTGCGAGCTGATAACAAAGGCGAGGGCGGCGTGCTCTCGCTCATGGCGCTGGCCTCGCACGGCATGAGCGACACGCTAAAACGTCGTGCGGTAATCGTGTTGTTGGGTCTATTCGGTGCGGCGCTTCTATTCGGCGATGGCATCATCACGCCAGCTATTTCGGTGCTCAGCGCCGTAGAAGGCCTCAAGGATGGCGGATTGCTCGGCGCGGCACCGGTGGATGCTTTGGAGGCCGAATCATGGAATCATCACATGGAGTGGCTCATCATGGGCATCACCATTGTGATCCTCATCGCGCTGTTTTCGGTGCAGTTCCTTGGCACCGCCAAAATGGGGCGCTTTTTCGGCCCGATCACCGGTTTATGGTTCGTGAGCCTCGGCGCACTCGGTGCTTCGCATCTCATCAGCGGTCCGGAAATCCTCGCCGCGTTCAATCCCTGGCATGGATGGCACTTTTTGATGACTGGCGGCCACGCGGCCTTCGTCATCCTTGGCAGCGTCTTCCTCGCTGTGACAGGTGGTGAGGCGTTGTATGCAGATATGGGCCACTTTGGAGCCGGGCCGATCCGCCGAGGCTGGTTTTCACTCGTGTTTCCTGCCTTGGGGCTCAATTACCTCGGCCAGGGTGCGCTTTTGATGCATCAACCTGATGTCGCGCATTCGCCGTTCTTCCAAATGGCGCCCACGTGGGCCATGCTCCCGCTCGTCCTGCTCGCCACGGCGGCCACGGTCATCGCCTCGCAAGCGCTCATCACCGGCACCTACTCGCTCACGCTCAGCGCCGTGCAACTTGGCTACCTGCCGCGCCTGAGCATCCGCCACACCTCCGAGCATACTCGCGGGCAGATCTATATCCCGACAGTGAACTGGCTGCTCATGCTGGCCTGTCTCGCTCTCGTGCTCGCCTTCCGTACCTCTTCGAATCTCGCCGCTGCGTATGGCGTGGCCGTGACGATGACCATGCTCATCACAACCATTCTGTTTTACTTTGCGGCACGTCATCTGTGGGGGTGGTCCATACTCAAAACGCTGCCGCTATGCCTCGTGTTCGGCGCCATTGAAATCGCCTTCCTCAGCGCGAATCTCGTGAAATTCTTCGATGGCGGCTGGTTCCCGCTGGCCGTCGGCGCCGTGATCTTCACGCTCATGACCACCTGGGCAACGGGACGCCGTCTTGTGCGTGCCTCGATGGAAAAGAGCTCTCTCACGCAGGAGACATTGTGCGACAGCCTCAAACGCCGTCCGCCCATCAGCGTGCCCGGCACCGCTATTTTCATGACCAGCACCAGTGGTCGTGCCCCCATCGCCCTGCTGCACAGTTTGAAGCACTATCAGGCGATTCATCAGCGTGTCATCTTCATGACGCTCACCACCGAAGACGAACCTTGGGTGCCACCCAGCCGCCGCGTCGAAGTGGAAAGTCTCAGCGAAGGCTTCTGGCGCGTGACAGGACGCTTCGGGTTCATGCAAAAGCCCGACGTGCCGCGCCTGCTCCGCCAATGCGTTAATCTTCAACTCGAGGTCGATCCCTATAAGGCAACGTTCTTCCTTGGTCGCGAAATCATCATACCCAGCGCCAACCCCGGCATGGCCCGCTGGCGCGAGCACCTCTTCTCCTTCGCCAGCAAGCTCGCCCAACAGCCCGCGACCTATTTCCAGATCCCCATTGGTCGTGTGATCGAGCTCGGACAACAAGTAGAGATCTAACTGTGATGAACACCGTCAATGCCGACCAGAAAACTTTGCGACCGCAGGTTTCTGTCGATGTGGTCAGTCAGTATAGTTGGGGCCTCACAATCTTGTTTGTGCTGGCCTCGACGTGCTGGGTGTTGCTGCCTTACACAGGCTATCTGTTCTCCGCCCTCGTGTTTCTGCTGACCATCGTTCTTGCCGGGACGCGTTGTAATCGTGGACCGGTGCTTACCATGGCCGTTGTCAGTGCACTGGTTTGGAATTTTATTTTCATCCCGCCGCAGTTCACGCTGCACATCGAAAAGCCGCAGGACATCATCATGTTCGCGATGTTCTTCGTTGTAGCACTGAGCATGGGACATCTCATCACGCAACTGCGTGCCCGTGAGGAGGCGCTGGAGCGGCATCATCGCGAGCGTGAACAACTCCTTGCGGCCAAACATCGCGCTGAATTGCTAGCGGAATCGGAGCGACTGCATCGCACGCTGCTCGACAGCGTGTCGCACGAGCTAAAAACACCCATCGCCATCATCCGCACCGCGTTGGATGGTCTGGGTGAAGGCAATCCCTTTGCGGCGGAGATCGATACGGCCAACCGCCGACTCCAACGTATCGTGGAAAACTTTCTGGAAATGACACGTGTGGATTCCGATGCGCTCAAACCTCATCTCGAATGGTGTGAGATCGGTGATGTCCTGCACGCCGCCACCACACCGCTCCAGCAAGAGCTTGCCCATCATCCTCTGGTCATCACCGGTGCCGAAGATCTGCCACTGCTGATGCTCGATAGCCGCCTACTCGCTCAAGCACTTGGCAATGTGCTGCACAACGCGACGATCTATGCTCCGGATGCCACACCCATCGAAATTCACGCCACTCTCGAACATGGCATGCTTGAAATCCGGGTGCGCGATCATGGTCCGGGTTTGCCATTGGGCGCCGAAGACCACTTGTTCGATAAATTTTATCGCGCTCCTGATTCGCCCGCAGGTGGCACTGGTCTCGGACTCGCAATCTCCCGTGGTTTGATGCGGGCCATGAAAGGCTGCATCGAGGCACAGAACCATCCCGAAGGCGGTGCCGAATTCAGACTCAGCCTACCCGTCAAAACCCGCCACGTCTAAGCCATGAGCAAAGCTCTCATCATCGACGACGAACAGCAGATGCGCCGCCTGCTGCGCATGGTGCTGGAGTCACGCGGATATGAGGTCAGCGAAGCGGCTGGTGGTCAGCTAGGCCTTCAAGAAGCCGCGTTTCTTCGCCCCGATGTCGTTCTGCTCGATCTCGGGCTGCCTGGCATGAGTGGATTAGAGGTGCTCAAGCGTTTGCGTGAATGGAGTGATGTGCCCGTGCTCATTCTCAGCGTGCGTGACCAGGAAGGTGTCAAAGTCGAGGCTTTGGAATGTGGTGCTGACGACTATGTCACAAAACCCTTCGGCACGGCTGAGCTGCTGGCACGGCTGACTGTGATCCAGCGGCGGCGATTCACTCGTCAAAGTGCCGAGGTCGTTGTGGGCACACTCAAACTCGACCTACTGCATCACGAAGCCTTTGTTGAAGCTGCGCCGATCAAGCTCACCCCCACCGAATTTGCTCTCCTCAAGGCCCTCGCCGAGCACGCGGGACGCATCGTCACACAAAACCAAATCATTCGCCAGGTTTGGTCCGGACAGAGCAGTGATCAAAGTGAAGGCCTTCGCGTTCACATCAATCACCTGCGCAAAAAACTCGGCGAAAGTGGCCCACGCATCGTGAATGAGCCTGGAATTGGTTACCGACTCGAATCTCTA
>CANIZT010000290.1 GCA_947471905.1 Verrucomicrobiaceae bacterium
AGGGCCATCAGAGAGATGGCGGTGGTGCAGTTCGGGTTTGAGAGGATGCCCTTATGCGACTTTACATCGGCGGCGTTGATTTCCGGCACGACAAGCGGGACGTTCGGGTCTTGGCGGAAATAGGAAGAGTTGTCCACGACCACAGCACCCGCCTTAACGGCATGCGGCGCAAAATCACGCGAGATGTCGCCGCCGGCGCTGAAGAGCGCGATATCGATGCCTTTGAACGAATCCGGCGTAAGCTCCTGAATCGTAATGTCCTGGCCTTTGAACTTCATCTTTTTACCAGCGCTGCGTGCGGAGGCGAGAAGGGTGAGGCTAGCGACTGGAAAGGCGCGTTCTTCGAGACAGCGGATCATTTCCACGCCGACTGCGCCGGTGGCTCCGACGATGGCGACGTTCTTGGGAGTGCTCATGGTGTTCAGGTTGGGGGTGAAAAAGGGCCGCGATAGTAAGGGCAGTCCGCCGGGATGCAAGGGCGGGGATGACCCTGGCCGCAACCGTCAGAAATGGGATGCCCACCTCGTCCCCGCCCGTGTGTTCTGGCAACATCGCCGGAATATCTTCATCTCCCTGTTTGACTTAGTGTTGATTCAACACCATTTATCGTGTGTGAATCACACTTACCAATACCCGCGCGCCGCCCTGACCGTCGATTGCGTCGTCTTCGGCTTTGATGGCGGCGCCTTGCAGGTGCTGCTCATCCGGCGCGGGCTGGAGCCCTTCAAAGACAAGTGGGCACTGCCCGGCGGTTTCGTCCGGGTCGAGGAAACGCTCGATGAAGCCGCCCGCCGAGAGCTGGAAGAGGAAACCGGCCTCAAAGATGTCTTCCTCGAGCAGCTCTATACCTTCAGCGCTGTGAAGCGCGATCCGCGCGAGCGCGTCGTCAGCGTCGCCTACTACGCGCTCACCAAGCCAGCCGGCCACACCACCGCCGCATCCACGGACGCCGCCGAGGCCAAATGGTTCACCGTCAGCGGCATTCCCGCGCTTGCCTTCGACCACGCCGACATCCTCGACACCGCGCTCGCCCGTCTGCGCGGCAAGCTCACCTACCAGCCCATCGGCTTTGAGCTCCTGCCACCCAAGTTCACGCTCACCCAGCTCCAGCGCCTCTACGAGGCCGTGCTCGGCACCGACATCGACAAGCGCAACTTCCGCAAAAAAGTCCTCAGCTTCGACCTCCTCGTCCCCCTCAAAGAAACCCACCGCGACGGTGCCCATCGACCCGCGCAGCTCTTCCGCTTCGATCCCGTGAAGTACGAACGGCTCAAAAAGAAGGGCTTCCTGTTTGAACTTTAACTGCCACCCATCATGCCAAACGACCGACTCATCACTGTTCAAGGATTCCTCGAACAATTCCGCCAGCAGCATCTGCATCGCCAGGAGAAGCCATTTTGCTTTGTCCTCGGGGCTGGTGCCTCCCGCATGTCAAAAATCCCCACGGGGGGCGAACTGGCCATGGACTGGCTGCGCGACCTCCACCGTGACCTGGACTTTTCGGGACAGTCCTTGGAAGCCTGGGCCACGGCGGAGAATCTTGGCATTCCAAGTTTCGATCTGAAGCAGATCGCGACATTCTACTCCCAGCTTTACGAGAAACGTTTCCACGACAGCCCGGAGAGCGGTTACGCCTATTTGGAGGATGTGATGCGGGACAAGGAACCGAGTTATGGCTATTCGGTGCTGGCTTATCTGCTGTCAGAGACTCAGCACAAGATCGTCATCACCACCAATTTCGACAACCTGGTGGCCGACGCACTGTCCATTCACTCCACCGTCTTCCCGCTCGTCGTCGGTCATGACTCACTGGCGCATTATGCACGTGTGGAGCTGCGCCGGCCCCTGATCGCAAAGGTGCATGGCGGTCTTGGCTTTGCGCCCAAGAGCGAGCCGGACGATCTGAGTTGCTTGACGGACGGTTGGTGCAAGGCGCTTCGCCGTATCTTCGAGCGCTGCTCGCCGATCATCATCGGCTACGATGGCAACGACGGCAGCCTCATGCATCTGCTGGAGGGAATGCCAGATGACAGCATCGACAACCTGCGCTGGTGCTTTTACGCACCGGATGGTCGGCCGGAGGAGGACTTGAAGCGCGTGCCGCGACGCGTGTCTGATCTCGTGACAAAAAAACACGGGCGTCTCGTGCCCATCCCTGGATTTGATGAAATCATGCTTCTTCTGCAGCGGCAGATGAGCTCGGTGGTGAAGATGCCCAATCTCCGCGAACGCATGCAGGAGCGTGCGAAGCAGCGCCATGAGCTCTACTCGAAGCAGGAAAGCGAGCTGAACGAGCGTGTGAGTGGCAAGGCCAAAGCCACTCCGCCTGCATCGGCGACCCATGCAGCACCCGATGTCAATGCGCTGCTGAAGGATGCCATGGTGGAACTCGCCGCGACAAACAAGGTCAAACCATGGTGGCAATGGGATAATGAAGCAGAGGATGCGGCATCGGTCGACGAACGAAACGAAATCTACCAGAGAGGCCTCGCAGCATTACCCGAAAGTTCCGAATTGCTCGGCTGCTACGCCCTGTTCCTCCTGAACGAGCGCAAGGAGATGGACAAGGCCGAGGAGTTCTACAAGCGCGCCATCGAAGCCGATCCCAAGCAGGCCGACAACCTCGGCAACTACGCCGTGTTCCTCGCAGAAGAGCGCAAGGAGATGGACAAGGCGGAGGAATTCTACCAGCGCGCCATCGAGGCTGATCCCAAGAACGCCAACGCCCTCGGCAACTACGCCACCTTCCTCAAGAACGAACGCAAGGAGATGGGCAAGGCGGAGGAGTTCTACCAGCGCGCCATCGAGGCCGATCCCAAACACGCCAACGCCCTCGGTAACTACGCCAACTTCCTCCAGAACGAGCGCAAGGAGATGGGCAAGGCGGAGGAGTTCTACCAGCGCGCCATCGAGGCCGCTCCCAAAGATGCTAATGTCCTCGGCAACTACGCCAACTTCCTCCAGAACGAGCGCAAGGAGATGGACAAGGCGGAGGTGTTCTACCAGCGCGCCATCGAGGCCAACCCCAAACACGCCAACAATCTCGGCAACTACGCCATCTTCCTCCAGAGCAAGCGCAAGGAGACGGACAAGGCCGAGGAGTTCTATAAGCGCGCCATCGACGCCGATCCCAAGCAGGCCAACATCCTCGGCAAGTATTCGCAACTTTGCTTCCTCAAACGTCGGCTGGAAGAGGGCATGAAATACCTCAAGCAAGCAGAAGCGCTAGGTGCCAACGACCGCTCGCTAGCTGTTGAATTGGTCTTTTACCGCCTTGCCCACGATGCCACGTCATGGCCCGACAAGCTGCTACAAATGGCGGAACTCCTGGCCTTGGGAGCACGCTCTCCAAACTGGCCCCTGGAGGGCAACGTGGCCATCGCCGAAGCCGCGAGACATCCGAATCCTGCTCTGCTGCGTGCCATTGCGGGTGTCATCAGCCACAACGAGCCGCTTGAGGGTTTATCCAAATTTCCCGAGTGGCCTGGACACAAAGCGGTTGCCACGTCAGCCATAGCTAAGCCATCCCCCAAGAAGAAATGACCATCATGGAGGCGATCCGAGGCGACATCACCCAGTTCGACGTCGATGCCATCGTGAATGCGGCCAATACCTCGCTGATGGGAGGTGGTGGGGTGGATGGAGCAATTCATCGGGCCGCTGGACCTGAACTGGTCGCGGAATGCATGACGCTGAATGGTTGCCGCACCGGCGAGGCGAAAATCACCAAGGGCTATAGGCTCAAAGCACGGCATATCATTCACAGCGTCGGCCCCGTCTGGCATGGCGGCGGCAAAGGAGAGCCGGAGCTGTTGCGGTCCTGCTATACGAACTCACTGAAGCTGGCTGCGGCGCATGACCTGCAAAGCATTGCCTTCCCCTGTATTTCGACGGGTGTGTATCGCTTCCCGCCGGGTCAGGCGGCAGAGATCGCGGTGGCGGCGGCACGGGAGTTCCTGCGACAGCCCTCATCCGTCCAACGCGTGATCTTCTGCTGCTTCTCGGACCAGGACCGGCAGCGGTACGAGGCCCTGATCGAATGCAAAACACAGCAACAATGACCCAGAAGTCTCCACCTCCCCCTCGCTACGGATTTCGTGTGTCCAAATGGGATGCTTTGATCCTGTTGCTGTGTGTCGGCCTCACGAACTGGCTCAGGGCGCAGGTTTTCCTGTTATGGTGGATCGTGCCGGTGGCCGTGGGGCATTTCTTTCTGTTTTGCAATGTGTTCCGGGTGTGGTGGCGGTTGGAACTTTCCTGGGCGGTGTGTTTTGTGATGATGACCGGCGTGCATCTAGCCGCAGGCTATACCGGCTGGCTGTCACCACTGATCATGCAGACGCCAGCGACGTTGTTTGTTGTCTGGCTGCAGTTGCGCTCGCCTTGGTATCACGGCATCTTGGCCCGGCGTGTGAATCCGCGTCTGAATGAGTTCTTGAATGGCACCCTCTGACCTTCTGCCTGCCTCCTTGGCCAATCACCATCATGATTTGATCTTATAGCAAAAAGGCCGGTTGGTGGTGCGAGATTGAGTGATTACAGTCACGTCATGAGCCTCACCAATCCACGCCTCGAAGTCAGCATCGGCACGCAGCGCCTGCGTCTGTTCGACGGGGCGCGCTTGGTCAAAGAATGGGCCTGCTCGACCTCCAAATTCGGCATCGGTTTTACCGAAGGCAGTAACAAAACGCCATTGGGCAGTTTTGTCGTGAAGGAGAAACATGGCGATGGAGCGGAATGCGGCACGATTTTCAAATCGCGCCAACCCGTCGGTCAATGGACTCCCGGAATGGACACCAAGACAGATTTCGTGCTTACCCGCATTCTCTGGCTGCACGGTTTGGAACCACGCAATGCGAACACCTTCCAACGCTACATCTATATCCACGGCACGAATGACGAAAACGGCATCGGCCGCCCTGGCAGTCATGGCTGCGTGCGCATGCGCAATCGTGATGTGATCGATCTGTTCGATCTCGTGCCAGTAGGCACTCCGGTGTGGATCGGGGAATAACTCACAGAAGGCCATTTCGCCTTGCTGGTTACTTAGGCAGCCTAAGCACAAAACACGCGCCGTCTTTGTTTGAGGCATCCAGCGTAATCGCACCACCCAATGCCGTCGCCAATCGGCGACACAGCGCTAGTCCTAGACCGACACCTGGCGCAGAATGCGCTGCCTGATCGGCGCTCTTGTGAAAGGGATGAAAAATCCGCCGACGCTCGCTGCGGGAGATGCCGCCACCGTGATCGCGCACGCGCAGCATGGCAAATTTGCCGCTCGTGTCCGCCTCCACATGAATCACCGACTCCGCAGCGCGCGGGGCCGCGTATTTGCAGGCGTTATCGACGAGATTGAAGAGGATCTGCTCCACGGCCGCCGCGTCGATATGCAATTGCGTTTTGCGATCCGCCTCCGTGGCATGCACCCGCACTTCCATGCTGCAATCATCGGCGCGTTGCTTCAAGCGTGGCAAAACTCGGTCCAGCAACTCGCCAATCGTCACATTCTCGGCTCTCACTTTGGCGCTGCCGCGTTCGAGACGCGCATAGGCCAGCACATTCTCGACGAGATGGCTCAAGCGACCCGCTTCACCTGTCAACGTATCAAGATAGGTCTTCCTCTGCGTCTCATCCGTCACCATGCCGTCTGCCAGCATCTCGGAGTAAAGTCGAAACGTCGTCAGTGGCGTGCGCAGTTCATGCGTCACGGCGGAAACAAAGTCGGCACGTCGTTCGCTGAGCGCCACCGTGCCATGCAGCACCATGCCCA
>CANIZT010000291.1 GCA_947471905.1 Verrucomicrobiaceae bacterium
GAACAGGAAGTAGTCGATGCCTTCGAACTTCTGACCATTCACGTTCGCTGCGGCAGACAGATCGAGCATCTTTTCGAGGCTGATCGGCGGTTCCTGGCCTTCGCCATCGCCTTTGCCGACGAGGCCGGGCCACATTGCATTATGAAGTTTGGGTGCGGAGTTGCTCATGGTGTTTGCTTGGTTTGGGAAGCGAGGCGGCGAGGTTAGAGGGCGCGTTTTGAAACGCACGAAGAAATTTTATCATTTCGCCTTCTTCTTCGGCTTTGCGGTAGGTGATTTTTTGCGGATGACCACCTCGACAGCGTTCTGCAGTGGCACCCCCTTCGTACTGCGGCCATCGGTAACGATTTTTTCGAGTTGGGTCGTCATCTTGGCGACGATATCCGGCTTTTCACTCTGGAGATTGATCTTCTCACTGATGTCGTTCTCCAGATTGTAAAGCTGGGTGTCGGGCAGACCTTGCTCGCCGGGGCTGCCGGGCTTGGGATCGCTCCAACCGCCGGAACCGGCACAGAGTTCGAGTTTCCATGCGCCTTCACGCAGCGCAAAGGAGCCGTTGATCGAATGATGAATGACGCTCTGCCGCACAGGTTTGCCAGATTCCCCGAGAAGGGCGGGCAAAAAGCTGAAGCTGTCTTCTGCGGCGTTGTCAGGCAGCTTGACGTTCAAAATGTCAGCCACAGTGGCAGTGAAATCGGTGAGACAGGTGAGTTGCGACGTGGTCTGGCCGCCTTTGACCTTTGCAGGCCAGCGCACGATGAATGGGACGCGATGTCCGCCATCAAAGATGTCCGCCTTGTGGCCACGCATGTTGTAACTGGGATTGTGGCCCTTGGCGATGAGTGCGGGGAAATTGGCCTGCGGGGAGCAGCCGTTGTCACTTGTCACGATGATGAGGGTGTCATTCGCGATGCCAGCTTCTTCCGTGGCTCGCATGATCTGACCGATGGCGTCGTCGGTCTCCATAACGAAATCGGCATAGAGGCTGAGGCCGCTTTTACCAACCCACTTTTCGCTGGGCAGGATCGGTGTATGCGGCGAATTCAGCGGCATGTAGAGAAAGAACGGCCCACTTTTCTTTTCTTGGATGAGTTTCACCGCACGCTGCGTGAGTGTGGGGAGCACATCCTCACCACGGAAACCGGGGGAGCCGGGGCCTTCGCGGGTGAAGCTCATCTTATCGCCCGATCCGTTCATCACGAGTTTCATCGTTTCTGTCGGATTCGCCGCCACACGATCATTCTCAATGAAGCAATACGGCACCATGTCCAGCGAGGCGCTGATGCCGAAGTAGGTGTCAAATCCGACGCTGGTCGGCCCGTTGGCGATGGGTTTGGTGTAATCGACGTTCTTGACCTGCGCCTCGGTTTCGATGCTGAGATCGCTGACATCACCCGTTTTTTGCCAGTCCATGCCAAGGTGCCATTTGCCGACGCAATGCGTCGAATAACCCTGCTCCTTGAGCATGCTGGCGACGGTCATGCGGCCCTGCTCAATCAAACGTGGGCTGAGACCGCCGAGCACACCGCTTTGCAGCTTTGAGCGCCAGGCATAGCGGCCAGTCATGATGCCGTAGCGTGTCGGCGTGCAGACACTGGAGCCGGAATGCGCATCCGTGAAGTTCATGCCTTCTTTGGCGAGTTTATCCATGTGCGGCGTGGCGATCTTGCCCTCAGGATTGAGGCATTTCACGTCACCGGTGCCGAGGTCATCGCATAGGATAAAGATGATGTTCGGTTTGTCAGCTGCGGTGACAGCAGCGGAGAAGAATGAGAGGCAAAGCAGAGCCAGGAGTCGGTTCATGGTCCGACTTCAACGCATTCAGGGTTCCGAGCTATCGAGATATTCCAAGGCTTTCGAAAAACTGGCCTGCGTGAGGAAATGATTCAGCCGTGGCGGCAGTTGAGCGCGCAGCCGCTGATGCTCGGCCATGATCTCCTCCGAGATGTTTCTGAGTGACTCCAGATGCGCCGCCGCATCGCGATCCCGGCACGCGTGATCGGCGATGAGATCAAGACGGCGTTGGAGAAGGGTGCGGAGAGAGGCGAGATCGGACATGCGGTGAGTATAAAGATCGGAATTGTCACTTGGTCACATCAATGTCATGCGTCTTTGGCGCAGGCTTGGTCGCATCGCCTTTGCGTTTGAGGAAGTGGCCGATATCGAGGCCGAAGTAGGCGAGGCAGTTGATGAGCAGGGCCGTGGCCGCCGCTTCATCCAGATTGCCAAAGATCGGTACGTTGTCGGGAATAAACTCGGCAATGCCGAAGCCGATGTTTAGCAGATACAAAGCCGAGAAGATGCCCGAACCGAGCACCAGGAGATCGCGAATGAGTTTCATAGGTTATGGGGGTTAAGAAGACAGGGCGTATTCTGCGCAGGCATCCGCCGCCCCGTCAAAACATCCTTCGGCAGAATTTGGAATGCCCAAGGACCGCTGCTGAAAAGAACAATGCTACTTCTTCACCCACCCATCCTTCAGCGTGACAGTGCGATTAAACACCGGCGCGTCGGGCTTCGAGTCAATCGGGTCGGCGTAGAAGTAGGCTACGCGTTCGAACTGCCAGTGGGTGCCGGGGGCGGCGTCTTTGAGGCTGGGTTCGAGTTTGGCGTTGGGGATGATTTCCAATGAAGCGACGTTGAGGAACTGGGTGAAGTCGCCGTCTTCGCCAGCGTCGGCGTCTGGGGTTTCGACGGTGAAGAGGCGATCATACAAGCGCACGGGGGCGTCGATGGCGTGGCGGGCGCTAACCCAGTGGATGATGCCTTTGGGCTTGGTGCGGCCTTCGGGCTTTTTGCCGTGGCGGGTGGTGTCGTCGTAGGTGCAGCGGAGTTCGACGATATTTCCCGCGTCATCCTTGATAACCTCCTGGCAGATGATGCAGAAGGCGAACTTGAGGCGCACTTCACCACCGGGTTTGAGGCGGTGGAAGCCATCGGAGGGGAACTCCATGAAGTCGTCGGACTCGATGTAAAGCTCACGGCAGAGCGGCACCTGGCGTGAACCGGCGGTGGGGTCTTCGGGATGGTTGGCGGCTTCGAAATGCTCGACCTGATCCTCGAGGTAGTTGGTGAGGACGACTTTGATGGGACGCAGCACGCCGTAGGCGCGATGGGAGATTTTGTTGAGGTCCTCGCGGATGGCGTGCTCCAGCAGGGCGATCTCGGTGAGCGAATTGAACTTGGTGAGGCCGATGGTTTTGCAGAAGCTGCGAATGGCAGCGGCGGTGATGCCGCGGCGACGCAGGCCGCTGATGGTGGGCATGCGTGGATCATCCCAGCCATTGACGAGGTCCTCTTTGACGAGGCGGAGCAGCTTGCGCTTGCTCATCACGGTGTAAGTGAGGTTCAGACGGGCGAACTCGCGCTGATATGGACTGCCGGGCAGGCCATCGACGTTGCTGATGAGCCACTCATACAGCGGGCGGTGAATCTCGAACTCGAGCGTGCAGAGGCTGTGCGTGATGGACTCCAGCGCATCGCTGAGCGGATGCGCGTAGTCATACATGGGGTAGATGCACCACGCGTTGCCGGTTCGGTGATGATGCGCGTGGAGAATGCGATAGAGCGCCGGATCACGCAGGTGCATGTTCTCAGAGGCCATGTCGATCTTCGCGCGGAGGACTTTTTCACCTTCTTTGAACTCGCCCTTCCGCATGCGGCGGAAGAGATCGAGATTTTCCGCAACGCTGCGATCTGCGTAAACGCTGCGCTTGCCCGGCGTGGTGAGCGTGCCGCGATTGAGGCGCATCTCCTCCTGCGTCTGGTCATCGACATAGGCGAGACCTTTGGTGATGAGTTGCTCGGCGAATTGATAGAGCTTCTCGAAGTAGTCGCTGGCGTAGAAAAGGTGCGTGCCCCAGTCGAAACCGAGCCATTTCACGTCGGCCATGATGCTATCGACGTATTCGACCTCTTCCTTGGTGGGATTCGTGTCGTCAAAGCGCAGGTGGCAGCGGGCATTGGGTGCGTGTTCCTGCGCGAGGCCGAAATTGAGGCAGATGCTCTTCGCGTGGCCGATGTGGAGGTAGCCATTCGGCTCCGGCGGGAAACGCGTGACGACCTGACCGCCGTTGCGACCGGCTGCGAGGTCGGCAGCGATCATTTCACGGATGAAATCGAGGGGAGCGGGAGGTGTGGCGGCGGCTTCGGACATGGAGGGCGGAGTTTCCGCACAAGGCGTGTTGAGTCAAGACGTGTGGTTCGCAGTTGCGCGACGGCGGAATCCGTTGTTTTTCACGCCAACCATGCCCCATCCCGCCCCAGCGCCCACGCACCTCGATATCTCGAAACTCGGCGAGCCCGTCTATCGTGGCTCCGTGCAAAATCTCTACGCGGTGCCGGATCATCCCGGTTTCGTGGTATGCGAAACGACGCCTGCGGGTTCGGTGTTCGACGTGGGATCGATCTTCAACATCGAGGGCAATGACTTGAACCGTGCGATCTTCCGCCACGCGATGTATTCGCGCCTCGGCAAGCCGGAAACGTGGCAGCGCGTGAAGGTAGCCATTGAAAAGACGCCGATGAACGAATCCTGGCGCAAGGAACTGCTCAGCGGGCCGATGGAGCAGATGCTGGAGCGCGGTGCGCACACGCATCACGTGGGCATGGTGGATGCGAAGACGGGCGAGATCGTGCGCGATGGCCTGCCGGCGAATCCGAGCTGCTACAACGTCGTGCGTCGTTTTCCGGTGATGCATCCGCCGCAACGTCATTTGCTGGGCACGCATGTGTTTGATTACGCCCAGTTCCACCAGAGCGCGACCTATGTGGTGCCGCTGGAATACATCGTACGCTTCGGTGTGACGAGCGGCTCGTCCATTTTGAAGAAGTATCAAAGCCTCAGCGACTCCGCAAAGCGCAGCTACGAGCAAGAACTCGGGCTCTCCAAGCCGATGGGCGTGTGGGAGATGCTGGAGCGGCCGATTTACGACCTGACAAGCAAGTATGAGCCGGAAGACCGTGCCGTGAGCAAGCAGGAGGCGCTCATGATGTCCGGCCTGAGCAGTGATGATTTCCTGCACACCGTTAAATTAGCCATCCTTGGCGGCTGGGCCGTGCGCGAGCTGTTGGAGGGCGCAGGGCTACTGCTGTGGGATTTGAAGTGGGAATTTGCCGTGGATCGCGAGGAACTGCTGTTCGTCGATACCATCGACGCCGATTCCTTCCGCGGCACGACGTTTCTCGATGTCGAAGGCCGCAAGCTGGTGATTCACTACAACAAGCAAGCGATGCGCGACTACTACCGCCTCGTTCATCCCGACTGGTATGCCGGGATCAACGAAGCGAAGACCCAGGCGCAGAAAATGGGCATTCCCTTCAAACAGGTGCTGAAAGCAGGTCAGAACGAAGGCATCTGGCCGCAGACTCCGGTGGTGGATGCCACGTTCCTTGATTTACAGGCCCGCAAGACAGCGCTGATTCGACAGCACGTTGCCTCCGAACGCGATGCCGCAGCAATCCGTGCCGAATTGCAGGCCACGGGAGCAGCCGAGGTCGATTTTTACCGTCAGCGAGGCCTGCTGGATGAACTGCTCAAGGCAAATGTGGTAGGCTAAATTGACCGTAAGACATGCAGACAAAATGCTTGCGTGCTGAAAGGGAAGGTTTACAGATTGCGCCCCTTTCTTCGGGAGGGGAACGTGATTCCTGAGTAGCTCAGCGGTAGAGCGGGTGGCTGTTAACCACTAGGTCGTAGGTTCGAACCCTACCTCAGGAGCCATTTCAAAAATGA
>CANIZT010000292.1 GCA_947471905.1 Verrucomicrobiaceae bacterium
CATCAGCCGGAGCGAGTGTCGCGATGGCGAGCGCTTGTGTTTCGCCACGGGAGAAGATGGCGGAACCGTGCGTGCGAGGAAGCACGGAGGCTTCACCGTAAAGCGTGCGCAGATCGTCGAGACCACGGCCGTCGCAGCGGTTCTTCTTGTCGAGGATGCTGATGCGGAAGGCTTTCTTCTGGAGGTAGTCGAAGGCCTGGCTGATTTCGAAGCTCGTGGCGGCAGGGAAAGCGGCCTTGATGGCGGTTTCCACTTCGTCCTTCAAAGCACCGACAGCCTTGCCACGCGCAACCTTGGAAGGCTGATAGAGCGCGCCTTCGATGCGGTCACCCGCGATCTGGTAGGCGATCTCAAGCAACTCATCTTTGACGAGCATGAGCGGAACTTCGCGCTTGGTCTTGCCAGCGAGCTTGGCCAGTTCGACCTGGGCAGCGACGATCTTGGTGACTTCGCTTTGTGCGTAGTGCAGCGCTTTGACGAATTCTGCTTCTGGCAGTTCGTTGGCGGCACCTTCGATCATGATCACGTCTGTGGCGTTACCGACATAGACGAGGTCGAGATCGCTATCGAGACGCTGCGACTGGGTTGGATTGGCAACGAACTCGCCATTGAGGCGGCCGACGCGCACAGCACCCACCGGGCCTGCGAACGGAATGTCGGAAACGCAAAGAGCGGCGGATGCGCCGTTGATTGCGAGGATATCAGGATCGTTTTCGCCATCAGCGCTGAGGAGCAGGGCGACGATCTGGGTGTCGTAGTAGTAGCCTTTCGGGAACAACGGACGCAATGGGCGGTCCGTCATGCGGCAGGTGAGGATTTCCTTCTCAGTCGGACGACCTTCGCGCTTGAAGTAGCCACCGGGGAAGCGGCCTGCGGCGGATGCCTTTTCTTTATATTCCACGCTGAGTGGGAAGAAGTCTTGGCCGTCTTTCACTTTCGTAGCGGAGACAGCGGTAACGATGACGATGGTGTCGCCGAGACGAACGGTGACGGCTCCATCAGCAAGTTTGGCAAACTTGCCGGTTTCGATTTCAATGGTGCCCTGTCCGAGGGCGGCGGTTACTTTGTGTATGGCCATAGGTTGGCGTGTGTGTTTGTTTGGTTTGGGTGAAAAGGGGATCACGGGCTTCAGCCCGTAGGAGATGCGCGATAGCGCATCATGCAGCATGATGATCGGCAATCGCCGACATGCTTGAAAAAGCCTGATACAGAAAAGGGGCGATGCTTGTGGCATCACCCCTCATGAAATTCTGTTAGCGGCGCAGATTCAGGCTCTTGAGCAGCTTCTGGTAACGTTCCGCAGCGGTCAGCTTGAGGTAGTCCAGCAGCTTGCGACGGCGTGCGACCATTTGCAGGAGGCCACGACGTGTGGAGTGATCTTTAGAATGCGCAGCAAGATGCTGCGTGATGTCATTGATCCGCTTCGTCAAGAGGGCCACTTGGACGTCGGCGCCGCCGGTGTCCTTGTCGTGCATCTTGAAAGAGGTGGAATCGATGGTGGTTGCTTCGCTCATGGTTTGTTTGAATGGCCGGACAACTTGTCAGGCGGTGTGTGTTCTAGGATGTGGGGCCGCGAAGGAACCATAAAGCCCCTCTTTGGCAAGGGGAAGTTTCAGGCTTTCCGCGCTCGTAGCCATGCTCCAGTTAGGCCCCTCGTCATTCGAAAATTCATCACTCGTCTTTTCCCGCTCACTTGCCATCCACGCCATCCTCATCCACTAAACAGCCCCTTTCCCCACCACCACCATGTCCCGCACGTTCAAACTCGCAGTCCTCCCCGGAGACGGCATCGGCCCCGAAGTCATGGCCGAGGCGCTTCAAGTCCTCGACGCCGTCGCCGCCCGCTCCAACCTCACGTTCTCCTACAACCACCAGCTCGTCGGTGGTGCTGCGATCGATGCCGTTGGCAAAGCCCTCCCTGCCGAAACCATCGCCGCCTGTGAAGCCAGCGACGCCATCCTCTTCGGCTCCGTCGGCGGCCCGAAATGGGAAAAACTCCCACCCAACGAGCAGCCCGAACGCGCTGCCCTTCTTCCTATCCGTAAACACTTCGGCCTCTTCGCCAATCTCCGCCCCGGCCTCTGCTATCCAGCCCTCACTAGTTCCTCACCGCTCCGCCCCGACCTTGTCGTAGGCGGTTTCGATATCCTCTGCGTCCGCGAACTCACCGGCGGCATGTACTTCGGCCAGCCCAAGAGCCGCACCACGCTGCCTGATGGCGACATCGAGGTCATCGACACCATGGTCTATAAGAAGAGCGAGATCGTCCGCATCGCTCACGTCGCCTTCAAGGCCGCACAACTCCGCCGCAAGCACGTCACCAGCGTCGATAAAGCCAACGTCCTCACCAATTCCGTCCTCTGGCGCGAAACGATGGTCGAAGTCGCCAAGGAATACCCTGACGTGACCCTCGCCCACCTATATGTGGACAACGCCGCCATGCAGCTCATCAAAGCGCCGCGCAGCTTCGACGTGCTCGTCACCGAAAACCTCTTCGGCGACATTCTCAGCGATGAAATGGCCATGATCTGCGGCTCACTCGGCATGCTCGCCAGCGCCAGCCTCGGCAAACCGAAAGGCGACGGCCTCTACTTCGGCCTCTTCGAGCCGAGCGGTGGTACCGCGCCCGACATCGCCGGCATGGGCATCGCCAATCCCATCGCTCAAATTCTCTCTGTCGCGTTGCTGCTCCGCTTCTCCCTCGGTCTCGAAAAAGAAGCCCTTCAAATCGAAACCGCCGTCAAAAAGGTCATAGACGACGGTCTCCGCACTGGCGACATCTTCAGTGGCGCTGCCGGCACGAAGAAGGTCAACACCAAGGAGATCGGCGCAGCCATCATCGCGGCGCTTTGATCCTGCCGATCACCAATTCACGACATTCACCGGCTTCCCCGCCAAGAACGCTTTCAAGTTCGCGGCGGTGATGTCGATGAGGCGGGCACGTGATTCACGGCTGGCCCAGGCAATGTGCGGGGTGATGAGGCAGTTCTTCGCGCCGATGAGCGGATTACCGTCCTTGGGCGGTTCGACGGAAAGCACGTCAAGTCCGGCACCGGCGATGCGGCCTTCGTTGAGTGCTTTCGCCAACGCTGCTTCATCCACGAGCGGCCCACGACCGGTGTTGATGAGGAACGCATGGCGCTTCATCAAACCGAGCGTGCGTTCGCCGATGAGATGCTTCGTCGCATCGGTCAGCGGGCAGTGGAGGCTGATCACATCGCAGCGTTGGAAAATGTCGTCGATCTCGGCGGCTTCGACACCGGCGGGCGGCGGTTCCTTCCAGGTGCGCTTCGAAGCGAGTACCTTCATGCCAAACGCCACACCAATGCGTGCCACGGCACTGCCAATTTCACCATAACCGATGATACCGAGTGTGCGTCCTGCCAGCTCGATGATCGGATAGTCCCAGTAGCAGAAATCCGGGCATTTCACCCAGCCGCCCTGCTCCACGCTCTTCGCGGCATGGCCGACATGATTCGTCAGTTCCAGCATCAGCGCGATCACATGCTGCGCGACGGCAAGAGTGCTGTAACCGGGCACGTTCGTCACCACGATGCCGCGTTCCTTTGCCGCGACGACATCGACCACGTTGAAGCCGGTGGCGGTGACACCGATGTACTTCAAATCTGGCAGCGCCGCGATGATTTCACGCGTCAGGGGAGCCTTGTTGGTGATCACGATCTCCGCTCCCGCACAACGAACCACGGTTTGATCCATCGGCGTGCGCGGATGCACCTCGCAAGGAGCGATGGCTTCGAGCGGCTGCCAGGACAGGTCGCCAGGATTCGCGGTATGGGCGTCGAGAAGAACGATTTTCATAAAGGGCCGCATCGTTAGCCGAAAAAATAGAATTTTGTGAGAAAATCTCATCTGCTGGCGATAATGCAGCCGCCATGCGCTCCAACCTGCTCTCCATTCTCTCCCTCGTCTGCCTGCTTGCCTCCGGCGTCCTCGCTGAGGACGTGAAACCGCTCAAAGTCCTCATGGTCTGCGGCGGCTGCTGTCATGATTACGAAAACCAGAAGCTGATCCTCAGCGAGGGCATCAGCGCTCGTGCCAATGTGGAGTTCACCATCGTGCATGAGGAAGCGCGGGTGAAGGACGACCGCACGCACCAAATCAGCATCTACAAGGAAGCGGGCTGGGCGAAGAACTACGACGTCGTGCTGCACAACGAATGCTTCGGCGCGGTGACGGATGTGGCGTTTGTCGATGGTATCGCGAAGGCTCACTTTGAAGGCGTGCCTGCGGTGATGCTGCACTGCTCCACCCACAGTTACCGCACGGCCAAAACCGACGAATGGCGCAAGTGCGTGGGCCAGACATCCATGAGCCATGAGAAAAACCGCGATCTAAAGGTGCAGAACATCGCCGCCGAACATCCGGTAATGCAGGGCTTCCCCAAAGAGTGGCTCGACCCCAAGGACGAGCTCTACAAAAATGAAAAACTCTGGGAGCACTTCATCCCGCTGGCCAAAGCCTTCGGCGAGGAAACGCAGAAGGATCACAACGTGATCTGGGTCAACGAATACGGCAAAGGCAAGGTCTTCGGCACCACCCTCGGCCACGGCAACCACACCATGCAGGATCCCGTCTATCTCGATCTCGTCGCCCGCGGTCTGCTATGGACCTGTGGCAAACTCGATGCCGAAGGCAAGCCGCTGCCGGGTTATGGGGCGAAGCAGAAGTAGGCCTTCATAACACCTACTGGGCGATTTCCAAGGCCGTCTCATCTATCGCCGGAAGGGTGGCAGGTGCAGTGCCACTCCGGTATTTTTGAGGATTGAAACTGGCGCTGTGGGTATGTTTGTAGCCAGCCGGGTCCAAGGTTCTCCAAAACTTGTGATAACTCTCCGTTGAGCAACTGGGGAGTGCCGCTAGGGCCAGGGTGCCAATGATGGCCAATATGGGGCTGTTTTTCACAGGTATTCGTGGTTGAGCTTACTTCTGCCCGTAATACGCGCCCGGTCCGTGTTTGCGTAAATGATGCTTGTCGAGGATGTAGTCCGGGATGGAGCGCATCGTCGGATTTAGCGTGGCAGAACCGAATGCCATGTGGGCGCACATTTCGAGAGCGATGCTGTTTTTGAGTGAGTCCATCGCATTTTTCCCAAAGGTAAAGGGTGCATGGTGGAGTTGCAGCACTGCAGGCATTTCGAGCGGGTTAAGCTTCAACTCGCGCAGGCACTCGACAATGGCGACGCCGGTGAAGTGTTCGTAGTCCTGCTCCACTTCGTCCGGTGTGAGAGCACGCACGAGGGGCACAGTGCCATGGAAGTGATCGGCGTGCGTCGTGCCGAAGCACGGCAGTTCGCTTCCAGCCTGTGCGAACATGGTTGCGTAGAGACTGTGGGTGTGGGTGATGCCACCGATGTCGGGAAACTCGCGGTAGAGCACAAGATGTGTCTTCGTGTCGGAGGAGGGGCGCAGTTTGCCTTCCACGACGTTGCCGTCGAGATCGAGTATAACGACGTCGACGGGTGTGAGAGCGGCATAATCGACCCCGCTGGGCTTGATGGCCCACAGGCCCGAGTCGCGGTCGATGCCGCTGACGTTGCCCCAGGTCAGTCGCACGAGACCGCTGGGTTCGAGAGCGCGGTTGGCTTCACAAACTTGTTCGCGGAGGTCTTGGAGTGTCATTGGCGGCATCAAAGCTCAAACCTCTTACAATTCCAGCAACATAAACGGCGGTGTGCGGCGTTAATACGTTGATCCTTGTTGGTTGAC
>CANIZT010000293.1 GCA_947471905.1 Verrucomicrobiaceae bacterium
CCGTAGCGGCTGCCACCGCTGAAGTATTGCTCGAAGAAATCGCTGAAACCCGTGCCGCCGAAGTGAACGTCTTGCTCATGGGCGGCGGAGGCCTGAGGTTCCTGCCAGTTGGCACCGAGCGTGTCATACTTTTTACGCTTCTCGGGATCGCCGAGCACTTCGTTGGCTTCGTTGATCTCTTTGAACTTCTCCTCGGCGGTCTTTTTATCCTTCGCGGTGTCAGGATGGTATTTGCGGGCCAGTTTGCGGAAAGCTTTCTTGATGTCATCTGCGCTGGCATCGCGCGGGATTTCGAGCGTGGCGTAGTAGTCTTTGAAATGAGCGGGCATGACGTGAGTATGAACAGGCTGGGATAAAAATCAGCATGCTTCTCAATGAGCCGATGTCGTTGCGATAGTGAACGCATTCCTTGCGACTAGGTGCCTTGAACAATGGATCGCTACTTTCAGTGACGTCTATTTCTTCAGCTTGTTTTCAGTCCTTTGACCATTCTGCAACAGCAGAACGTCCCTGATCAGGCGACGGCGAGCGGGAGGTGTCAATGACACGACAGATGCCATACGAGCCGTTGCCTGCATCCGTTTTATTGAACGCATTGGGTGTTGAGTGAGCTTCGATTCATGGCACAGTCGGGGCGGCTTCGGCAATCTGTGAGTAAACGTCAAAGCCAATCTTCACTCCGCGCTCTCCAAGCAAGAGCATAAGTCTGGGTGAAATCTCAATCCCTCGGTTCTTGGTGTCCAATCCAAGACCAATAAAGAAGTCGGCGCTGTGAAGTGTGGTTACGGATCGCCATGCCTCAACGTCCTCAGTAAAAAGTGCGAGGGAGTGCTCGACGGCATCGCAGCAATCTTCAAATGGCAGGGACTCGGGAGTGAACTTCAAACTCCACCTGCCAGATCGTGCGGCCCTGATAAAGGTGCCATCTGGTCGGAGCATATCATCGCCCTTACGGTAACTGGTGGTTGGTGAATGCTTCAAGACCTTCGTAACCTCGTCAGGATCAAGTGTGTCCCCCATGAATCGTAATGTGATGCTGAACCAAGGCATCGGCCCGCCAAACCAAGTGGATCCTTCGGGTACGCCTGATGGTGGTTCTGATCGCGGTGATAGCATCTCAGTTGTTGGGCGAACAGTGTGGACGGTTAACAGATCGTGAGGTTTGTCAGCAGCTTTATAGCCAACGGTTTTGTCGGAATAGTACGGGCTGTGGCACTCATGAGTGTCGTTTTACCTTCCTATGCCGCTGCTGGGCAACAAAAATGTCGGTTTACAACGGCATAGGAGGGTAAATCTCGTGTGTGACTATTCCACAGACCGTGATCGTTATCTCCGGCAATGGCGCCGTTGCAGCTTACTTCTCCAGCTTCTTCAGCGCCTCGCTCACATTGTCCACGGTGAGTATCTCCGGCAGGACATGCGGTTCCTTCACGCCGGGGATGTAGAGCACGTTCACCGGCACGGCACCGCGACCGAGGGCGGTGAAGGCCTGCTTGATGGCGTCGTCTTCGTTGGTGTAATCGGCCTTGAGGGTGACGATGCCGTATTTTTTGAAGAGCTCCTGAAGGCGGGGATCTGTATAGACGCGTTTGTTGACCTGGCAGGTCCAGCACCATTTGGCGGTGAAGTCGATGTACACGGGTTTTCCGGCGGCAGTGAGTTCCTGCACCTTGGCGGCGGACCAGGGCTCCCACAGCAGGCCGTTCTCGAACTTCGCCCCGTGTTCGGCGGTGCCGGGTTGTTTTTCAACGTGTGGCCAGCCGAGATACAAGCCACCGACGATGGCAGCGAGCGCCAGCACGACGGCGATGAGGCGAGTGCGTGCCGGCTTGTGCGGCAGCGACCAACGACCATAGACCCAGCAGCCAAAGGCGACGAGCACGAGGCCGAGCATGAGGATGAGCAGCGGCAGGCCTTCGATCATGCCGGTCAGCACCCAGAGCATGAAGAACACGGTGCCGAAGAGCAGGAAGGACATGCCTTGCTTGAAGCTTTCCATCCATGCGCCGGGCCGTGGCAGCACCGAAACGAGGCTGGGGAAGATGGAGAGCAGCAGGAACGGGCTGGCGAGACCAAGACCGATCAACGTGAACAGCAGCATGGCCTGCGGTGCGGGCAGTTTGACGGCGAAACCCAAGGCGGTGCCGAGGAACGGTGCTGAACATGGCGTGGAGACGAGTGTGGCGAGCAATCCCGAGAAGAACGAACCGCTGAGGCCGTGCTTCATTTGCAGATTGGACCCGACACCGACAGCGGAGGCACCGATCTCGAAGATGCCGGCCATGTTGAGGCCGAAGATGAGGAAGAATGCGGCGAGCGCATAGTTGAAGCCGGCGGATTGAAGCTGGAAGCCCCAGCCTTTGCCCAATGCCACGACGAGACCACCGAGTGCCCAGAACGAGAGCAGAATGCCGAGCGTGTAAATCAAGCCGTGCATGACGACTTGTTTCCGATCCTCACCGGCTTGCTGGACGATGCTGACGATCTTGATGCCGAGCACGGGAAACACGCAGGGCATGATGTTCAGGATCAAACCGCCGAGGAAGGCGGAGAACATGACGAACAGAAAGGTGGGCGGTGCGGCAGCTCCGCTGGTCGTCACCGCTGCGTTGGTGTCAGTCGTTTTTTTTTCGGTCGCGGTGCTACTGCCAAACGCGGAGCTCTGCGCGGTATCCGTCACTGCTTGGGCCGCGATAGCGATGCTGACTTTGGCATCTACTTTGAAAGGCATGCAGCTTTTGTCATCGCAAACGAGTCCATCGACCTTCACCTGCAATTCTGCCTTCGTGCCAATCGCGGCATTGGCTGGTGGTGTGATCTTGGCGGGCAGGAAGACGATGCTGTCGTAGCCTTCGCTTTGTGAGCCATCGACTCCTTTGAACGGATGCACGGCAGGCCAGGGGAGTTCGTCCATCTTCCAGCCCTCGGGCAGAGTCCAGATGAGCTTGGTGGGTTTGCCGATGATTTCCGGCGGCAATACTTTGCCATACGTATGTGCACCTTGAGCATGCTCAAGTTTCACCGCTACGCGAAAGGCCACACCGGGCGCTGCACTGCTGACTTCAGCAAGCAGTTTAGCCGTCACCTTGGCTTTCGGAGCATCGTCGAGTCCGGGAAGGTCGATGGATTGAGCCTGCACCGCAGGTGCGGCTAGGAAAACAAGCAGGGAGGCAAACAGGCGGCGGGTATTCATGAGAAAGATAAGTGGCAGGTAAGAGAACGCGCCGTGCGGGTTATTCCCATCACGACGCGTTCAAGTGTGATTCGTTTTGATCTACTGCGATCAGAGCGCTTTATGCGAGCCGTCGCAGAAAGGAGGGTTTTTGGTGTGCTTGCAATTGCAGAGCCAGACCTTCTTCGCCTCGGGTAGGTTGAACTTCTTCGGGCCGAGGCCGCTGCCTTTATGGCTGCCATCGCAACTCGGCTGATGACCACTCAGGCCACAAGCGCACCACCAGTGGTCTCCAGCAGGCAGTTCAACGGCGACGGGTTGCTTGTCGTAGATTTTGGGGAGGTTTTCCATGGTGCTGAGTTTGGCAGGGCTGTTGAAAAGATCAATTTTCAAATCGAGGAGAGAACATCACGCACCAAACCCGGTCCGCGATAAACGAGGCCGCTGTAAACCTGCACCAAGGCCGCCCCGGCTTTCAGTTTCGCGACCGCATCGGCTCCATTCAAGATGCCGCCGACGCCGATGATGGGCATTTGCTCCTTCAAGAGCATGCGGAAGGCTTGTAGCACGAGATTGGAACGCTCGCGCACGGGTGCGCCGCTCAAACCACCGGCTTCTTGGGCCAAAGCATGGCCTGTGACGGCGTCACGGTCGATGGTGGTGTTGGTGGCGATGACGCCGTCGATGTTCTGCTCGTTGAAGACGCGGGCGAGCGCCTCGATCTGCATGTCATTGAGATCAGGGGCGATCTTGACGAGCAGCGGCACGGTTTTGCCATGCTCCTGCTTCAGCGTAGCCTGCTCTTTCTTCAAAGCGGAGATCAGTTCGCGCACGGCGCCCTCGGCCTGAAGATCACGCAATCCCTTGGTGTTGGGCGAAGAGATGTTCACCGCAACATAATCCGCGACGGGATACGCGGCCTTGAGGCAGATGAGATAGTCATCCACAGCTTTCTCGTTCGGCGTGTCGAAGTTTTTGCCGATGTTCACACCGACGATGGCTTTCGTGCGACGATGGCGGAGTTTTTTCACGGCGGAGTGAATGCCGGGGTTGTTGAAGCCCATGCGGTTGATGAGAGCCTCGTGTTCAGGCAGACGAAAGAGACGCGGCTTCGGATTTCCCGGCTGCGGCCGTGGCGTGAGCGTGCCGACCTCAACGGAGCCGAAGCCAATCGCACCCCAGGCTTCGACCGCGCTGGCGGATTTATCCATGCCCGCAGCAAGGCCGAGCGCATTGGGAAAGGTGAGTCCCATGACATTGCGTGGCTGCTGCGGCGTAGTGACGACGCTCTTCAGCATTCCCAGTTTGTGCGCGATGACCATCATCTTCACGGTCAGCGTGTGCGCCATTTCAGCATCCAGCCGGAACAGCCACGGCTTCATCACAGGGTAGAATTTTTCGATCAAAGTCATGGGTTTAAGAGGGAAGAATGGCTTTCACCGCAGTTGCCACAGCGCTGCCGAGTTTGGCATGCGCCGCCGCATCCAGATGGATGCCGTCGCTGCCGGGTTCGATCAGCGTTTGTGTATTGAGATAGTCACAACCCAGTGATGCGGCGAGTGCTTCATAATGCTTGGGCAGTTTCCGGCTGTCGCTTGCCCCATTGGGAAACTTGGCGGCGACATCGGGCAGATGTTGTTGATCACCGATGACAGGCGGACACATGATGAGCAGTTTCGGTGGCTTCGCAGCAATGCCCGCATCGCTAGAGAGAATCATTTGCGCCAAGATCTTCACGCCCATGGCAATCTCACCGGGTGAAACGCTGAAGACATTTTTCAGATCATTCGTGCCGAGCATCAACACCACCAGATCGAGCGGCTTGTGCGATTCGAGGATCGCGGGCAGCACGGCTTTGCCATTGCGGACGGCGGCAAAAGGATCGTCATGCACGGTGGTGCGCCCGTTTTGACCTTCTTCAATGACGCGAAAGCCAGTGCCGAGTTCGCGGGCCAAAATGCCGGTCCAGCGCACGTCGTGCGGATGGCGTGTGGGGAAGGGGGCGGTGATGCTTTCGGGCATGAAGCCCCAGGTGTTCGAGTCGCCAAAGCAGAGGATGTTTTTCATCAGAAACGCATGATGCCGTTCATCGAGGCGGCGGCAACTTCTCTCCGCATCTGTTCACAGCAGGCACAATCCTTGTGTAAAACTGTAAAATTCCAGCTTGCGCGAGATTTCGTCTGTGTTAGACATCACGCCCCCCGCCGCAAAAGCGGGGTTTTGAGTTCCCCCAGACTCACCTTTTCTATCCACCAAGTATGCGCGTCCGTACCTCCGTTAAACCCCTCTGCGAACTTTGCCGCGTGATCCGCCGCAAAGGCGTCGTCCGTGTTGTCTGTAAAAACCCACGCCATAAACAGCGTCAGGGTTGATCCACTTTTTTCCACCACATCTAATACTGCATTATGGCCCGCCTGCTTGGAGTTGAAATCCCGAACGAAAAGAAGATCGAATATTCGTTGCCTTATATTTATGGCATCGGTCTTCCACTTAGCCGCAAAGTTCTTGCTGCCACCAACATTGATCC
>CANIZT010000294.1 GCA_947471905.1 Verrucomicrobiaceae bacterium
CGCTGCTACGCGCTTTGCGGCGAGTCGCGGTATTTTTGTGCGCGGCTACTGAAGGCTGGATTCGTTGAGGTCTATGCAAATCCGTGATGGTACGATGCCGAATCTGATGATTGAGTTGAAAATCCCTGATCGCTCAAAACATGTAACGCATTCAAAGTTGCATTGACGCTTCTTGAATTGGAGGCCATGAAGTGGTTTATGCGTCGACCTTGGATCAAAGTTGAAGTCTCTACACCGGACAAACCGGAAATCTGCGCCATTGCCAGCCGACTGCGTATTGACGAGGATGCCGTGGTTGGGAAGCTGATTCGGCTATGGGCTTGGGCTGAATTGAATCGCGTCAACCCAAACGATTTAAGCGTTACAAAGGTGTTTCTTGATAAACTTGTTTCGAAGAAGGGCTTCGCGGATGCCATGCTTTTGTCAGGTTGGTTGTGCCTGGATGGAGAACGCCTGCATTTCCCGAATTTCGACAAACACAACGGTCAAGATTCCAAGGTGCGTGGCTTGACCGCTAAACGAGTTGAGAAGCATCGTAGGAGCAATTCATCGATTAACGTCACCAGCGTAACAGATGCCGAAAAACGAGTCGGTAAAACAGACAAAGAATTGTCCAAACTCGATAACGTAATTATTGGATTAAATGAAGCCACTTGTCTTTCTGACAACGATCTAAATAAATTTGATGAGGACATTTCAAGTCAAGCTTATGAAACACCTGAGAAGTTACCGACTACGGCAAATATCGAGCCGATAGTGAACGATCATTTGATAGCCGAAGACATTGTTGTAACGCCAAAGAAACGCAATCCTAAGTCGAATACAGCCACGGACGATCAACCACTGCTGTTCTGATGAGTGTATTCAGATTCAGGGGATTTCACCGCTCTTTCTTGGCTTGAGCCGTCCAATTTCTCCCTCCGGCCAATACGCGCCGTCTTCGATCCATTCACGCAGCATGCCGATTTGATCTTCCGTGAGGCTTACCTCAGTGCGGGGCATCATTTTGGGATGCGTGCCGCCACGTTGCACAGCGCTGATAAGCAGACTGCAGTCAGGATCACCAGGTAGGATATAGTCGCGGCCACTGGCGCTAAGTTTGAAGGCGGTGGCTTTGCTGCTGAGATTCAGTGCAGGCACTGGCTGAACACCGTTATGGCAGGCAAGGCAGTGTTGCTGAAACACGGGTTTGACCTGAGTCAGGAAGTAGTGCTCACGTTCGTTCTTGCTGGCAGGCAGCAGTGAGCAGGCCGGAATAATGAAGAGTGCAGGAAGGAAGCGAAGAATCATAGGTGGAGCATAACCATTTGATGATAACAGGCTATGCCGCGTTTGTGCAAAGTTGCGCTGTAGCTTGACGTCGGTGTGCTGTTGCCCCCAGATTCCGCCCATGTCTCGCAAACCGAAAAACCCCACCAATGGCCACTGCCGCATCGTTTTGACCGGAGGACCGGGCGGAGGCAAGACCACAGCGGGCGATCTGTTTCGTCGTGAGATGGGAGATCAGGTTGTTTTGGTGCCTGAGGCGGCCACGATGGTGTTCAGCGGTGGCTTCCCACGGCTAGCACAGCCTGGCGCGGTGCATGCGGCACAGCGGGCGATTTATCATGTGCAGATTCATCTGGAGGAAGCGGTGATGGCGCAGCACCCAGATCAAATCCTGCTGTGTGATCGTGGCACGGTGGATGGCGCGGCCTACTGGCCGGGAAGCAGCGACGGATTCTTTGAAGACATCGGCAGCACGCTGGAACGTGAACTGTCGCGATATGACGCCGTGATTTTCTTCGAGAGCGCCGCCGTCGGACACATGAGCATCGAGGGGGGGAATCCTATCCGAAATGAGTCGATGGAACAGGCGGTGAAACTCGACCGTAAACTCCGGGCCTTATGGTCACAGCACCCGAAGTTCATACTGGTGCCGCACAATCCTTCGTTCTTCAAAAAAATCTCTTTTGGGCTGGCCGTGCTGGACGGCATCGTGTCGGAACTCGGATGTAAGGAGCGGAGAAAGAAGCATTGATCGAATTGCCTCCATGCGCCTAATGAAATGCGCATGAGAGTCGAACTCGTTAATACTGGCACTGAACTTCTCCTCGGAGACACGATCAACACCAACGCGGCCTGGATCGGCCAGCGGCTGGCTGCGCTGGGCATTCAGGTGGCACGGCAGACCATCGTTCCTGATGGTGCAATCATCCGCACTGCGATTGCCGAGGCAGCACAGCGTTCCGATGTCGTATTAGTCTCCGGTGGCCTCGGACCAACGAATGATGACCTCACGCGTGAGTCCACCGCCGAGTTGCTTAAGCTGCCGATGGCGCTCAATGACGGCGTGATGGCGCATTTAAACGAATACTTCGCGAAACGCGGCAAACCCGTGAGCGAAGCGACGAAGCGACAGGCTATGGTGCCAACCGGTGCAAGCGTGATGCCAAATCCCTTCGGCACCGCTCCAGGGCTCTACTTTCCAGCCACACTCGGTGCACCGCTAAGCTGGAACGCACACATTTTTCTACTTCCAGGACCACCGCGTGAGCTGAAGCCGATGATCGAGAACGAGGTGGAGCCACGTCTGCGTGAATGGCTACCGGATGGTGCCTCGCGTCGCGTGTTGTATCTCAAAGTAACCGGCGTGGGCGAGTCCGACATCGTCGAGGCCGTGGAGAAGCAACTGGAAGCCATCGCGGGTCTTGATCTTGGATATTGCATCCGTGGCGGCGATGTCGATGTGCGACTCGCCGGCCCACAAAGTGCCGTGGACGCAGGTGCCGCCATTGTGCGTGCTGCGTTTAGCGACTGCATCACCTCCGAGGACCGACGCATCATCGAGGAAGTGGTCGTCCAGCTTCTCACCGAACGCGGTGAATGGCTCTCGACTGCCGAATCCTGCACCGGCGGCACGATTGCCAGCCGCATCACCGACGTGAGCGGCTCTTCACGCGTCTTCGGCCACGGTTGGGTGACTTATGCGAACGAGGCCAAGCAGCAGCACCTCGGGGTGCCCGCCGAATTGTTCGAGAAACACGGTGCCGTCAGCGAGGAAGTCGCCCGCGCCATGGCCGAGGGTGCTTTGAAACACAGCGGCGCCGACCACGCGCTCTCCGTCACTGGCATTGCCGGACCGACGGGTGGCACGGCTGAGAAGCCTGTGGGCACCGTTTGGATCGCTCTAGCATCCAAGAACACCGAGACCTGGACCCTGAAGCGCTTTTATCCCGGCGCACGTGACCGCTTCAAGCTGCTGACGTCACAAGCCGCGCTGGATTTGCTGCGGCGAAGACTGAGCGGGATAGCACGGCGTTTGTAGCTCGCTAATTCCAATACCGAATCGGGTGCGCGGTCGCGAAGCGAAAATGAGCTAGATCATTGAGCCGCTTTTACCTGATCCCATATCTTCGAGTATTTGGCGAGGTCGGGGCCGAGGTCTTCGATGACTTCGCATTTAGCCATCAGCTCTGCTGGGATGGTGATGGCGGGGTTTTTGAGGAACTCGGGGCTGACTTTTTCCAGCGCAGGGATGTTCGGGCAGTAGTAGCCCATCCACTCCATGTTTTCGGCGGCGATGGGAGGATCGAGGACGAAGTTGATGAAGGCATGCGCGAGTTCGGCTTGCTTCGCGGTTTTCGGGATGACCATTTCGTCGCAGCCGATGGTGACGCCTTCACGCGGGATAAGAATTTCGACCTTCGGATTTTCCAACTGCACCTGGAAGAGGTCGCCGCTGTATCCATGGACGAGCTGGAATTCGGCGGAGTCGATACCGGCCTTGTAGCCTTCGTTGTCGAAGCGGGCGATGTTCTTCTTCCAGCGGATAAGGACGTCGCGTGCGGCGGCGAGTAGAGCATCGTCACGTGTGTTGAGGCTGTGGCCGAGGGATTTCAGGGCAGCGCCGATGCTCTCGCGCATGTCATCGAGCAGCGTAACGCGTCCGGCGAGCGCGGAACGGTCAAACATGGTCCAAGAGGCCTCGGCATCCTTGATTTTGTCCTTCCGCACAGCGATGGCGGCAAAAGCGAAGGTGTAGGGCACACTGTGCGCCATGGTTTTGTCGGTAACCTTGGCGAGGACGGCGGGATCGATGTTTTTAAGGTTCGGCAACTTGGCGTGATCGAGTTCGGCCAGCATGCCCTGCACATGCATGACCTGGATCATGTAGGCGGTGGGCACAACGACATCGTAGCCGGTGGCACCGGCCTTGAACTTCGCGAACATGCTCTCATTCGAGTCAAAGGTGTCGATGACCACCTTGCAGCCATGCTGCTGCTCGAATTTCCTGACCACGTCGGGGCTGATGTAGTCAGCCCAAGTGTAAAGATGCAGCGTCTGTGCGTATACACTTGCAGCAAACAGAAACAGCAGAGCCAACGGCTTCATGCGGCGGCAGGTCGGAGCAGCGGGATGCGCTGCTGCTGGCGGATGACGGCTTCGCTGTTATAAGCGGCGAACAAAAGAATGCTGAAGCCAACATCGCTGAAGAGCGAGTTACGCAGGAACCACCAGGTGGGCGGATGGCCCGCTTCGCCAACAGTCATCGCATGCACCCAGCCGGCCAAGTTCTTGGTGTATACGGGGTTGCTGAACCAGGAGACTGTGTTGGTGATGAGGTAAAAAGCCAGCGAGCAGCCGACCACGCCGAGCAAACTGCCCATGAGACCGGTTTGACCACGCCAGCGGCTGGCGAGCAGTGCGGCAACGGCGAAGCACGGATAAACGGCCAGCGCTTCCCAATGCAGCACCGATGAGAATCCAGTGGCAGCGATGTCGATACCGACAAGCAACAACGGGATCAGCAAAAAAGAGAACCGTTTGGAAAACAGCAGCGTGCCGGTGAAAGCGAGCGCCATCCACGGGCTGAAGTTTTCGAGTGCATCCACAGTCACGAGCCCCTCCAGCTTGGCGTAACGAAACGCTGCGGCGACGAGTACCAAGATGAGCGGCAGGAGGTAAATGCGGGAGGTTTTAGAGGTCATGGGAGATGGAACGCTGAACATTGAGCTTTGGACGACTAAACAGCCACGCCTTTTTTGCGTAGAAAGGGAATGAGTTCATCGACGCCGAAGTCGGCGAGGACTTCGCCGTCCCAGTCCATCGTGGGAGCTTTGGACTGACCGCTGAGGTCGATCATGGTCTGCATGGCATCGCGGTTGCCGCTGACGACAATTTTCTCATAAGCGATGCGGCGGGCGTCGAGGTAGTCGAGCACCTCGTCACACCACGGGCAGCCGGTTTTGACATAGATGACGGGTTTAATCATGCCTACATGATGCCGCAAAGCGCGGAACGGGCAAGTAGGGTATCCGGGATTCGCGGTTGACCACCCCCCTGCCCTGTTTAGTGTCCGTGCGCTGTTTTCAGAGCCTTTCATCCAATGCTCCGAAGACCGTCCCTTTGAACAAGAACCCCGATGCGCCATCTTCGAATCCAGACTGCGCAGAAGGAACCGTTCCAGCGGACGGAACGCCCGAAAGTGACCTCCTGCGTGCTGCAAGCGCCCGCCGGTGTTTCCTTTGAGCCGACTGGGCCAATGCGGCCCGGCTTTGAAAATAGCAGCAGCCCGTGGTGGTGCTGTGGCAGACCGCAGGTGCGGTCCGCCGCGAGCGACGGAATCGTGGAAGAGGCAAGCCGCCCGTTCCCGCCCGCCGCCCCCTCCAGCACCCCGGCCCTGCCCGAACACGCAACCCACCCCTACGCTA
>CANIZT010000295.1 GCA_947471905.1 Verrucomicrobiaceae bacterium
CCCGACGCCGTCTTCGACACCAAGCTCTGGACCCCTGAGGCCCTGCTCAAGAGCGCCACGCGCTACAACATGACCGTCGAGGAGTACAAGACCAAGAACCTCATGAAGGTCGAGATCAAGAGCAAGGACATCGGCAACATGGTCGCCGCGATGGCATCAACATTGTTCGCCAAAGTCACGGGCGCGCAGATTCCGGTAGATGGCGGGAATGACCGGGTGATTTGATCACAAAGTCAACTCGCCGATGCGGTGCATGACTTCGTCGGCGATGACTTGGTAGAGGTCTTTGCCGGTCTGGGGATAGCTTTTGAGATCAGGCTGCCAGAGATCGCCGATGACGAGGGTGATCTGGCTGGGGCGGAGGGTTTTGGCATAGCGAGGAAAGGCTTCGTAAGCGCCGAAGAGTCGAACGGGGAGGACGGGAGCTTGTGTTTTAGCGATGAAGAGACCGACGCCGGCTGCGCCGGGCTGAAGGCTGCCATCGTAACTGCGGGTGCCTTCGGGGAAGATGAGAACTTTTTCACCGGCACGCAGGAGTCGAATGGTGGTCTTGAGGGCGGTGGTGTCTGGCTTGTCGAGATCAACGCCAAGCACCTGCCAACTGCGCAGAACTGCCCCCATGAGTGGGTTATTGAAGAGGCTTTTGCGGGCGAAGGAATGGACAACTTCATCAAAGGCCGTGCCGACTATGGGAGGATCGAGGAAACTGACATGGTTGCTGGCGATGAGGGCGGGGCCAGCGATGGGCAGTTTTTCAGCGCCGATGACACGAAAGTCGAACAGCCCACGGGCAAGTTCGCGGAAGAAGCGATGGCCGAGCCAGTAGCTGAAGTTCATCGTTGGGTTCGCGGTGCGGACGTGCGCCGATTGAATCAAAGTTTGAGCGTTGCAATCACCTGCTCGACAGCCTGATCGAGGGTGATGTGGGAGTTGTCGATGACAGTGGCTCCGGCGGGGATGACGAGGGGGCTGTTTTTGCGCTGCTTGTCGAGGCGGTCGCGCTCGGCGATTTGATCCGCATGGCCTTGGGCTCCGCGACGGCTGGCGCGAACTTCCTCGCTGGCATCGATGTAGATTTTGTGAGGGCTGTCGGGAAAGACGACGGAGCCGATGTCGCGGCCTTCCATGACGAGAGGGCCGAGAACAACGAGGGCACGCTGGTCGGCAACAAGACGTTCGCGGACTTCGTTGACTCGCGCGATGAGGGAAACGGCGCGGTTGACGGGGTCGCTATTGAGTTCGGCTTCGGTGAGGGCGCGACCGGCGATGCTGACCTGGGTTTTGCCATCGACGACGGGAGAGTCGATGACGATGCTAGCAGCAACGGTGCGGACGGCTTCGGCGTCCTGCGGGTCGATGCCGGTTTGCAGCACGGCCCAAGTCATGGCGCGGTACATGTTGCCGGTGTTCACGTAGGTGCGACCAAGGCGCTGGGCGACGAGTCGGGCGATGCTGCTTTTGCCGGAGGCGGCGGGGCCGTCGATGGTAATGACCGAATGGGACGCGCTCATGCTTGTTTGGCGCGGTTCATTTTGTCCACGAGGGGCTGCGGGACGGTGGACATGACTTGAATCGGGCGTGCGCCGGTGTCGCCGAGCAGGAAGAGGTCGAGGTGACGCTCGAAGCCGGGATAGGAGGTGGAGATGCACTCGGTGCCTTCGACGGTGGTGGTGCCTTCGGCGAACAGACCGGCGATAAGGAAGGCCATAGCGATGCGGTGGTCGCCCCAGCATGGCAGCGTGGCCCCCTGCAACTTGGCGCCGCCTTCGATTTCCATGCCGTCGGGATGCTCGGTGACGGTGACGCCCATGGCGCGGAGATTCTGTGCGACAGCGGCAATGCGGTCGGTTTCCTTGACGCGAAGTTCGGTGGCATCACGGATGAGCGTTTTGCCGCGGGCGAGAGCACCGGCGACGGCGAGAATGGGCAGTTCGTCGATGACGTTGGGGATTTCGCTGCCGCCGATGACGGTGGCGTTTAAATCGCCGCCGCGAATGGTGATGTTGCCGCGCGGTTCGCCTTCAGCGTGGGTTTCGGAATTGGTGACGAGGGCCCCCATGCGCAGGAGGACGTTGATGACACCAGTGCGGGTGGGATTGAGACCGACATTGTTGAGGGTGATCTGCGACCCGGGCGTGGCGGCGGCTGCGACCATCCAGAATGCGGCGCTGGAGATGTCGCCGGGCACGACGATGTCAGTAGCACGGGGCTCCTGGCCGCCATAGACGCTGACGCAGTCTTCCTCGCGCAGCCATTTAATGCCGAAATGCGTAAAGAGACGCTCGGTGTGGTTGCGGGTGGCGACAGGCTCGACCACGGTGGTTTTGCCGGAGGCAAACAAGCCAGCAAGCAGAATGGCGCTTTTCACCTGGGCGCTGGCGACGGGTAGCTTATAGTAGATGGATTTCAAGGGAGCACCACGTATCGTAAGCGATGCGCAAATTTTGTCGCCTTGGCCGGTGATCATGGCCCCCATCTGGCCGAGGGGATCTGCGACGCGCTTCATGGGACGTTTGGAGAGCGAGGCGTCACCGAAGAGTTCGGTTTTGAAGTCCTGCCCAGAGAGAATGCCCGAAAGCAGACGGATAGTGGTGCCAGAGTTACCGCAGTCGATGGGCTTCTCCGGGGCTTTGAGCTTCAGGCCGTTACCGGTGATGGCGAGTTTGACGAGACCGATGCCTTCGACTTCCTCAAGGCGCTCAACGGTAGCGCCAAGGGCCTCCATGGCATGCACAGTGCAAAGGCAGTCCTCGCTGGGCAGAAAGCCGTCGATGATGGTGGTCCCTTTCGCGAGTCCGGCGAACATTGCGGAGCGGTGGGAGATGCTTTTATCACCGGGAACGGTGATTTCAGCGGGGATGCTTTTGAGTTTCTTCGACTTGAGGCTGGCCATGATGCGTCAGACCGCCGGAAGGAGATCGCGCAGGGCTTTGGCCTGCGTGAGGAAACGGCGGAGAGCTTCTTCGTCCATGGTCTGAAGCATTTCAAGAAGCTCTCGCATCGCACCGGAGGCATCTTGAAGCGCGGCGATGACCTCCGTGCGGTTTTGCAGGAGGATGCCGGCCCACATTTCGGGATCGCCACCAGCGACGCGGGTGGTGTCGCGAAAGCCGCCGGCGGAGCTGTCGAGCACGCTGGCGTCCTTGCCGAGGGCGGCGAGCGTGGTGAGCACGGCCATGGTATGCGGCAGATGCGAGATGCGTGCGACGGTGCGGTCGTGCTCCTGTGGCGTCATCTCACGCACGCGGCAGCCGAGTTTGATCCAGAACGCCCGCAAACGCTCCAAGTGCGGGCGGTGTGTACTGGCGGTCGGTGTCAGCAGGCAGGCGGCACGATGAAAGAGATCGCCACTGGCATGCGCAAGCCCGGTGCGCTGTGAACCAGCCATGGGATGACTGCCGATAAAGGCGGCCTTGGTTCCCGCAAAGATCGGCTCCAAGGCGGCTACGACGCTGCCTTTCACACTGCCCACATCGGTCACGATCAAATCTTCCGCGAGTTCACAGGCCGCAATCTGCTGTGCGATGCCCGGCATGTGCTGAATGGGCATGCACAAAACTGCTAGAGAAGCCCCACGAATCGTTTCAGCGATGCTTGTGCTGGCAATGGCCGCAGGTAAGTCACGCTTTACCTCCTGCACCGCTTCTTCACGCCGCGCCCAGATCCGAAGTTCCATGCCTGGCATGCGCTGCTGGATGGTTTTGGCAAGTGACCCACCCAACAGTCCGGGGCTGAGGATGGCGATGGATCGTTCGAGGGACACAAGACAGAGGGAATTGGTGCAGGAATCAAATTAGACAATACCCTTTGCTGCATCCAACTGCACTTGAGGCACTAGCCTCACGGAACACGAAATACTTTGCCGGTGTAAGGGCATTTAGCCTTCTGGCCGGACTGGAAGTCGCGCACGTCGATGGCTTGACCATTCGGATCGAACGGGCTTTTCACAAAGCCCGGTTTGCCCGTGATGCGCTGTGCAAAAGGAATCTCGGCAGGAGCATGTGGAGGTGTGGGCGGATTAACCGGCGGTGCTGTGCTACCCGGCGGTGTAACAGTCACAGGCGGCGGCGCAGTGGTGGTTCCATTGACCGGTGGAGGCGTGACGTTGTCACCGGTGACAGGAGCATTGGGGTCTGGCGGTTGAACTACGGCAGCATTCGGATCTGCCATGTTTACTCCATCAAAATATTGGGTCTGCTCTGGCGAAACGCCATAACGCGGCGGAACATCGAGCGAGCGGCCGCGACCGCCTCCTGGTTGAGGAGGAGGTGTCGGACCAAGGCATGCGGTCGTGCTGGCGGCGATCACGATCAGCAAGGTGGCTTGCAGGTATTTTTTCATGGAGTGATCAGGTTATGGAAGGAATCAGGCGTTCACACGCATAGGCATGAGCACATAAAGGAAATTGGTGCCGCTGCGCAGCACGCCGGGGCTGATTTCATCAATGAGGTGCAGGTGAACCTCGTCGGCGCTGAGATTACGCAAAGGAGCCATCGAGAATTCAGGATTGAAGGCAATAGTTATCGAAGCGCCCTTGTAGTTGATGGCAAGGGATTCACGCGCCTCACCAATGTCAGGCGAAGTCGCAACAATTTCGACGTTGCCAGGCGTGAAGATAAATTTGATCGAGTTCGACTTCTCAGTGACGAGCAAGGACACGCGTGAAATGGCGCGGAGGAAAGCCTCGCGATCAAGCGGGATGCGCTCTTTGGATTCACCTGGAATGACTTGGCGGTAGTTCGGGTAGTTGCCGTCGATGAGCTTGCTAACGAGCAGGCTGTCGCCGAGATCGAACCCGACCTGCGAGCCGGTGACGCGAATGGCAACTTCGCCGGAATCGCCGAGCAGACGGGACAATTCGTTCACCGCCTTGGTGGGCACAATGATGTCGATTTCCTGGCTCTGCGGGAACTCCAACTCCTGCTCAACCATCGCAAGACGGCGGCCATCGGTGGCGACCATCGTCAGGGCATTGTCTTTAAAGGAGAATAGAATGCCATTGAGCACGTAACGAGTTTCATCGGTGGAGATGGCGTAACTGGTCTTGCGCAGGCAGTCGCGCAGCACGGACTGCTCAATGCGGAACTCGCGCGCATCATCGAAACGGGGCAGTGCTGGGAATTCTTCGCTGGTGAGGCCGAGCACCTTGAAGAAACTGGGGCCACTGCGGATAGCAGCGACGTTTTTCTCATCGACCTTCACCTCGATCTCCTCCGCTGGCAGTTCGCGGACGATGGTGGCTAGACGGCGAGCCGGGAGGGTAGTGGCACCGGGTTCATCGACCTCGGCAGGCACAGAGCAGGTCACACCAACATCGAGATCGGTGGTGGTGAGTTCAAGCCTGCCATCCTTCGCCCTGAGGAGGACATTGGATAGAATGGCGAGTGTGGTACGCGAACTGACCACATGTTGAACCTGGTTGATGGCGTCCAGGAAGGATTCCTTGCTGATGGTGAACTTCATAAAATTGCCTGCTTGGGGCGATTTGTTAACAAACCCCATTGAAACGGCAAGGATATTGAGCGGAAAATTAAGGGTGTCTAACTGCAATCTGACTTCCTTCGCATTCAGGGAGGGCTGATTTTTCGCGGCGCAGACTCAAATTGAGCGGGAACGGCG
>CANIZT010000296.1 GCA_947471905.1 Verrucomicrobiaceae bacterium
CCCAGCCAGAATAGACTCTTGCAGCCCGTCTCCTTTATGCAGCCAGTCTCCTATAGGTAAGCAAGGCCCCGACCAGCCCTGCCCTCCCCCCAAAAAAACCATGAAACTCCCACACACGCTTCTCATCGCCTGCCTCGGTGCCGCAACCTTGTGTGCCCAGCAGGTGGACCTCAAAACCGAGATCAAGCAGGCTGAAAAATCCGAATCCGCTTCCGGTGAAGCCAGCGCATCTGCCACTGTCACCACCAACTCCAATAGCACCGTGAAAACGGAGACCCGGACCTCGGATTCACGGTCGAATCGCCGCCCGCAGCAGCCGAATCAACCGCCTCCCGGTGCGGAGCAGAAACCCGTGGCCTACATCGGCGTGCTCACCCGCGAAGTGCCGCCGGAACTGCGCTCACAGTTCTCCCTGCCCGAAGGGTTTGGTCTGCTGGTGGAGGAAGTGATGCCCGACTCTCCTGCGCAGCATGCTGGATTGAAGGTGTATGACCTTTTGGTGAAGTTCGAAGACCAGAAACTCGTGAGCATGGAGCAGCTCATGCTGCTGGTGCGCGCCAAAAACAAAGGCGATGTCGTCAACCTCACCGTCATCAGCGGCGGCAAAGAATCTCAGGTGCCCGTGACGCTCGGCGAGAAACAGATGCCGACGATGCAACAACGCCAGCAGCACGGCTTCTCGGGCGGGCCGCAGAACGGAACGCAGATGTTTAATGGCAACGATTTCCGCGGCTTCCAAAACCAAGGCAAAGAACTGGGCAGGCAGATGGAGCGCTTCCAACAAGAATTGCGCGAGTATCAGCAGCGTATTCAGGACTGGTCGAAAGCCGGCGGCACCACACCCATGCCGCAGATGCCGATGTGGAAACCACAAGACTCCAATCCACGTCGGGAACCCTCACGCCAGCCCTCACAGGGAATACCTAATGGCAATGTGCAGCGCTACAACTTCAGCGAATCCCATGCGGCGACGAATGTGACGCGTCGAGACGACGCCGGGGAATACTCCATCAAGCGAGAGGACGATAAAACCACCTTCACCGTCCGTCCCAACGGCGGCAAGGAACAAAGCTGGCCAGTGAATAACGAAGAGGAACGCAAAGCCGTGCCAGAAGAATTCCGCGACAAGCTGCGCATGATGGATGGCGCGGGTAATGGCATCCACATCGAAGTCCGCCCCGGTCCCGGTGGCGAAGGTACACGCGAAGGCGAAAACAAGCCAGCCCAACCTCGCTCTCAAGGCCGCACCACTTCTACCTAGCCAGAGATTGCTTCACAACAAAGCGGCGATGCCTCTCTGAGCCATCGCTGCTTTCGTTTTAGGGATTTACTTCCCGTCCTGTGAAACGACCAGCAGCACAATACTCGCGCTCCTTGGTTGCCATGGCCGTTGCTCCGGTCTATCTCGGCACGTGGAAGACACCGACTACAAAGTTAAACTGGAGATTTTTGAAGGCCCGCTGGACCTGTTGCTCTACCTCATCAAAAAAGAGGAGATCGATATTTACAGCGTGTCCTTGGAGCGTATCACGCGACAGTACCTCGATTACATCGACACGTTCAAGGCGCTGAATATCGAACTAGCGAGCGAATTCATCGTGATGGCGGCCAATTTGATGTACATCAAGAGCCGCGAACTGCTGCCGAAGGATGTGCAGCCACCGGAAGAGGACGCGGAAGAGAATGACCCCCGCTGGGAGCTGATCCGTCAGCTCGTGGAGTACAAGAAGTTCAAGGAGGCCGCCCAGTTCCTCGGCGTGCAGGAGGTGAAGGGGGATGAATTGTTCGTCACGACGCCGGAGCTGCCGGATCTTGACGCCCCGGTGGAGACACTGGGCCAGGTGGGCATCTTTGACCTTATCCGCGCTTTCCAGCGCATCCTGAAGCGTTTTGAGAACGCGAGCGACTTTCGCGAGATCGTCAATGACCGCTACACGGTGGCCGACAAGATCGAGTACCTGCTCAACATCATGCCAGTGGGCGGCAGGATGAAGTTTGAGGAGCTGTTCACCGATGCCGCCAGTCGTGGCGAGGTGATCGTGACCTTCCTGGCGATGCTGGAGCTGATCAAACTCAACCATCTGCAGGTCGAGCAGGAGCAGTTGCTGGGCGAAATCGTCGTCGTGCGGCCGGCAACGTGAGCTATTTCCCCTTTGCCACCACCGGAGCAGGAGAAGGAGCCACACGCGTGAACTGCGTGCTGTTGCCGAGCATCCAATACAGGCCGCCAATGCACCCGATCAGGGCAAACGCCGCCAGCACGGTCCAAAGGCCCGGGAGAAGTGGTTTGCGGAAGCGGCGGCGTCTTGCCATCGGTAAATGTGACACGGCTTGCCGCACTGTGCCAGTGCGTCTATGATCGAAGATGCTTCCCTGGCTCAACAACGATCACTTTCCCCTCTATCTGGCCCCCATGGCCGGGGTGACAGACGTGATCTTCCGCCGTTTGTGCAAGGAACAGGGCGCGGATGTGATGGTGACGGAGTTCGTCAGCGCCGAGGGCATCCTCCAGCGCGATGATCGCACGCGGCACTACACGGACTTCGATGATGTGCAGCGTCCGCTGGGCGTTCAACTTTTCGGCTCCGACGGGGTGCGCATGGGCGAAGCGGCGCGCAAAATCATCGACTGGAAGCAGCCAGACTTCATCGACATCAACTTTGGTTGCCCGGTAAACAAGGTCGTGGCAAAGAATGGCGGTTCGTCATTGCTCAAAGACTGCCCGCTACTCGCCAGCGTGGCACGTGAGGTCGCCAAAGCGGTGCCGATTCCCGTCACGGCGAAGATGCGCATCGGCTGGGACGCGGATCATGTGAATGCGGTCGAAGTGGCCCGCATCCTCGAAGATTGCGGCATGCAGGCCATCGCTGTGCATGGCCGCACACGGGCGCAAGGTTATACCGGTCTCGCTGACTGGGATGTCATCGGCCAAGTGGCCGATGCGGTGAAGATTCCGGTGATTGGCAACGGCGACATCGCCAGCGGCCTCGATGTGGAGGTGCGCCGGGCTCAAACGAACGTGAAAGGCATCATGATAGGTCGCGCCGCCATGGCGAACCCGTGGGTCTTTAAAGAAGCGAAGCATTACCTTGCCACCGGCACGCATGCACCGCACGCCAGCGTCGAAGAGCGCTTCAACTTCATGCGGCGACACTGCAAAATGGCCATCGAACGAAATGAGCGCATGGAAGAGATGCAAACGATGCGCTCAATGCGCAATCGGCTTATGAACTACACAAAGTCGATCCCTGGCGGCAAATGGTTACGCCAGCACTTTTCTCAGATCGGTAGCTTGATGCAGTTGGAGGACATCTTTGCCTCGTATCTCGATCATCAGGCCACGCACAGCCACGACCACGCCTCCCAAGACTCCCCCTTCCTCGCATGAATCTTCTCAATCCCTGGTTCCTTGTCGCCACTGTCGGCGTGGTCCTTGTGTTTCATCTCGAACTGATCGCCACGTTCCTGAACCTCGCGCAGTTCCGCCATGCGCTACCGCGGCGTCTGAAGGACATCTTTTCGGACGAAACGGTACAAAAGGCCAGTGAGTATGCAAGCCAGTCGGCCAAGCTCGATTTACTTCGCAGCACGGCTTCGCTGGCGGTGATGATCGCGTTCTGGTGGTGCGGTGGTTTCGGCTGGCTGGAGCGCTGGAGCGCTGGCTGGGGCTGGAGCGCGATTCAAACTGGTGTCGGTGTGATTGGACTTCTCATGCTTGTGCAAAACGTGATGTCACTGCCCTTCGATGCCTGGGACACGTTCAAGATCGAAGCGGAGTACGGTTTCAACCGCACCACCGTCGGCACCTTCATCAAAGACCGCGTCAAAGGGCTACTGCTCACAGCGTTGCTGGGCGGACCGCTGCTGGCACTGATCCTGTGGTTCTTCCAAACACAGGAGCATGCGGTGCTCTATACATGGCTCACTGTGGCTGGATTTAGCATCGTTATGGCTTGGGTTTCGCCACGTTTGTTGATGCCATTGTTTTTGAAGTTTCAGCCGCTTAAAGATGGTCCATTGCGCGAAGCACTCCTGGCGCTGGCGGCACGTTTGAAGTTCCCGGTGGTGGATGTTTCCGTGGTGGACGGTTCGCGTCGCTCCAGCAAGGCAAACGCGTTTCTCTCCGGCTTCGGCAAGAACAAGCGCATCGCGCTATTCGACACGCTGATCGAAAAACACACGCAGGCGGAATTGGAGGCGATCCTGGCGCATGAGATCGGCCATCACAAATGCCGCCATGTGCCGCAGCAGCTCGTACTGGGTCTGCTAGAGAGCGGGCTGATGTTTTACCTGCTGCATGCCGCGCTGAAATCGCCCGCGTTCTTTGCTGCTTTTGGTGTCACCAGCATGCCACTCGGCCTTGGTCTCGTGCTGTTCAGCATCGTCTATTCGCCGGCCAGCCTGCTGCTCGGCCTGCTAAGCAGCGCTTTGAGCCGTAGGCACGAGTTTCAGGCCGATGCCTTCGCCAAGGCGGCCTGCGGGGCCGAACCGCTCATGGCAGGACTGAAAAAATTGTCTGTCGATCACCTCTCGCATCCGAACCCACATGCACTGACGGTGTGGTTGCATTATTCCCACCCGCCTATCGGCCAGAGACTGGCCGCACTGGAGGGGTAAATTGTCCTCATCCACGTCATTTTTTCGCACGTTTGATAAATGCGCCGTTTCTCTGGCGTAGCCTCCTACAACACCCACTATATATGAAAAGCACTCTGCGAGCTTCTCTCCTCACTCTCGCCATCACTTCCTTCGGCATTACGGCCTCGGCCAATCCTGCGCCTGCCGCGCCCGTCGTTGCCGCTGGAGTCGATTTCATCCGCGATGTGCAGCCTATTTTCGAGAACAAATGTCTCGAATGCCACAACCCGAACAAGATCAAAGGCAAGCTGCTCATGGATACGGCTGCCGCTCTACTCAAAGGTGGAGAAGCGGGTCCAGCTCTCGTGGCCGGTCAGCCGGACAAAAGCGAGATCGTCAAGCGCATCATCCTGCCAAAGGATCACGATGACATCATGCCACCTAAAGGTGGACCTCTTGCTGCGAATGAAATCGATGTGCTTAAACGCTGGATCGCTGAAGGTGCCAAGTGGCCGCAGGAACTGACGCTGCAATACAAAACTCCGGAGCAGCGCAAAGCGCTCGCGGAGTTGCAGAAGAAATTACCCACCATCAAGCGCCTCGAAATTCTGCCCGAAAATTACTCGCTCGAAACCAAGCGTGACAGCCATCGCGTCATCGTTCTTGCCACGTTCCAAGATGCCACCACCAAGGACGTGACTTCGGTCTGCGACCTCAAAATTGCCGATAGCAAGATTGCTGCGCTTGAGGGTCTTACTTTGAAGCCAGTTGCAGATGCTGGTGCGACCGAACTCGTTGCTTCGATTGGCGGTCAAACCGTGAAAGCCGCAGTGACCGTTAAAGACGGCACTAAAGACCGTGCCATTTCCTTCCGCCTTGACTGCATGCCGGTGTTTATGCGCGGTGGTTGCAATCAAGGTGGCTGCCATGGTGCTGCCCGCGGCAAGGATGGCTTCCGCACGTCTCTTTTCGGCATGGATCCCGCTGGTGATTTCATCCGCATCACCCGTGAGATGCCCGGTCGCCGTATCAATCTCG
>CANIZT010000297.1 GCA_947471905.1 Verrucomicrobiaceae bacterium
CAAAGGTGAAGGCAAGAGTGGCTCGTGTCATGGTGCCCGATGCTGACGGTGTGTGGCGCTGCGGTCAAGCCTTCACTGCGCTGGGCACATGAGCAGATTTCATGTCGTTGATTTGTCCACTTGCTCCACTGGAATGGCCGCGCATCTTCCCCTCATGAAGCTGAACCTGTTCCTTCTTGTCTCCGCCCTCGCATTCCTTTCCAGCTGTAGTGGTTTTCAACCGGTGAAGCTGGAGCATGACTCTGATAAAGTGAAGCTCGACTATCGCGAAGGCGACTGGATGCCCAAGAACAGTTAGTCGCGCAAAATCTGACTGATTCGCGCATTTGACCGCATCTGCTGTCACAGCCACGGTAAGCCATGCATCCCGCTTGGTACCACGTCGAAAACGAAGCTGACATCCCATCTCCTGCGCTGCTGTTCTATCGGTCGCGGATTGAGCATAATCTTCAGCTCATGATCAAGATCGCTGGCGCTGCGAACCGCCTGCGTCCGCATGTGAAAACGCATAAAACAGCCGAGATCATGGCTATGCAAATCCGGCTTGGTATCACACAGTTCAAAGCCTCCACCATTGCAGAGGCGGAGATGTGTGCCGCTGTCGGGGCCACGGATGTGCTGCTCGCCATGCCATGCGTCGGCATCAATGCGCATCGTCTTGCCGAACTCGCAGTCAAGTTTCCCGAAACGCAGTTCTCCAGCATCGCCGATGCCGAGGAGACGATCCGTTTTCTCGCCTCTGCCGCGCAGCAGCATAATGTCACACTCGGCGTCTTCATTGAGATCGATTGTGGCATGGCTCGCACCGGCATCGTGCCCAGTGATGAGGCCGCGATGCTGGCGCATGTCATCAAGGACACGCCGCGTCTCCAGTTCCGTGGCATCCACGCCTACGATGGGCACATCCATGATGAAAGCCTCGACGTTCGCCGTGAACGCTGTGACGCCGCCTTTGGCCCCGTGCATCAGTTCCGTTGCCGTCTGCAAGGCGAGGGTATCATCGTCAAAGAATTTGTCGCAGGCGGCACACCGACCTTCGGCATTCATGCCGCACATGCGGACCGCACGCTCAGTCCCGGCACCACGGTGCTCTGGGACTTTGGCTATGGCGACAAATACCCCGCCGACCTCCCCTTTCAAACCGCCGCCGTTTTGCTCACGCGTGTCGTCAGCAAGCCCGGTAAAAACAGAATCACCCTCGATCTCGGCCACAAATCCGTCGCGCCGGAGAACCCGCATCCACGCGTACGATTTGAAGAGTTGCCCGATGCCGTCGCGCTGATGCAGAGTGAAGAACACCTCGTCCTCGAAACCGACCGCGCCCACGAATTCACCATCGGCCAGGCCCTTCACGGCATCCCACGTCACGTTTGCCCGACTGTTTCGATGCACGGTGAAGCCTATGTCATCGAAGGCGGCAGAACGACCGAACGCTGGCCGATCACGGCGCGCAACCGGCTGATCACGGTTTGAAACAAGCACGCGTAATTCCCATGAATCACTGGCTTCTCAAATCCGAACCTGATGTCTTTTCCTTCGATCATCTGAAGGCTCGTCCGAAGAAGACGGAGCCGTGGAACGGTGTGCGGAATTATCAGGTGCGGAACATGATGCGGGATCAGATGGCCGTGGGGGATCTGGGGTTCTTCTACCACTCCAGTTGCGACGTGCCGGGCATCGCGGGCGTGGTGAAGATCGTGAAGGAGGCTTATCCCGATCACACGCAGTTTGATCCGTCGTCAGAGTATTTCGACGCCGGCAGCAAGCGCGAGGAACCGCGCTGGCTGATGGTGGATGTGAAGTGGGAGGCCGACTTCAAGACCTTCGTCACGCTCGACATGCTGCGTGCGGATCCGAAGCTGGCAGACATGCTGATTTTGCGACGCGGGAACCGGCTTTCGATTACCCAAGTGGAGGCGAAACACTGGGAGCGAATCTGCAAGCTGGGCGGTCTCTAATCAGGGCAGCATCTTGGCGATCTTGTTGAAGCCGGGGCGCACGGTGCCGTCGGCGCTGATGAGAGGCTGCGGATTGGCCACGCGGCCGAGCTCGCGCACGCCGGGAGCGTCCTTGGTTTTGTCGCCGAGGTCGGCCTTTATGGCGTCGGCGTGCTTTTGGAGCTGGGCGACGATGTCGGCGTGATCTTTGGCGACGTTGGTGGCCTCGCCGATGTCGGCGTCGAGGTTGAAGAGCTGTTTCGTGGCAAATTGATACTTCCACGGGCCGCTGCGGACGGCTTCGAGGTCGAAGCCTCGATAGTAGAAGAACACGTCGTGACCGGTAGCGTCGTTTTTGCCAAGCAGGACAGGAGAGATGTCTTGGCCGTCGAGTTTGAGTTCGCCCACGCTTTTGCAGCGGGCGAGTTCGCCAAAGGTGGGCAGCAGGTCCATGTGGGCGGTGATGGCCTTCGTTTCGGTGCCAGCGGCGACTTTGCCGGGCCACCAGGCGATGGTGCAGACGCGGATGCCGCCCTCAAGCGTGCTGCCTTTGCTGCCACGCAGCGGGGTGTTGTCCGCGCCTTGATTGGTGGGGCCGCCGTTGTCACTGGTGAAGATGACCAGCGTGTTCGAGTCGAGCTTCAGCTCGCGCAGCGTGTCGAGCACTTGGCCGACGGACCAGTCCACTTCGATGGCCCAGTCTTTTTGCAGGCTGACGCCGGATTTGCCGATGAAATCCTGATGCGGGTAATGCGGGAAGTGGACGGCATTGTGCGGCAGATAGAGGAAGAAAGGCTTCTTCTGGTTTTCGCGGATGTATTTCACTGCACGCTCGGTGTAGCGGCGAGTGAAGGTGTGCTGCTCGGCGGCTTTGACGCGTTCGACGACGTTGTGGTCGTCCACGAGGGGCAGCGGTGGCTGCGCGTTGCCTTTGAGGCCGGTTTCATCGTTTTCGGGCGCTTTCTTCGCGGTTTGGGCCTTCGCGTTGCCCTTGGGCAGCGGCTCACCTGCGCTACTCTTGGAACCCTCGGCACCGATGCCCATGTCGTTCGAGTAAGGAATGCCGTAGTAGTGTTCGAAGCCCTGCGCGGTGGGCAGGAAATCGGGCTGGTCGCCGAGGTGCCACTTGCCGATGCAGGCGGTGGCGTAACCAGCGGCCTTCAGCATGTCGGCGATGGTGGTGGCGCTGGGGTTCAAACCGACAGCAGCCGCGGGAAATAGCACGCCAGGGATGGGCAGGACGCGTTTCGGGTAGCAACCGGTCATCATGGCAGCGCGGGAAGGGGAGCAGACCGGCGCGGCGTAGTGGCTGGTGAGCTTCATGCCCTCCTGCGCCATGCGGTCGAGGTTCGGCGTGGCCGTTTTGCCGCCAAAGGGGCTGATGTCCGCGTAGCCAAGGTCGTCGATGTTGATGAGGACGAAGTTCGGCGTGCTGGCTGCGAAGAGCGAAGGGCTAAGGGCGAAGAGGCAGAGCGCGAGGAGGGATTTCATGAGGTTGATTTGAAAAGAGGGTAAGCAGCCGGGTTTGGGAATTGGAGGCGGGTCAAGAGGTCAGGGAGTAGTCAAGGGGTCAAGAAGGCGACGCTTGACCCTCTTGACGATGCTTGACCTCTACTTGCCTGGTTTGAGGGCGAAGCCGCCTCACGGATCCACGAGTTCGGGGGCGTACATGACGTTGCCTTCGGGAATTTTGGGGGTCTCGCCACTGGGTGGGAAAGTGGTCTTCACGGCGGCGTGGAGTTGGTCGGCGAGTTTGGCCTGCGCTTCGGCGTGCTCGGGTTTGTCGGCGAGGTTGGTGAGTTCCTTGGGGTCGGTTTCGTGGTCGTAGAGTTCTTTGCCGGCCTTGCCTTCGTCCCACTCGGTGTAGCGCCAGCGGTCGGTGCGTAGGGCGTAGCCGAAAATGCGTTTGCCATCGTCGCCTTTCGCGGCGCTGGCTCCTTGGCGCTTGAAGCCGCCGCCGCGGACGACTTGGCTGAGCACCCAGCCACGGCCTTTGGCGTCGGGGTTTTTGAGGATTGGGACGAGGCTCTGGCCTTGGAGGTTTTCGGGGGCTTTAACACTGCAGAGTTCGGCGAGAGTGGGGTAGAGGTCGATGAGGCCGACGGGGGTGTTGGCGACGGCTCCATTCTTGACTCCGGGGCCGGCGATGAGGAGCGGGACGCGGGCGCTTTCCTCGAAGATGCTCTGCTTTTGCCACAGGCCGTGCTCGCCGAGGTGGTAGCCGTGGTCGCTGGTGAAGACGACGATGGTGTTGTCGGCGAGGCCGAGGCGGTTGAGGGCGTCGAGGACTTTGCCAGCCTGGGCGTCCATGAAGCTGATGGCGGAGAAGTAGGCCTGGACGGCCTGACGACGGAGGTCGTCGGTGAGTTTGTCCTGCTCTTTTTTGTAGCTGCCGAGAGCGGGAGCGGGGAGGTCGGCCTGGTCTTCCTTTACGCCTTGAACCACGGGCATTTTTTCAACGGGATAGTCGGCGAAACGAGTGGCGGGAGAGACATACGGTGTGTGCGGGCGGAAGAAGCCGAGGGCGAGGAAGAAGGGGCGTTCTTTGTCCTTCGCGCAACGTTCGAGCACCCACTCGGCGTCCTTGGCCTGGAGGCCGTCGGTGTGTTTTTCGTCGGGCCGGGGGGAGGCGTACCAGCTCAGGGTGCCGCCGAAGTTGCCGGGGAGGAGGGAGAAGATGTCCGGGTGCTCCAGGAGGCGGTCGCAGCCGGCGGGGTTGAGTTCAAGCTCCCAGGAGGCGGGATCGTCGTGGCCGTTGGTGCCGATGGAGTTGGGGACGCCGTAGTGGTAGAGCTTGCCGATGCGGGCGGCGAAGTAGCCGTCGCGCCGGAATGCCTGCGGCAGGCTGACGGCTTTTGGGATGGACTGGCGAAAGACCTGGGAGTTGGTCAGAATGCCGGTGCTATTCGGGTAGAGGCCGGTGAGCATCGAGTTCCGGCTGGGACCGCAGAGGGGGAACTGGCAGGCGGCGTTCTGAAAGCGGACGCCGCGTGCGGCGAGACGGTCGAGATTAGGTGATTTGACCAGTGGATGGCCATAGCAGCCGAGGCTGTTGTTCAGGTCGTCCGCCATCATGAACAGCACGTTCGGTCGCTGTGCGGCGTGAAGCGATGAAGCGGCGAAAACGATGATGGTGGCAAGCAAGGTCGGGAGTCTCATGGCGGAGGGGTGGAACGGCGGGGAAGGGGGCGGTCTTGCGACAGAGGCTGGAGCGCGTCTTTGGGTGCCATGATTTCCGTCTCGGACAGGGGGTCTTTGGAGCCCGAAAAGCCGCGGCGCTGAGCCATGTGAGATAACCACCTACGAGGATATTTGGGGATGAAATTATTTTAGCTGAAAACGAACAAAATCTTGCCTTCAGACACCCAGTTTGATTAACTGCTAGACCCCCAACCAATTTTTTTGAAATAATTATGATGAAGCTACTACGCTCCCAGCGGCAGCCGATTGGACTGACCATGTTTGTGCTCATGGCTTTCTGGCTGCCCTCACAATCAGTGCGCGGGGCCACTCTTTATTGGGACAGTGACGCCACAGGCGTGAACAACGTTCTCACGGGCGGTGGTCTCGGTGGTCTTGGCACGTGGAATACAACAGGCACCAACTGGTGGAATGGCAGCACCCTCTCCGGCATGTCGGCCTGGGAC
>CANIZT010000298.1 GCA_947471905.1 Verrucomicrobiaceae bacterium
CGGCCAAACTCACCGCCCCAGATGACCAGCGTGTCATCCAGCAGGCCGCGTTGCTTCAAATCCTTCACCAGCGCGGCACTCGGCGCGTCGGTGTCGGTGGCTTGAATCTTGAGCTGCGTGTTCAGATTGCGATGCTGGTCCCAGCCCGCGTGCATGAGCTGCACAAAACGCACCCCGCGCTCGGCGAGACGACGCGCCATGAGGCAGTTGTAGGCGTAGCTGCCCTGTCTCATCACGTCCGGGCCGTACATATCGAGGATGTGCTTCGGTTCGTCGGAGAAGTCCGTCAGCTCCGGCACGCTGGTCTGCATCTTATAGGCCATCTCGTATTGTGCGATGCGCGTGGCGATTTCTGGATCGCCGAAATCCTTCAGCTTCATCTCGTTCAAACCCGCTATGCCATCGAGAATCGTGCGCTTCACCTCGCGGCTCATGCCGTCGGGATTACTCAAATACAAAACAGGGTCGCCACTGCCGCGAAACTTCACGCCTTGATACTTCGACGGCAGAAAGCCGCTGCCCCAGTAGAAGTCATAAAAAATCTGGCCGCAGCTCGCCTCCTTATCACGTGAAGTCATCACCACAAACGCCGGCATATCTTCGGCGTCGCTGCCTAGTCCATAACTGAGCCACGAACCGATGGCCGGACGCCCTGCTTGTTCGCTGCCGGTCATGAAAAACGTGATCGCCGGTGCGTGGTTCACCTGCGTCGTGTGCAGTGATTTGATAAAGCACAGTTCATCCGCAATCGCCGCCGTTTGCGGCATGAAATCACTCACCGTGGCTCCACTATGGCCATGGCATGAGAAATTCGAGATCTCGCCCAGCACCGGTCGCGCTGTTTGGCCGCCCGTCATCGTGCTGAAGCGCTTCCCGCCCACGATGCTGTCAGGAATCTGCGTCCCGTGCATCTTTTTGAGCATCGGCTTGTGATCAAACAGGTCCACATGCGATGGCGCACCGTTTTGCAGCAGATAAATCACCCGCTTTGCTTTCGGTGCGAAGTGTGGCAGCGCTGGAGCCATCCCATCGGCCATCTGCGCCGAAAATCCTTCCCGCGTCAGCAGCGAACCCAATGCCGCACCACCAATGCCCATCGCCGTCTTTCCAAACAAGGAACGGCGGGTGAGATGAAGACGATTGGCATCAAGCGGATTCATGGGCGCTGATCTCTACGAGTGACAAAGCCAAGCCTTTCCTTCATCATGCTCTACCACGCTATGAAACTGCCACTTTTCATCCTCCTCGCTGCAACTCTGCCTGCCTCCGAGCCCATCACGCTCAAGCTTTGGCCCAATGGCGCTCCCGGCAAGATGCAGCCGCACTCCAAGGCCACGGACGACTTCCTCAAGAAGCACACCAGCAAAAACACCGTCACCGACATCAGCGAGCCCTCGATCAAGGTCTTCCGCCCCGAAAAGCCGAATGGCACCAGCGTCATCGTCGCTCCCGGCGGCGCCTACATCTTCCTCTCTGCCGTACATGAAGGCACCCAGGTCTGTGAATGGCTCAACACCCTCGGCGTCACCGGAATCCTGCTCAAATACCGCACGCCCACCCGTGATGAAGCCGCCGCGCATGAGAAACCCGTCGCCGATGCCGCCAAGGCTATCGCCATCATCCGCGAGTATGCCAAGGAATGGAACCTCGACCCAAACCGCGTCGGCCTGCTCGGCTTCAGTGCGGGTGGCAACCTGCTCGCGCACCTCGCCTGTGATCGTCCTGCGGCCTCCGCCTTGCCCAACTTCGGCGTCATGATCTACGGCGGTGGATTCCTCGACTCCAAAGACCCCACGAAGCTCAAAGAAGGCTTCACCGTACCTGCGGATGCTCCGCCCATGTTCATCGCCTGCGCCCACGACGACGGTCAGAACCCCGTCGCCTCAACGCTGCTCTATCTCGAATACAAAAAGCACAAGATTCCCGCCGAACTACATCTCTTCACCAAAGGTGGTCACGGTTTTGGCATGCGTCAGGCTGGCAATCCGATCAATAACTGGCCACAACGCTGCGCTGAGTGGATGGCTGACATGGGCTGGCTACCAACGATTGAAAGACTCGATCAGGCCATATCTCTGCGAAAAGCGCAGGTGGAACAACTGCTTCGCTCACTGGTCGATCAAACCCATTGCAGGGACGACCAACCAATCATTCAGCGGGAGATTGAGGCCGTTGGTGGCAAGTTGGACGCCGCACGAAAATCTGCAGATGCCGAAGCGGTCCATACTCTGGAGCTTAGACTGGCCGAATTAAAGCAAGGCTTGCAGAAGGTGGAGGCGTCGCTGCGAAGTACGATTGATATTAACAAGATGTCAGACGAAGCAAGTCGCGTAAAAAAGGAACAGCTCAAACTCGAAGCTGAGCGCCAATTGCTACTCGACTCTCGATCCAATCCCAAGGCACCTTGAACTTTGTGTTGGTGAATCGTCGTGACCCAGACGCGACTTGCTGCTTGCCCTTGCTGCCGATTTTCGTCATCATCATCACATGACTCGGACCCTTCTCGCCATCGGCGCGCATTACGACGACTGTCCTTTTGGCATTCCAGGGACGCTTCTGCGTGCCGTGCAGAAGCATCAGCGGGTGGTGATCCTGAGTTTGATCGGGGATTACACGAACTGGCCGCCGGTCAAAGGTAGGGAACAGGGCTTGCTCGATTTATCGAAGCAACTGGCCGCGGAGCGCGGCATCGAGATGCGCTTCCTGCCGTGGAAGAGCCTGGGCTTTGAGCCGACGCTGGAAACGAAGCGTGCGGTGGCCGAAGTCGTTGCGGACGTAAAGCCGGACACTGCCTTCATGCTGTGGCCGCGTGACCGCCATCCCGATCACGAGGCGGCGAGTGCGATTTGCCATGCGGCGCTGTATCAACCGGCACGGCTGCTGGGCCGCGACGAGGTGAAATCGCCTTCACGGGTCTATTGGTATGACAATGGACCGAGTCACACGATTGGCTTCGAGCCGGACACGTATGTGGATGTTTCTGCCGAATGGCCTGCTGCCAGCGAGTGGCTGGGACGGCTGATGGCTTTCGTGAAGAACGCACCCTATGATCCCGCGAAAAATGACGCGGCGATGGACACGAAGACCGTGCTGGCGCGTTATCGCGGCCTGACCTGCGGGGCGAAATATGCCGAAGCGATCAAAAGCGTGCGTCCGGTAGTGAATGCGGAGCTTTAAAACTTCCTCTCGTCTTCGACGAGATGGTACCCCCGGTAGGATTCGAACCTACGACCAATTGATTAAGAGTCAACTGCTCTACCAACTGAGCTACGGAGGCGTGTTTGGAAACCAAACGGTGTTGGAGGGCGCGAGTAATAGTCGTCTCTGCGGCCGGTGCAAGCGCGTTCTTGGGCTCAGCGGGAAACTTTCAAATGCTGGAGCAGGAACTGCACAGCATCGGGCTTGGGATCGGCGGGATCCTGAGCCACCACGCAGACGACATCAGCCGCAGCGCATTCCTTCTGAATCGCCCGCGCATGATGGATGCAATGCAGCCACTCGCCACGATTCGTCGGCGCGGGAACGACCTGCGGATTGTTCAGGAACAGCGGTGGATCATCCTTGGTGATCCAAGCGAGCATGTCGCACTCCTTGAGCACGGCTTTGCCTTTTTCCGTGGTGAAGTCAGCGATGGAGGGCAGACGGTAAAACATCGCGGCCTCGACTTCGCTGGTGCGGAACTCGGGTTTGGCCGGACCGAGGAAGGATTCCCAACGTGTCACGTCGTAGGTGGCTTGCGTGGAGTTACACACGGCACAGGTAAGACGAGTGGACTCGCGCAGCACGGGGTCTTCGGATTTTGGATCGGCCAGATCATCATGCGTGGCGAGCCAGAGCGAGGTGCCGGCACCAGCGGAGCCGCCCATGGAGGCGAAGCGCGTTTTATCGAGCTTCCACTCGTCTGATTTCGCGCGCAGGAACTGCACGGCGCGAGCGCACTCGCGCAGGATGTCCTGAATGGGCATGGCGTCGAGGAAGGGATAGTTCAAAGCCGCGCAGGACACGCCACTATTGACGAGCTGGCTTGTCTGTTTGTCGGATGCCCAGCGGCTTTTGTCGCCATTGCGAAAGCCGCCACCGTGAATCAGGAACACCACGGGCGTGGGTTGTTCAGACTTCGCGAGGTAAAGATCGAGCCGGTTGCGCTGATGGGAGCCGTAGTCCACATCGGCGACATCAGGCTTTAGCGCATTTGTTGCTGTTTTCGCCTCGTCGGAAGGCTTCTTCTTCATCTTCGCCATGAAGGCGCGGCCTTCATCCATGCTGAGAATACCGTCTTTGTTCGTGTCTGCCTCGGGATAGCGCTTCAAGCCCTCGCGCAGCATCTCGTTGTTTTCTGAGGTGACCTGGGCGTGGAGTGCGGCGGCCAAAGTGAGCGAGAGGAGGAGCGTGCGGTGCATGGTGGTGACGATGAGTGACCTGAAACGTGATTTGTATGTCAGGGTAGCGGCGGAATCCTCATTTTTCGGAACTTTAAGCCTAACGACAAGCCTTGATCGTGTTCGCCATCAGCATCGCAATGGTCATGGGGCCGACACCGCCGGGCACGGGCGTGATCGCACGGCATTTCGGGGCCACTTCATCGAAAGCGACATCGCCTACGAGCTTGTAGCCTTTCTCGCTCGTGAGATCGTCGATGCGGTTGATGCCGACATCGATGACGACAGCGCCGTCCTTGACGTGTTCAGCCCTGATGAAATGTGGGCGACCAATGGCGGCGATGATGATGTCGGCGGTGCGGGTGATGCTGGCGAGGTCGCGGGTGCGGGAATGAGTGACCGTCACCGTGGCGTCGCCGCCTTTGCCTTTGGCCATGAGCAGCAGTGCCATCGGTTTGCCAACGATCATGCTGCGACCAACGATCACGGCATGCGCGCCGTTGGTTTCGATACCCGCATCAATCAGCAGTCGCTGACAACCTAGCGGTGTGCAAGGCACGAAGCCGGTTGGATCTTCGAGCGCGAGCTTGGCGACGTTCACGGGGTGAAAACCATCGACATCCTTGGCCGGATCAATCGCCCGCACGATAGCAGCTTCGTCAATGTGCTTGGGCGGCGGACTTTGCACCAAAATACCGTGGATGGCGGGATCGTTGTTCAGAGCACGGACGTGCGCTAGCAGTTCGTCTTGAGTCGTGGTGGCCGGGAGTTCGAGTTTGACGGAGTGCAGGCCCAGATCGCGGCATTTTTTGTCCTTCGAGCGAACGTAGGCGCGCGAAGCAGGATCATCACCGATCAAGACGACTGCTAGGCCTGGCTTACGCCCCAAGGCAGCAAGTGCGGCGATGTCGCGACGGCATTCTTCGAGGACTTTTTCGGCGACGGCGGTTCCAGAGATGAGGGTCATGCGCTTTCGTTGGCGCAGGGCGTGCCAGTTTTCAAGCCGCCAACATCTTCCGCTTGCCACCTTGAGCTAGCATGGCGGCCAATTCCGGCATGTAGCGGGTGATTTCGTGCGAGAGCATCGAAAGCCGCGTCTCAGACTTCCAGTTGCCCTTCAAGCTGCGGTCCGTGTCGGTCATTTCGACTTCCACGAGAGTGGA
>CANIZT010000299.1 GCA_947471905.1 Verrucomicrobiaceae bacterium
AAAGCACCACTGCCCTCGCCGGCGGCGGCTGCAACATGATGCTCTTCACCACCGGCCTCGGCACCCCCACCGGCAATCCCGTCTGCCCCACGCTCAAGATAGCCACCAACAGCGACCTCGCCCGTCGCATGCCCGACCTCATCGACTTCGACACCGGCCCCATCATCACCGGCGCAAAGACCGTCGAGCAAATGGGCGAAGAAATGCTCGAACTCGTCATCGCCACCGCCAGCGGCGAATACACGCCGAAGGCTGTGTCGCTAGGCCAGGACGACTTCCTGCCGTGGAAGCGGGGCGTGTCGTTGTGAGGGCATACGGAATGGGACTCAAATCCTAACGATTAGGTGACCCATCTGCTGTTAGATTCTTCAGTCTATTTGGTCTCAGACCGGATCAATGCTTCCTTGTCTTCAAACTCATGGTTCCCCACGTGCCGTTCCCACCATACAATCTGCTCCCTCTCGCTTTTCGTGGCAGAGATCGTCCGATATGGAACAACTTCTAGATTCGGGAGCAGCACAACAGTCCTTTGTTGGCCAGGAGAACGCCCTTCAAATTCCGGGCGAAACTTGAGGACATAGTAAAATAGACCCGACTCTTCGGCCTTCCACGAGATCAAAGTTCCGCGTCCACGTCCGAGATCAATTGGATGAATCGACATCTCTACGAAGGCCCATGACTTCACCTTCTCTTTCTTCGGCACTGTTTCTCCGAGGAAAGGATCGGCATCGTCTCCGAGTTCAGGAAACGTCTTGGATAGATATGTTCGCGCGACCTCAATCGCTTTTCGAGTAGGTACGGAGTCCGAAATGCCTTTCTCGATTACACCGATTTTTTTTGAGTCAGTGAACCATCCCGATATCGTCTTCGCACTCTTCCCGTCCCATGAGAAAATCTGTAGGACGAGATCGTCAGGTTCTGCAACTACAGCAGTTGCTAGGAAGAGATAGGCAACAACAGCTTCAGTTTTCATGTTCGGCGACGAGCATTTTCGATCTAGATTTTGATGATCATTCACAAATCCATTCGTTTGTCAGCAGCTTTATATCCAACCGCTTTTGGGGGAGACAGACAACAATAACGCGTGAGGGACCGGTAGTGGTCGTCGGTCGTGCCATGCCCGCAGACGTCTTGGATGGGCGGTATTTGGCACAGCCCAAGCGGCCACCGCATTGAGAAAACTGAGCGCCGTCAGCCAGAATGCAATGACATCATGGTGGCCCCGGAGGCTCCGGCAGCGGAATGTGGCCGCTGCATTCGGCCCACGGAAGTTCCGACAGCGGAATGTGGCCGCTGCATTTGGCACACGGAGGTTCCGACATCGGAATGTAGCCGCTGCATTCGGCCCACGGAGGCTCCGACGGCAGAATGTAGCCGCTGCATTTGGCTCACGGAGATTCCGACGGCGGAATGTAGCCGCTGCATTTGGGCTTGAGCGCCTTTGGAGACCGAATGGGGTGCCAGCTTGGCACCCTGTCGCGCTTCAAGCCTTCGTAAAACCACCTTGCTGTCTCATGTTCTGCCGTCTCAGATGTGGGTGATGCACCGATCCCTTCTTCTCACCTTCCTCCTTGCCGCATCGGCTGCGGCCAAAGACATTCCTGTCGCTGATGCAGCAGCCTTCGCCAATGCTGCCAAAAATATCGCTGCGGGCGACACGCTGATCCTGCAAGACGGCACCTGGGCCGATGCACGGCTGAAAATCCATGTGGAAGGATCGGTGGAGAAGCCGGTGACGATCAAAGCGCAGACGCCGGGCAAGGTGGTGTTCACCGGCGACTCGCGTCTATCGGTGGGTGGTGCGCATGTCATTGTCGATGGACTGTGGTTTCAGAATCCAACAGGAGAAGAATCCATCGAGCTGCGCATGGACTACGCTCACGTCGCCAATGACTGCCGTGTCACGAATTGCGCAGTGACGAACAAGCTGACTGCTTCCAAGGCTAAAACATCCACCCGTTTTGTTTCGATCTACGGCTCACGCAATCGCATCGATCACTGCTACATCGCGGGCAAGACCACGGAAGGCACCACGCTGGTTGTGTGGCTTTCAGAAGAGGTGCAGGGCCAGGGCAAGCATCAAATCGATCACAATCACTTTGGCCCGCGTGAGAGGCTCGGCAAGAACGGCGGCGAAACCATCCGCATTGGCGATAGCAAAACCTCGATGCAAACCGCTGCCTGCATGGTGGAGCACAACCTCTTTGAAAAGTGCGACGGGGAGGGCGAATGCATCTCCAACAAGTCTTGCGGCAACCTTTATCGCAACAATGTCTTCAAAGCCGTCTCAGGCTCATTAACGCTGCGCCATGGGAACGGCTGCCGTGTCGAGAACAACGTCTTCCTCGGCGAAGGTGCCAATGCGACGGGCGGCATTCGGATCATTGGCGAAGACCACATCGTCACCGGCAATTATCTCGAAAATCTCACCGGCGATGAATACCGCACTGCCATCTGCTTCATGCTCGGCATCTCGAATTCCAAAGCCAACGGTTATTTCCAAGTCAAACACGCCAAAATCACCAATAACACGCTCGTTAACTGCAAGCACAATGTTCTCATTGGCATGAGTGGCGACAAAAAAGCCTCGTTGCCGCCATTCGAGACTGAGATCAGTGGCAATACCATTCAAACCAACCAAGGTGAAGCCTTCGAGATCAGGTGTGCTGTCGATGGCATTAGCATAAAAGACAACCAAACCAGCAAAGAAGCACCGAAGATCGCCAAGCCCGCCAACTTTGAACCCACTGGCCCTAGTTGGAAAAAATAATACCCATGCGCACCAACGTCCTCGGAACTGCCCTCACCTGCTGCTGCCGCCAACCCATGACCGGGTTCTATCGCGATGGCTACTGCCGCACCGGTTCTGGTGATGTCGGCCTGCACACCGTCTGCATCGAAGCAACCGCCGAGTTCCTGCGCTTCTCCGCTGAACGCGGCAATGATCTCATCACGCCAGCACCAGAATGGGAATTTCCAGGCCTCGAACCCGGCGACCGCTGGTGCCTCTGTGTCACGAGATGGAAGGAAGCCCTCGATGCTGGGTGCGCGCCGCCCGTGTCACTTTCAGCCAGCCACGAATCCGCGCTTGAATGGGTCGATCTCGCTGACCTCAAGGCTCACGCCCTGGATGATCCCGGCGGAGTCACCGAGTAATCCGGCGTATTGCGCCCAAACAAGGTGCGCACTTTATCGCGAATGATCTCAAACGAACGGCGAATGACGCGAACCATGCGCGGCAACACCAGCCAGAGCGTGATGAGCACAATCGTGAACAGGCACAGCGCGATGATGGGTTTCAACACCATGATCAATGTGCCCGCCACCACTGCAATGTCTTCGGCAATGCTCAACGCGATGTTAGAGGCCGGTTCCGGCGAATGATTCGCCAGCAGTCGTGTGCCGGCCTTTGCACTATGCGTCGTCAACGCTGCACCACCCGCCAGCAACGCACCCACAACTTCCATGTGTGCGGGCATTTCTCCCAGCGCCTGCATGGCGAGCAGCGTGCCACCTACGGGGCGAATCAATGTGTGAACACTGTCCCACAGCGAATCCAGCCACGGCACCTTGTCCGCCACGAACTCGATAGCATAGAGCACCCCAGCGGTAATGAGGACCCAGTCATGCCCGAGCACTTCGAGTGTCTGATATTTCGCGGCAAGATGCAGAGCGTCAAAGCGCACCAACATGCCGCTGAGAAACACCGTGAGGTAAAGATTCAAGCCTGCGAGAGATGCCAGTCCAAGCGCGAGGCCGAGCTGTTCGAGGATTTGCATGCTGCGCCCTTACCACAAGTCTGTGGTTTGGTCGATGAACAAGTTCGAGCTGATTTTGGAACCAATGTCACCCACGGCTGGCCAAAAACTCCAGCACCTGCTTTGCCAGAGCCTTGCTAATGCCCTTCACAGCGGAGATTTCACCTTCAGTGGCTTTGCGCAACCGCGTGACTGAGCCAAAGGTCTTCAACAAGGCTGCTTTACGCGTTTTGCTCACGCCCGGGCAGTCATCCAGAATGCTTTCAGCCACACGGCGGCCCAGCAAGAGTTGATGGTAGCCATTCGCCCAACGGTGAGCCTCATCGCGAATGCGCTGCAAGAGCTTCAAGGCACCGCGTTCATGCGGAATGATGACGGGATAGCTTTCTCCAGGCCGATAAACCTCCTCGTTCTCCTTGGCGAGGCCGATGATCGGCAGATCGTGCAAGCCCAAACGCTGCAACTCCGCTACGGCGACCCCGAGTTGGCCTTTGCCACCATCAACGATAACAAGATCAGGCAGCGTGACGAATTTTGGATTCGCGGCAAGACGTTGCAGGGCTTCCGCTGGCGCATCCTGAGAAAACTCGGCGTCATCACCAGCCACCGCTTTGCCTTCGAGGAGAATGCGCGAGAAACGTCTGCGGATGACCTCTGCCATGCTGAGAAAGTCGTTTTGACCGCTGACCACCTTGATCCGGTAGCGGCGATAATTGGCATTGTCGGGCACACCATTCTTGAAACGCACCATGCTGGCGACGCAGTGGGCAAGACCGATGTTGGCGATGTCAAAACACTCCATCACAAGCGGCGGCACTTCCAAATGCAGAAGCTCCTGCAACTCCTGCACATCAGCCATGGGATTGATGCTGCGAATGACGCGGGCACGCGCTCCACGCTCAAAGGTGCGGGATGGAATAAGCGTCTTCTTGAAATCATCAATCATGTCCCGCAGTTCGGCAGCCTTTTCAAAATCAAGCTTTGCCGCAGCCTGCTGCATCTCTTCTTGTAATGCAGTGACGAGGTCTTTGGACTTGCCCTCAAAGAACTCGCAGGCCTGCTCGACGCGATGCAGATACTCCGCCTGAGAAATGCGGGCGATACAGGGCGCGGAGCAGTTTTTGATGATGTCGTTGGAGCAGTGCTTGTAGTCGTTCTCTCCCGGTTTCAGCGGGCGGCAGACACGCAGGCCAAATTTCTTGTTCAGCCAGTTCACGGTGGTGCGCAGAGCGCTGCCATGTGGAAACGGGCCGAAATAACGTGCACCATCTTCTTTTTTAAGTCGTGTGAGGGAAAGCTTCGGCATGGCATCACTGAGATGCACGCGCACGAGATAGTAGCGCTTGTCATCACGATAACTGACGTTGTAGCGCGGGCGGAATTCCTTGATCAGCTTGCCTTCGAGCACCAGCGCTTCGGTGTCATTGCGCACCTCATGCAGATCAAAATCCCAAATGCTATGGATGAGTGCCCGCGTTTTGCGGTCGGCAAGCTGGGACCGCGCAGGCGTGAAATAGTTGGCCAGGCGTTTACGCAAATCACGTGCTTTGCCCACGTAGATGACGTTGTTCAGTCGGTCACGCATGATGTAAACGCCCGGCTTGTGCGGCACATCGCGCAGCTTGGCGTTTAGATCAGGCTTGATTCGTGAATCTGGCATTCAGGTGGATTACGCGGCCACCACCCGCCACGGATGAACCGGTTCGGAGATGCCCTTCAACTGCATCGGTGGCATTGGTTCCGCCTGAATCAACTCCTGAGCTTCAGCATACGTTTCTGC
>CANIZT010000300.1 GCA_947471905.1 Verrucomicrobiaceae bacterium
CAACATGCTGCTGCTGGGCACCAGCGGTGTGCCGCCGGTGCCGGGCGTGACGATGGGGCATCACGATCTCTCCCACCACGGTCAAGACCCGGCGAAACTCGAACAACTCAAGAAAGTGGAGCTTGGCGTGATGAACCTGACGCAAGAATTGCTCACCAAGCTGAAGAAGACGCAGGAGGAAGGTGATACGTTGCTGGATCGCACGATGGTCTTCTTCAGTAGCAATCTCGGCAGCGCGGCGAGCCACTCGACGAAGGATCTGCCGATCATCCTCGCCGGTGGCGGCTTCAAACATGGCCAGCACCTCGCCTTTGATCCAAAGAACTGCCCGCCGCTGTCGAATCTCTACGTCACAATGCTGCAACGATTGGGAATCGAAGCGGACAAGTTCGGCAGCAGCACGGGAACACTCACGGGGCTCGAAACAGCATGAAGTGGATTCTTCTCATTCTCCTCACGACCAGCGCACACGCTGCTTGGCAGGCAGGTGCGGCCAAAGCTGACATCACGCCGACAGAATCGGTGCCGCTGGCGGGTTATGGCGGCAAGACACGTATGTCGCAGCGGGTGGAGCATCCGATCTGGCTGAAGGCGTTGGCGCTCAAGGATGACTCGGGCGCGACTTCGGTGCTGGTGACGGCGGATTTGGTGGGGCTGAGCGACAAGATTATCGCGGTGATCGCAAAGACAGCGATGGAGAAGCATCACATCCCGAGAGAGCGGTTGATCTTGAACACGTCTCACAATCACTCATGTCCGGTGACGGAGGATGTGCTGTGGTTGTATTATGAATTCACGCTGGAGGAGGCTGCAGCTAAGGATCGCTACACGGCGATGGTGTATGCGAAGTATGACGAGGTGATCGGCAAGGCCATCGCGAACCTTGCGCCTGCGGAGGTGGCGTTTGAGCAGGGGTTGGCCGGAGTGGCGGTGAATCGTCGTCGCTCACGCGGCTCGGAGAGCCGCGCGTTTGGCGGGCAGGTGGATCAGGATGTACCGGTGATCACGGTGAAAAGCGGAAATGATCTCAAGGCCATCGTGTTCGGTTATTCCTGCCACACGACGGCCCTCGGCGGCCTCAGCATCAATGGCGACTACGCGGGCTTTGCGCAGCTTGAACTGGAGAAGTCGTTTCCCGGTTCGGTGGCGATGTTTGTGCAGAATTGCGGCGGCGATGCGAATCCGCTGCCGCGCATTCGGGGGCAGGATGCCGAAGCTACCGAACTGGCGAGCATGTATGGCAAAGTGCTGGCCGAAGCCGTGCGTCAGGTCATCGCGGGCGCGATGAAGCCGCTCAGTGGGCCGATCCAGGCTGCAATGGGCGAGACGGAGCTGGAGTTGCAGCCGGGGATTCCGCTCGATGAGTTGAAGCAACGTGTTCCAAACCTCACCGGCATGCCGAAGCGCGAGTTCGAGCACTTCATCCGCCAGTATGAGACGCTCGGTTCGACACCGGATCGCGTGAAGTATCCGATTCAGGTCTGGCGCATCGGGGCGGACTTCACGTTCATCGCGCTGACGGGCGAGACGGTAGTGGATTACTCGCTCAAGTTCAAAGCGGCTTACGGCTGGAACAACACCTGGGTCTGCGGTTACAACAACGACCTCACCAGCTACATTCCCAGCCTGCGCGTACTCAAAGAAGGCGGCTACGAGGGCGTGACGGGCATGTTTGAATACGGGCACCGCGCGCCTTACACGGAAACGGTGGAGGAGCGGATCACGACGAAGGTAAATGAACTCGTTGAAAGGGTAAAATGATGTTGGGTAGAATGATGTCCTGAATCAAAGACATCATTTTACCCGTCATCATTTTACCAACGGAGCTGTCTGCTCCGGTGTCACGCGTCCGCCGGGGAGTTCCATGATCTTGATGTTCCGAAAATGAATCTCCGCGCCTTCGGATTCCAAGCACAGGTAGCCTTTGCGCACGGTGGACTGGCTGATGCCGTTGACGAACTTGCCGTTGATCGACAGCTTCACCGTTCCATCGACGCAGACGACGTCATAGGTGTTCCATTCGCCTTTGCCTTTGCAGCGCATCTCATACGACATGCTACGGCGGCCACGCGGATTATCGGGAATGCCTTCGAGTCCGTTCGCGCCAAAGAGTTCGCCTGAGACGAATCCCAGATGGCGCGGTGTGCCGTCTTTCTCGGGATGAAGAATAGGATATTCGAGCTCAAGCATCTGAACCTCCATGCCTTTGGGCAGCGGGCGATTCGGCGGCGTGCTGCCCTCGCTCCAGACGAAGACACCAGAGTTGCCGCCTGCCTGCGTGTGCTTCCACTCGATGTGCAGGATGAAGTTTTCATACTGCTTCTCGCTGCGCATCACGCCGATGGGCAAGCCTTTACAGACGAGCAGGCCGTCCTTCACGCTCCAGGTGTCCTTGCTGGTGTTCACATCGACCCAGCCGGTGAGATCCTTGCCGTTGAAGAGATCGCGCCACTGGAGCACGTCGTCAGCGAGAGCGGTGGTGGCGAAGAGGAGCGAGCAAAGGAAGTGTTTCATGGCGTGACTACCACAGCGCGGCCAGGACGGGCATCTTTCACGAGTTCGCCATCCCGCACGACGAAAATGCCGTTTACGAGGACGTGCGGAATGCCTGCGGAAGGCGTGGTGGGCGCTTCAAAGGTCGCGCGGTCGATCACTTTGGCCGGATCGAAGACAGTGATGTCCGCGTCGGCATCGACGGCGATGCGGCCTTTGTGTTTCATCATCGGCACATGGCCTTCGAGCCGTTTGGCGGGAAGGATTGTCATCTTGGCGAGAGTCTCCATCAGTGGCAGCAGTTTGTTTTCACGTGAGTAGTGGCCGAGCACGCGCGCATAGGTGCCTGCTCCACGCGGATGGCCCTTGCCTTCGACAAACGGCACGCCGTCGCTGGCGATCATCACGCCGGGATGCGCGATGGCCATTTCGACATTCGCGTCCTTCATCATGTACATGATCACCCAGCCGCCTTGCTGGCGATATTTCTCAAAGGTCTCTTTGGTGAGCCGTTCACCCGTCGCGGTCCATACGATGTCGCCGTAGCTGATGCGCAAATTGTCCTGCCAGCCGGGATTGAACATGGCCGACTCCAGCAAGGTGGACGCGGCGGTGTAGGGATAGACTTCGGTCGTGAGGTCCATGCCAGCGGCGCGGTTGTCATCGATCAACTTCAGCACCTCCGGCACGTCACCGATGCTGCTGCTGCCAATGTGTACGATGTGGAGCGATGCTCCGGTTTTCTTCGCGCTATCAATGACCTCGCGGATCGGACCGATGCCAAACGCACGTGTGTGCACGAACGCGGTCACCTTGCGCTCCGCTGCGATGCGGAACAGTGCCTCAATCTCCGTCGGGGTGGCTGCTGGCGTGTAGTTGATGCCGAAACCGACGCCCAGCGCGCCTTCGTCGAGTCCACGACGGATTGACTCACTCATGCGCATCATTTCGATTTCGCCTGCCACCTTGTTCGCGCCATCCGGTTTTGGACCGAGGAGCGCGAGTCGCGTCTTGCCGCCTGCCCACTGGCCGGTTTTGAGATTGGGATGAAACGCGGCAAAGCGTGCCGAAATGTGTCCCACGGTGGCTCCGTAATGAATCGGCGCGGTGCCCTCCATCGACTGATACCACTCCGCCACCGGATACACGCCGCCTTCGAGATCCAGCGCCGTCGTCACGCCGTCCTGCACCTTGATTTGCAAATCGCCTGTCGTTTGACCGTGCGCATGCAGATCAATGAAACCAGGTGACACGACATGCCCGGCCACATCGAGGACTTTGTCGCCTTGGAGCGGCGTTTCGGAGATCGCGCTGATCTTACCGCCGGTGATGCCGATGTGGCGCACGGCATCAAGACCACTCGCCGGATCCATGACACGACCATTCGCAAGGACGAGTTCGTGCGCGTTGAGTTGAATCGCGGTAGCAAAGAACGCGAAAATGAGGCGGGCGTTCATGAGATACGAAGCATGCACGCCGGAGTCTACTCAGCCAACCAATTCGCTGATCACTTTGCCTTCATCAGCGACGATTGGCCGAGGACGACCCTGCGGATCGATCCAGTTGGTGTTCTGCTCGATGCCGAGATGATGAAACACCGTGGCGGCGAGATCGCCGGGCGCGACGCGGCGGCTGTCGATGTCGCCGCCCTGTCGGTCGGTGCTACCGATGACCTGGCCGTGCTTCATGCCGCCACCGGCGACGACCATGGACATCACGCGCGGCCAGTGATCGCGTCCGGCATTCTTGTTGATCGTTGGGCTGCGGCCAAACTCGCCCATCATGAGGATGAGCGTGCTGTCGAGCAGGCCGCGATCTTCGAGATCGGTGACGATGGCGTGTAGCGTTCGGTCCACGCTCGGCAGCAGTGGCGTGAGGCCCTTTTTGATACCGCCCCACTTCACCTCATCGCCATGATGATCAAAGTAACCCCACGCACCGCTCACGGTGACAAAAGTGGAACCAGCTTCGACGAGACGACGCGCCAGCAGCGCTTTCTCGCCAATGCTGTCGCGGCCATAGCGGTCGCGCATCGCAGGCGTTTCGGCATCGAGATTGAAGGCGCGTTGCGCGTTGCCGGTCATGAGCACCTCGTAGGCCTGCTGCGTGTAGCGGTCTGCGGCGGCGATTTGAGCATTGCCATCGACGCTGCGCTTCCAGTCATCCATTTGTGCCAGCAAATCCCGGCGATTGCCGAGTCGATCGACCGTGAGACCTTCGGAGAGCTTGAGGCGGCCGGACAAATCCTTGCCGCTGACGGGTTCAAAGTCGCCACCCATGTGCCCCGCGCCCCAGATGTCGGAAACAAGCGAGTCTGCCAGCGCGACGTAGCCAGGAATGCCCGGTGCATTCGCCCCGCGAAACTTCGCCGCGATGGAGCCCATCGACGGCCAACCACCGCCATCACGACCATCGTTCGTGCGCTTCGCGAGAGGGTTGCAGGCCTGCATGGTGATCGGCGTGTGATTGCTGGCGCTGCAATCAACCGAGCGGATCAGCGTGAGCCTGTCCATGATCTTCGCGGTCAGCGGCAGATGCTCACAGACATGAATGCCGGGCACCTTGGTCGAGATGTGGCCGAAGGGGCCGCGAATCTCGCTCGGCGCGTCCGGCTTCGGATCCCACATGTCGATGTGGCTCGGCCCGCCCGAAAGCCAGAAGAGGATCACGTTCGTCTTGCTCTTCGCCTGCCCTGCCGAAGCCGCCAGCGCCTGCGTTTGGAGCAGCGAAGGCATCGAAACGCCCGCCAAGCCAGCGAGTCCGGTCTGAAGAAACCCGCGTCGTGTGGAGCCGACGCGCAGCAAATCTCCGCGAGCGGGACTGAAGGCCTGAGTGATGGATGCAGTCTTGGGATTCATGCGTGTGGCGTTGAGTTGCTCCCAAACCTACGCCGCCACATCGCCTGACTTGCCGGCCGACTGAAAAGAGTCAGGGCTTGGCCGCTGGAAAGAGCGCCTGCATCGCAAGCAGGTTTTGATCGACGAGGCTCTCCGCCGATGACGA
>CANIZT010000301.1 GCA_947471905.1 Verrucomicrobiaceae bacterium
GCTCACCCGTTTTCATCTTCCAAATGGAGATGGTTTCACGCTGTGGCGGCGGTGTCTGCACCGGTGCAGGCAGAAGCTTCGGCACGGTGGAACTGACCGCCAGCACCACACCGGCCTGATGGCTTACGGCGACCTTGGAAGCCTCGGGCATGCCTTCCGGCAGCGCTAGCGGTGCAATTTCCGGGCGGATGAGATGCACGTTTGCGAGCAATGAGAGCAAGTTGGTCGAGGAGAGATCGTTGGCGGGATCGGTGCGCAACGAACGCGTCAGGAAGGCCACGGCGTCGTTGTACTGGCCGTTGTCGGTGAACTGGCGGGCCATCTGCTCATCGGAGCGGCTGTAGGACTTGCGCAGGTTCTCGCGGCCACGTTCGGCCTCGAGGCGGTTACGCTCCGCTTTGAAGTACATCGCGGTGCTGATGATGCCGCCAAGGATGACGGAAAGTGCAATGGCCGCTGCGGCGGCAACACCGATGCGATGACGACGTACAAATCTTGAAATGAGATAACCTCGGCTCGGCGGACGCGCGACGATTGGCTCGTACTTCAAAAAGCGCGTGATGTCGTCCGCGAGATCGTCCGCGCTGCCGTAGCGGCGGTCTGGATCACGTTCGAGCGCCTTGAGCGCGATCCAGTCGAGATCTCCCTGAACGGAAGGTTCGATGGTGGAAGGCTTAGGCGGATCGTTTTCAGCCAAATCGCGCAGCAGGACATGGATCGGCTTCTGCGCAATGTCTGAAGGCGTGATCAGCGCCCTACCGCAGAGCAATTCAAAGAAGACACCGCCCAAGGCATAAACGTCGGAACGTGTGTCCACCTGTGCACTGCCGTGCTCGATTTGCTCCGGACTGATGTAGCCTGGTGTGCCGACGAGTTGATCGACGCCCGTGGCGATCGTGTGGCCGGAGCCTTCACCTTCCAAAACCTTCGCGATGCCGAAGTCGATGACCTTGGGCACCGCCTTGCCGGCCTCATCCATCACCATGATGTTACCGGGCTTGATGTCGCGGTGGATGATCCCTTTCTGATGCGCGTGGTTCACCGCACGACAGACCGGAATGAACAACGCCAGACGCTGGCGCAGATCCAACTCGTTCTGCTTGCAGTAGCTGGTAATGGAGCGGCCCTTCACCATCTCCATCACAAAATAAGGTGCGCCGATGTCTGTTTCACCCGCGTCGAGAATGCGCGCGATGTTCGGATGCTCCATGATGGCCAGCGTCCGCTGTTCGATGGCGAAGCGGCCCAGAATGTCCGCCGATGTTACGCCTGCCTTCACAATCTTGATCGCCACGATGCGGTGAATCGGCTTCACCTGCTCCGCACGATAAACTACGCCGAAACCGCCCTCGCCCAGCTTATCCAACAAGCGGTAGCGATCGCCGATCCAGCCGTCATTGCCAGTGAGCGATTCCATGTGCGAGCGCGGCTTCGTCGCTCCCATCGAGGCCATGGAAGCCGCCGTTGCTGCTGGCAGGCCGCCTTGGCTTGGCATTGTCGCCGCTCCTGGAAGAGTGCCCTGCTTGTTGGTCGGGATGGCAATGGTCTGATCATCTGGCCCCAGCGTAAAATTACCCGTGTCGGAAGTCGGCGGCTTGGAACCCATCGTCGCCGCAGGCAGGCCGCGGCTGGTGTTCGGAATGGCAATCGTCACGTCTTCTGGTCCCAGCGTGACGTTCCCCGTGCTCAATTCCGATGCAGGAGGCGGCGTTGCTGGCTTGTTCGGTGGTCCGCCACGCTTCAGATTCGGCACCGCAATCGTCATGTCTTCTGGTCCTAGCGTCACGTTTCCCGTCGCCATCTCGGGTGGCATGTACTTCGAAGACTCGTCTTCGGCGGATGGGGGTGTGGGCTTGGCCGGATCAGGTTTCACAGGCGGAGAATAGAAAATACCACCGCACTGTTTCAGAGAACCGCTCTCTGGGCAAGCTTTGTGAAGCAACGGCGGCATAAAAGACACAGGTATTCCTGCTCGGCAGTTTGGTGCTGCAAATTGAACTCGATGTGCGGCGCATGAATTGTGGAGTCTTTCCCATGAATCTCCCGTTGTCATCCCCGTCCCTCCCGCTACACTTTGAGCCAGCGGGCAGCGCAACGGGGTTGGAGATCTTCAAACCGATTCTGGAGCGTCGCTCATAGGATCAATATTAAGATTTATGGGGACGTTCTCTCTTCCGGTGGTGAAAATAGGGTCGGTGTCGATGGATGGCACGGAGCCAGTGCTGATTCTCGGTCCGTGTGTGATCGAGAGCGAAGAATTCATCTGGGATGTTGCCGAAAAGCTCGGTGCCATGGCCACGCAGCATGGTTGGCGCTGGATTTTCAAAGCCTCGTATGACAAGGCCAATCGCAGCGCGATTTCGTCGTATCGCGGCCTTGGTTGTGAGGATGGCTGCAAGCTGCTGGCAAAAATCGGCGCGAAACTCGGTGTGCCGGTGACGACGGACATTCATACGGCGGAAGAAGCCAAGCTGGCGGCGGAACACATCGATCTGTTGCAGATCCCCGCCTTCCTCTGCCGCCAGACTGATTTGATCGTCGCAGCGGGTGAAACAGGCCGCACTGTGAATGTGAAAAAGGGCCAGTTCCTCGCTCCTTGGGATGTGCGCAACATCGCGGATAAGCTGGTGAGCGTCGGCTGCCAGAATTTCATGTTCACTGAGCGTGGCACGACCTTTGGCTACAACAATCTCGTGGCCGACATGCGTTCACTCTATTGGATGCGCGAACTTGGCTACCGTGTGGTGATGGATGCCACGCACAGCGTGCAGCGTCCCGGTGGTCTTGGCACTGCGACCGGCGGTGATGGCAAACTCGCGCCAGTTCTCGCGCGCGCTGCGGTTGCGACGGGTTGTGACGGTGTGTTCATGGAGACGCACCCTGATCCGGCGAAAGCCTTCTCTGATGGCCCCAATCAAATCCCGCTCTCGCAGATTGCGTCAGTGGTGGAGACTTTGCGGAAAATTCATGGCTTGGTTCGCGACATCACTTGAGTTGCTGCGTCGGCGCAGATTCGCGTTTTCCATCGTGCTCGGTATGATGGCGGGATTCGTCATGTTTGCCACCGCACAGCAGCCGTCCCCGGCTGATGCTGGAATGGTTGCCTTCATGCAGATGGTGCCGCTCGGGGCCGAAAGCAAAGGCGCGGTGATTCCTTCCTTTGATGTCAATGGACGGCGCACCTCGCTCATCACTGCCGCCGTGATACGCCGCATTGATGACGAACGTCTGTGGGCGAAGAAGCTGGTCGTGCAGATGTTCAATACAGATCCGAAAAACGATGTGCGCATTGATTTGAAGACCGCCTTTTACCGCATGGCCGGTGGCGGTGTCTTACGCAGCACAGACCGCAGCCGTGTCAGCCGTGCCGACTTTGAGATCGAAGGCGATAGTCTCATCTTCGACACCGCAAAAAACCAGGGACGCATGACTGGAAACATCCGCATGGTCATCTTTGACACCAGCTCCCTCAGCGGCGAGGTAAAGCCCTCCACTGAATCCCAACCCGCCAAGTGACATGAAAACGTCATCCATTTTCTGCATTGCCCTGCTCATCAGCAGTCTTGGCGCATGGGCACAGGGCCCAGGTGGTCAGCGTCCACTCTTCGATTTCCGCAAAAAGAATGTGGATGCGGAAACAAAGGCCAAGGCAGTCGATACGGCCAAAACCATCATCAAGGCTGTGCCGGATGGAGTTAAAGACAAGGCCAAGGAACTGATGCTTTCACCCGAAAGCGCCGACATGCGACAGAAGGCACTTCAGGCTGCCCAAGCACTGATGCAGAACGTCACAGACGGTCCCAAAACCACCGCGCCCGCTCCTGCCGCTGCATCTCCCGCTGTTCCCGTAGTTGAATCACCACCACTGCCGGTCGGGCCGCAGCCAAAACCGCTGCAGCCCATGAATTTGGACGAAGTTCCAAGAGCCACGAAAGGCCAGATCCTAATCACCGCGCAAAAAAGTGCCTTCTTCGATGCCAACCTCGGCTACGGCATGTACACCGGTGACGTCAAAGCACGCCACCCGCAGATGTATATCGAGTGCGAAGAACTGGAACTCTACATGGTGAAGCAGGGTAGCGGTGTTCTCAGCAAACCCAAGCCAAAGACAGTCAGCCCTATGGCGAAAGACTCCGACATCCTAGCTCCTGCGAAAAAAGAAGCAAATGGCCCTCCTCCAATTGAAAAAGCGTATGCACGTGGCCCGATGGTGACGATCGAAAAAATAGCCGATGATGGCGAACTACAGATCGGCCGTTGCAAAGACCTATTTTATGACGGCAAGACCGATACCACCACGCTGCGTGACTGGCCTCAAGTGCAGGCTGGCAACAAGCTCCACCAAGCCACCGAACCCGGCTGCGTGATGATCATTGATAAAGGGGGCAAACTCACGACCACCGGCGGACATCGCACCATTATTCTTCAAGGTGAAGAAGCGACGCCTCAGAGTCGTAGCAGCATGGTTCCATCGACACCAGCTTCCGTACCCGCACCGCAGTAACCATGGCTTCGCGCAAGCAACCAACAAAGGATACCACAGGCCAGGAAATCGCACTTTCCGGGCAAGCAACTGATGCCGGAAAGAACGATGCATCCATCCTCCTGCATACCGAAGGCCTGAAAAAAGTCTATGATGGCCGTGCGGTGGTAAATGGTGTCGATATTGAGGTCAAAAGCGGTGAGATCGTTGGCCTTCTCGGCCCCAACGGTGCCGGCAAGACGACCACATTTTACATGATCGTCGGTTTGGTGCAGCCGAATGGCGGCAAGGTCATGTTTGACGGCAAAGATGCTACTCATCAGCCCATGTACATGCGCGCTAGGCTTGGTATGGGTTACCTACCCCAAGAGGAGTCCATCTTCCGCCGTCTCACCGTGCGCGAAAATATCATGGCGGTCATGGAAACACAGACCTACACCAAGCAAGAGCGCGCGGACCAAACGCAGTCGTTGATGGAGAAGTTTGGCATCGATCATGTGGCCGAAAATCTCGCTATCACTCTGAGCGGTGGCGAAAAACGCCGTCTTACCATCGCCCGTTCGCTCGTCACCTCGCCGAAGTTACTCATGCTGGATGAGCCCTTCAGTGGCGTCGATCCCATCGCCGTCAGTGAGATTCAGGACATCATCCGTATGCTCCGCCAGGCGGGCTTGGCCATTCTCATCACTGACCACAACGTGCGTGAAACCCTCAACATCGTGGATCGTGCCTACCTCATCTTCGAGGGCAAGGTGCGCCGCCATGGCAGCAAAGATTTCCTCGTCAACGATGATGAAGCCCGCCGCCTTTACCTAGGCGAAGATTTCACCATGTGACGCTTAACCCAATCAACCACCATTCCCAACCTCAAAGGAGAACCCACCATGCAAAAAAACAACGTTAACCTCCCCATCATTGTCACCGCCCGTCACATGGACGTCACCGACGCGATCCGTGACTACGCGCATAAAAAAGTCGAAGGTCTCCACCTTGATTATCC
>CANIZT010000302.1 GCA_947471905.1 Verrucomicrobiaceae bacterium
AAATGACGAAATCCGAATGCGGAATGACGAATGTCAGAGTTTGAGAGTGAAAGCGTATGATTTGGGCGCTTTCAGGGAGCCGGGGAGAGGAATCGGTCAGATTCGCCGCACTTGGCGGGCCGGAAAGCGCGGCATCTTGCACAGTCGCGAGGGTGCGTCAAATGCGGGGAGCAAAAGACGCGAGATTGTGCCAGAAGGAAGACGGACAGGAGCGTCCGCCGAACTTTTCCAATGGGCATTCAATTAACCGAGATCTTGATACCGATGGACTTGTATCCTTCGATGATTTCCTGAGCGATTTGTGAATAACTGCGGTCGTTGAGCAGCAGCGTCAGGTGTTTGAATGGGGCGGTCTCACCGTTCATGTCCGGTGGCGGAAAGTTCTTGGGATAACTGAAACGGCCGTCCGGGAAATGTTTAACGCGAGGATCTTTGAAGAAGGTGCGCAGCGCCTCGGTCTCACCGTAAACGGCTTCCATGAATTTGATGAAGTGCGTGCCTTGCTTGTCGCCATCCTTTTTCACCCCGTCGAGGTGACAGAAGTAATACAGAATCAGCACGGAGCGGAAGTACAGCTCTCCCATCTTCTTGTTGGAGGTGTCGGCGATGCCGGACCAGGTGGCGCGGTTCATCGTCATGTGCGCTTCCAGATTGCCAATGTCGATGGGATAGCCGCGCTTTTCCACCTCCTTGATGTGGTCACGGATGCCACTCTTGTGGGCGTCGGCACGGAACTTGCCAGCATTGTAGGGCAGCATCTCGGTGTATTCAGCGGTGCCTTCGATGACCCATACGGGCAGGAATGTGAGGTAGTCATCCATCACCTGATGAGTGATTTCATGAATCAAGGTGCCGCCGTCGTAGTCGGCGTCCTTGGCGTAGGTTTTGCCGAGGAGCTTGAGGCCGATGCTGGGGAAGGGCACGCGGAAGATTTTGTCACCGCTCATGTACACACCGCCAGAGTTCTCCGGTCCGCCAGCGGCGATGTAGTCGTTGCGCGTTTCAAAGAGCGCGGCCTGATAACGTTCAAAGCCTTCCGGCGGTCTGCAAACGACACCCCAAGGCAGAGAGGCCACGAGGGTCTTCGTGGCTTCAAAGGTACGTGCGACTTCCTTCATCACACTGCCTGCCAGTTTGGCCTGCGAAGTGAACTCGAAGCCTTCGGAGCGGTAGATACACTTTCGTGCGGCCGGATTTTCCTCGACGATCTGAATCTCAATGGATTTCGTCGGCACGATGACGTTCTCCGGCCAAGTGCGCTTATCGATGGGGGTGCGGATCAATGATGAAGCGGAAACAACGGGCGTGGTGCCTTGGGCCGTGGGGGCCACCGGAGTCGGAACGGGGGCTTGGCTTTTCACAAAGGCCTGATCCTCGGCACTTAGACGTGCGAGCGGAATTTGATGCTCTTTGCCATCGGACATTTTCACGGTGACGCTTTCCACGGTAGCACTGACGAACGCCGCCTGAAGGATGCGGCCTTGTGTATCCTTCCAAGGACGAAGCGCGGCATCCTCTGCCAATGCATTGAAAGCGAACATGACTGCTCCGATCAAGAGGCTGTGGTTGGCTGGCTTCATGGTATGGCTGAATATAACCATGCGAGAATTTAGGCAAGACGGCTCTGCTTTTCATGGCACAATCAAAAGCGTGACCTGTGTTCTGCTTGGCAAGCAATCGGCACAGCTCTCATTGTGCCCTGAATTTTCTGATGGCTTCATCCTTACCCCAATCACCTCGCTCTCTCTTGCACGTGTTCAATCGCTACCTCTTTTGGGGTGGTGAGGAGTTGATCGTGGACAAAATCCACCATGATCTCGCCACCATCCATGACATGACGTGGTGCCGGTTTGACAGCGCGGAATGGACCGGGCCCACGGCACCTTCGAAATTTGAGCAGGTGAAACGTCTGTTCTACAACCCGGAATCGCGCAGTCGTTTTGAATCTGCGCTCGATACAAGTGGTGCTGGTGCGGCGGTGTTTCATAACATCCATCTCGTGGGTTCACCGTCACTGTATCATGCGGCCGTGAAGCGTGGGCTGCCGGTGGTGCAGTTTTTGCACAATTATCGGCCGTTTTCAGTCAGTGGAACGCTGCATTTAAACGGTAAGCTAATGCCGGATGCTCTCTACGGCAGTTATCGGAAGGAGGTGATGGCCGGAGCATGGCAAAACTCCATCGTGAAGAGTGCTTTGTTCGCCATCATGCTCAAGGCGCTGCATCGCAGCGGCTGGCTCAAGAGCGTGAAAGCGTGGGTTACGGTGTCAGATTTTATGAGGCAACGCTTGGTCGCTGCTGGTGCGCTGCCCGCCGCTCGCGTTCACACATTACGTCATGCGTGGAATGCGCTGCCGATGACGCCGACGGTGGAAGATGCGGGCTATTACTTGTTTCTTGGGCGACTCGTGGAATCAAAGGGCGTCATTCCGCTGCTCGATGCCTGGGATGTCATGCGGGCGCAGCTCGGTGATCGCACGCCCTTGTTGCACATCGCTGGTGAAGGACCACTGGCTGACGCGGTGCAGCAGCGTTTGCGCAGCAATCCGTACATCAACCAGCTCGGCCACATTTCGGGTGAAACAAAGCGTGAAGCGATCCGCCGTTGCCGTGCGGTCATTGTGCCTTCCACGTGGTGGGAGCCGCTGGGACTGGTGATTTACGAAGCTTATGACTATGCCAAACCGGTGCTTGTGGCGAAATCGGGTGGGCTGAATGAGATTGTGCAACATGGCGTCACTGGCTTGCTGCATGAACCGGGCGATGTGCGCGGCATCGTGGCCGATGTGCTGGAGATGGAGGCCACACCCGTCACTGCACGTCTATTGGTCGGACGTGCTGGTCGTCAGTGGCTGCTCCGTGAAACAAACACGCAGGTCTGGCTGCAACGCTTTGAGGAGATCCTCAGCGAGGCAATGCTTATTGCATGATCGTCACGCGCGCGCCTACGGAAGCGTGCTGGAAGATCGTCTCAGCCATGTCACGCGGCAGGCGGATGCAGCCGTGCGAGGCAGGAGAGCCGGGGTTTGGGATCGCTCCTGCATGCATGCCCACGCCATAGCTGGTTATGCGCATCCAGTAAGGCATGGAGGCACCGACGAAACGTCCGCCAGGAGGAACGCGTGACACACCTGCGGTCGCGTTGCTGTTCACCACGTCACCGTTGCGATCCACGATCATGCCGTAGCGGTTCGAGCGCTTGTTCACGATTTTTTCCATGATGCGAAATGTGCCTGTGGGCGAGCTAAAACCACTGCGGCCCGAAGCGACATAGGTCCAGCCGACGTTTTGGCCGCCTTTAAAAAGATACGCCTTCTGCTCGCTGAGATCGATGTTCACACTCAACGGCCCTGGCTGACTGCTGCCGTGCCAGACATAGAGTGTCGGCTGCGAGGCAAATGGCGGCATGATCGTCATCGGACGACGCACCATTTCCGTGCGCGAGGACAAAAACGGAAACTCTGGCAGCGAGCACTGGCTCAAGCAGAGCGCACCAACGATGAGTGTGGCGAGACGAATAGCTTTCATGGCGGATGAGATTTTAGGAGCAAAATCCGCGCCGAAGCAACCAGCGGCTAAAGCCTGTCGGAATAAATGCTTTTCACTGGTTTCGCTGATTCCAGTAAATCTTAACATTCTTACTACGACGGCCAGCGGCGATGATCTCCAAGTCACGGTCTCCATCAAGGTCCACGCAAACCGCATCCTCACAGGCCATGCCACCATCGTCGATGAAGGCCTCCTGCCAGCCGCTGCCGTCCTCTTTCGTGGTCCAGAACAGCTTCACCGCCACCTTGCCGATCTTCTGCTGCGCACGCCAACCAACGACGATCTGGCGATTGTTCAAGCCGAGCAAATCATGCGTGGCGATGGCGTGACCATCGACAAGTTGATCACTCAACACTCGCCGCTGCCACGGCCCGTCCTTTGGGCCATCCGGCGGCGGCGTGTAGAGCACGAGCTTGTCGCCATGCATCGGCTCAATCGTCGTCACGTAGGGTTGTCCGCCAGAAAAGGCACCGTAGCGCACTTCGCCCGCGCCTTGCAGTTCCGTCGAGTCTTTCGGGTGCTGCGCGATCCATTGCTCCTTCCAGCCGTTGTCGGTTTGATTGAGCCGCACCACACCCTCGCGGCCGCACAGCAGCAACCCTTCAGCCTCATTCGGCTGCGCCGGGATGATGTCGAGATTGTGCGTCTTATGCATTGTGCCCTGCACCAGCGTGGTGTTCCATTCCTTGCGCGGATCTTCCGGCATGTGGTAGGCAAGCACGCGCGCACCCACGCCTTCGGCATTCTTGTCATTGCCACGCCCATGCAACGGCACCCCCACGAGATCATAACGCCCCGCCCGATTGCGCACCCATTTCATGCGGTGCGTCGTCGGCTCATGCGTGAGCTTCACCGGCTCCCATTTCTGCGTGCGATCCGCTGGCGGGATCAAATAAAACACCGCACCGCTGCCCACCGTGTCGCCCGGATTCCACTCCGCTCCCACGGCGATCTCGCACTTGCCATCGCCATCAATGTCACGCGCCGCGATGCACACATGATCCTTCTCCGTGAGCTTTTCCGCGATGATGTGCTTCTTCCAAGTCGGATTTTCATACCAGACGATCACATTGCTATCCGCCAGCAGGATGTCCGTCTGCCGGTCGCCGTTCACGTCGGCCACGGCCAGTCCGTAGCCAATTCCGACCTCTCCATCGATCTGCTGCTCTTTGAAATTTGGCGTCTGCGCATGCAAAGCGGCCGCAGTGAGGAGAGAGGCGAGGAAGAACACATTTTTCATGATTCCGCAGCCTAGGCTAAAACGCGTCCGCGAATCAAGCGCTCAAACTCATGCCAGCTCGACTTTCCGTCGCCAACGCATCCCCAGCGCCACGCTCCACTGATACTTCCGCGCATGTTCGCGGATCAGGAAAGGCATGTCACAGGTCTTCGAGAGATCAAAGTGCGGCTCCAGCAGCGAGGTGAGCCACTCGCGCGTCGAACCTTGCGGCCAGTTTCCGCGAGGCGTGAAGTCTTCGAGCCAGGTGCAGGGCGTTGTCAGCAAAAGCTGCCCTCCTGGCTTCACCAAGTTCGGCAGCCGCTCGATCAGCTTCAGCGGATCGGTCAGACGGCATAGCAAGTTCGCTGCATGCAGGATGTCGAAGTCACCTAGATCGCTGCGCAGGTTCATCGCGTCGCCTTGCTCGAAATGCACACGGTCACGTCGCAGATTTTCCGGCACACATGCCACCAAAGCTGTCCGCGCACTGCCTTCATCGACGCGTTCGTATTCCATGCTGCCATCACGGGCCAGCGCCGCTGCTGCATCGACAAAACTCTGCGAGTAATCAATGCCGAGCACCTTCACGCCAAAATTGGCGAGTTCAAAGCTCGACCGGCCCACGGCGCATCCGAGATCGAGCGCCACGGCCTCACACGGCGTGCGCGGCAGATCGATCAACTCCATCACCGTGCGCACC
>CANIZT010000303.1 GCA_947471905.1 Verrucomicrobiaceae bacterium
CACCATCACCAACAACGCTTTCGGCGGACCCGACATGAAGACGCTCTACATCACCGCAGGCAAAAATTTGTATCAAGTGCGGACCGACATCGCCGGCTTGCCACGTTGAATTGAAATCATGACCATGAAACCTTTTTACAGTCTTCTGCTCGGCCTCACTCTGGCCTCCTGTTCCACCATGCGGTCGCCCATCGTGCCTGGTGCCGTGCCCAAGGATCACGGCCTCATCGGTGCCGGTGAAGGCCCCGCGTGGAAGGACGGCTCGCTCTACTTCAGCGATGGCAAGCACATCAACCGCATGGACCCGAAAGGCCACACGACGGTGTTTCGTCACAATGCCTCGAATGGACTGCTCTTTGATCGCGAAGGCCGCCTCATTGCTTGTGAGTCGGGTCTGCGTCGTGTCACGCGCACCGAGAAAGACGGCAGCATCACCATGCTCGCCGATCGCTTTGAAGGGAAGCGTTTCAACACGCCGAATGATCTCTGCATGGACTCGAAAGGACGGATTTACTTCACGGATCCGCGTTATGGCCCACGGGAAAGCATGGAGCTTGGCTTTGAAGGCGTCTATCGCATCAATCGACAAGCCAATTTGCCGCCAGGACTTTGTTCTTTCGCCTACGAAGTGCCCAACGTCACTCGCATCCAGTGCGAAGGCGCAGAACGCCCCAATGGCATCTTCATCACACCCGACGACAAGTATCTCTACATCGCCGACAATAATAACAACAACCACGGCGGCTCGCGGAAGCTGCTGCGCTACGAACTCGATAAGAATGGCGAAGTGAAATTAGGCAGCCGGAAGGTCATCTTCGATTGGAAAGACGGACGTGGTCCCGATGGCATGAAAATGGATGCCGCGGGCCGCATCTACGTCGCCGCAGGCACGAACAAGGTGACCGAATGGGAAACCAACCGCTTCAAAGCCGGCTGCTACATTCTTTCGCCCAGCGGAAGCCTCATCGACTTCATCCCCACCGCCCCCGACGAAGCCTGCAACTGCGCTTTCGGCGGCAAGGACGGCAAAACTCTCTTCATCACCTCAGGCAATCATCTATGGAGCGTGCCGCTGAAGTGAGTTTGAGGCGAATCCTACGATCCCGACGTTGATAGACGTATGATTCGCCTCCTAGCCGCATTCCTCGTACTGGACAGCCTCGCACTCGCTGAGTTTCAGCAACCGGTGCCCGGGGTGCATCTCTGGCGGGATACGTGCAATGTCTATGTGCTCAAGCACGAGGACACAGCACTAATCATCAACCTAGGTGATGGCTCGGTTTTGGAACACTTGGCAGAAATTGGTGTGAAGCGAGTCGAGTGGGTTCTTTTCACGGATCACCACCGAGAACTGTGTCAAGGAGCGCCGAAGCTGGACCGAATAGGCACGAAGACAGCGAGTTCGGAGCTTGAGAAAGAGATTCTCGAAAACCCGCTCTCATTCCGCCAATGGAACCCGAGGCTCGGCGACAAGTACAGTGTGCATGGTGCGAGCTATGTGCGTCCGCCTGCTGCGCCAGTGAAGATCGACCGCGTGCTCTCAGATGGCGAAAGGTTCTCTTGGAACGGCTTCAACTTCACCTGCGTGAGCACGCCGGGGCACTCGCCGGGCGGCATGAGCTTCGTTCTGCAGCATGATGGTCACACCATGGTCTTCAACGGCGGCGTGATGCATGACGGTTCGAAGATGACGAACTGGTTCGACACCGAGTGGGACTATGGTTTCGCCAAGGGACTCGACGCGCTCATCGCCACTGTGGACAAACTCATCGTACTGGAGCCGCAGACGGCTTTTTCAGCACAGGGGTCTGTGATAACAGATGCGACGACACAGCTCAAACGCTACAAAGCGAAACTCACCGACTTCCGCCCTGACTATATTCGTGGCTATCCGGTCGATAATCTCTCCAAACGCGGCCCCCATCCGGCCACGAAGCCGACGAAGGCGCACTACATCGTTCAAGTCAGTCCGCACCTTTACATGTTCGGCCCCGAAATGGCCGGGAAGAATTTCGCCATCATCATCGCCGACAATGGCCACGCGCTGCTGCTAGATTGCGGCTTGTTTCCAAAACTCGTGCTGGAGCGCATCATCAGCGACATGAAGGAGTTTCTCGGCCTCAAGCAAATCGACGCCTGCTGGATTTCTCACTCGCATGGCGACCACTTCACGCTCTTCCCCGCGCTCCAGGAGCATGGCGTAAAGTTCTGGACGATGGACACCATCGCCGACAAATGCGAGAATCCGCGCTTCTACGACTACCCCGCGATGATCGGTGCTTACAACGCCGGATTTGAGAAAGCGAAGATCGACCGCATCCTCAAAGCCGGGGATGTCATCGAATGGGAAGGCTACAAGCTGCACATCGACTGGATGCCAGGCCAAACCGAGTTCGGCAACGCGCTCTGGCTTGAACTCGACGGCAAAAAGGTCGTCTTCACCGGTGACAACCTCTTCGGCGATCCCGCCGATCCCACGCAGAACGGCCACGAATGCGTGAACGCCCGCAACAGCGCCATCATCGACGAAGACTACCTCGTCGCCGCGAAGTATCTGCAAAAGATCCAGCCCGACATCATCATGGGCGCACATGGTGTGCTCATGACGGAACCCGCCGCCTTCATTGATCGCTACCACGACTGGGCGCTGCGGGCGATCCGCAAATACAAGGACTTGCTGCCTGATGCGAACTATGAATACCTGTTCGATCCCTACTGGGTCAGTGCTTACCCGTATCGCGTCGATTTTTCGAAGGAAACCGAGGTAAGCATCACCGTCCGCAACTTCCGCGACCACATGCAGCGGCATCGCATCACGCTCATACCACCGCCCGGACTCAAAGCCGAACCCGCTGAACTTACCGGCACCGTCGAGCCAAAATCACGCCAGAGCTTCAAGGTCAAACTCACCCCCGATGCCGCCAAGTTGCCCGCAGGCGTGCAGATGGTCCCCATGGACATCACGCTCGACGGCAAGCACTACGGCCAGCTCTTTGACTTTATCATTCAGTCACGAAAGTGACCTTACATATCAGTCATTGCGCAGCGCCTTCACCACGATCTCACGAAACGCCACATGGTGCGGCAGTTCGACCTTGGCCTTGCGATTGAGCACCACGACCTCCTCACGGCCAAAGAGCTTCGAGAGATCGCGGAAAGCGACACCACGGTAACTGCTGTGGCCTTGGGCGGCTTCTTTGAGAATCATGGGGCTCACGGAGGTGACGCTGATGCCGAAGCCCATGCGCACGTAGCCGACCACGATGTCGAAGGTGCTCGCGGTGAGAGCGACGTTCGCCTTTTGCCAGAGTGCAGCGGCTTCAAAGACATCTTGAACGTGGCGGCGTGAATTGGCGCCTGTGCCCGGCAGAACGAGCGGCTGTTTGATGAGGTCAGCGAGCTTTAGGGTCTTTGCTTTGAGTAGGGGATGGCCTTCTGGGCAGACGAGCACGAAGGGATAGGCGGTGACGTGGGTGGCTGCGATGCGTGGATGTTGTGGCGCGTCGATCTGGCCGACGATGGCGACATCCGCCTCGCCGTCTTCGAGATGTTTGCGCGCCATCGTGGACGGGCGGTCAATAAAGGAGAGTTGCACATCAGGATGGCGTTTGCGGTAGAGTTCGAGCGGCTTTTGTAGTTCGTGCAGTAGGAGGCTCGCCGTGGTGGCCACGGTGATGCGGCGGGCGAGTCTTTTGTTTTGATCGGCAAAGAGTTCGCGAATGCGGTCGAAGCTCTCGACGAGTGGCTGCGACAATTGCACCAGCAGTTCGCCCTGCGGAGTGAGCACGGCGGCCTTGCCGGACTGCTTCACCATTGCCACGCCAAACTCTTCCTCGAGCGCCCGGACTTGCTGCCAAACCGAGGGCACGGACATTTGCAAGGTCTCAGCCACGGCGGTGAAGCTGCCTTTGCGTGCAAGTTCGACGAGCGCACGAAGCTGGCGGAAGCGGAGTTCTTTAAAGTAACGGCGTGGAGAGGACATGATGGCTTTAGGCTGAGACTAAAGCACTTTAGGAAGTTTTGGCACAAGGTCACGAAAATCATGGGCCGCCGCTGCGTATTGTTCGATCATGAATTCCCGCCTCTGCTCCAGCACCCGTCCCCTCACCACGCGTCGTGATTTTCTCACGCGCAGCGCCTTTGGCCTCGGCGGTCTTGGTTTGGCGTCGTTGATGCAAGAACTCGGCATGGCCGCCGAGGCTCCGCTGTCGCCGCTGGCACCGAAGAAGCCGCCTTTCGCGGCCAGGGCAAAGCGCGTCATTCACATCTTCTGCGAGGGCGGGCCGTCGCAGGTGGACACGTTTGATCCAAAGCCCGCGCTGGAGAAGTATCACGGCAAAATGGCCGATGAGGTGATGAAGGATTACCAAAAGGCGGCGGGTGAAGTCGCGAGCGGCATGGGACGGCTCAGCGGGAAGCTGCAGCGCTCACCCTTTAAGTTCGCCAAGCACGGCCAGAGCGGCATGGAGATCAGCGAGCTGTTCCCGCAGCTGGCGGCTCATGCCGATGAGCTTTGCGTCATCCGCTCCATGCATACGAAGACGAGCGTGCATGAGCCAGCGCAGCTCGTGATGAACACCGGCGAGTTTGCCAGCGTGCGGCCGAGCATGGGATCGTGGACCGTGTATGGCCTTGGCACGGAAAATCAAAACTTACCGGGGTTCGTGTCGCTATCACCGAACGGCACGACGAGCAGCGGGGACAAGCAGTGGAGCAATGCCTTCCTGCCCGCGTGGTGCGGCGGCACGGGTATTCCGACCAAAGACCCGACAGTGACAAAGATGATCGAACACATCCGCAGCGGCACCACCTCCCTGCGTGAGCAGCGCCGCCAGCTCGATCTCATGCGCCAGATGCACGAGGACTTCGCGCAGAAGCATCCGGGCGATGCACTGCTCGAAGGTCGCGTGAGTGCTTTCGAAACCGCCTTCCGCATGCAGGTGGAGGCCACCGATGCCTTTGATCTCACCCGCGAGCCGAAAACCATGCGCGATCTCTACGGCGACACCGAGATGGGCCGCCAGCTCATGCTTGCGCGCCGCCTCGTCGAGCGCGGCGTGCGCTTCGTGCAGGTTTATCACAACAACTGGGACACGCATGATTTGAACGACGAACGTCATCGCGAACTCTGCGCCGCCGCCGACCAGCCACTGCACGCGCTGCTCACTGACTTGAAGCAACGTGACATGCTCAAGGACACGCTGATCATCTGGGGCGGCGAGTTTGGCCGCACGCCGACGAGCGACAACAACGACGTCGCAAAGAAGAAAGGCATTGGCCGCGATCACAACGCTGGAGGATTCACCATGTGGATGGCCGGTGGCGGCTCGAAGCCGGGCACCGTTTACGGATCCACGGATGACTTCGGAGCACTGGCAGTCGAAAACAAAGTCGATGTGCATGACCTGCACGCGACCATTCTGCATCTGCTGGGCTTCGATCATGAGAGGCTG
>CANIZT010000304.1 GCA_947471905.1 Verrucomicrobiaceae bacterium
GTCTTCATCAAGATCGCCCGTGACGGCGAAATCCTCGACGAACCGAAAAAAGATTCCGCCGTATGAATTTCCGCATCATCAGCGCTCTCGTGATGCGCCACCTCTTTCTTTATTCCCGCACCCCCATGCGCATGGTGGAGCTCGTGTTCTGGCCGCTGGTCGATCTCGTGGTCTGGGGCAACGTCACCGTTTTCATTCAGAAGAACAGCGACGCCAAATTCGGCGGTTTCATTCTCTTCTTCCTCGGAGCGATGATCCTGTGGGACATCCTGTTCCGTGCGCAGCAGGGTGTGGCCATCTCGTTCCTCGAAGACGTCTGGACGCGCAATTTGCTCAATATCTTCGTCGCTCCGGTACGCACGGCGGAGTACTTGAGCTCCACCTTTGTGGTCGGGTTTCTGCGCATCCTCATCACTTGCGTCGTCATGAGTCTCGTCTCGTGGATCGGCTACTCGTTCAACATCTTCCAGCTGCAGTGGTGGCTTGTTCCCTTCTTCCTCAACCTAATGGTCTTCGGCTGGGCGCTCGGCATGATCTCCACCGCCTTGATCCTGCGCTGGGGTCAGGCCGCTGAATCACTCGCCTGGGCCGTCCCTTTCTTCATCCAGCCGGTTGTCTGCGTTTTCTACCGTGTCGAGGACATGCCCGCTTGGTCACAGCCCATTGCTTGGCTGTTCCCCGCCACACCGATCTTTGAAGGCATGCGCGAAGTGATGAAAACCGGCTCCATGAGTTGGAACAATCTCTGGCTCGCCGCAGGCCTAAACGTGATCTACCTCAGCCTCGCAGGCTGGCTCTTCGTCTGGGTTCTAAATCTCACCCGCAAACGCGGCTTGCTGACGAAGTTCGCCACGCAGTAAAAAGTGGAACAGGCAGCCTGCCTGTCACTTCCACACCCCCGCCGCACGCAACACCGTCTCATGCACGGCGATGTCATGCGCCGCGTCCCAGGCCAGCTTCTTCTCGCCCCGCACGATCATCGCCAGATCGACGAACTCCGCCGCATAACGATCTTTCGGCACAGCGAGCTGAAACGACTGCGCACCCTTCTTGTAAGTTCCACATGCCTTGGTGATCGACAGATTCACTTTCCCGGACTCGAGAGGCACGATCTCGAAAGTTCCCTCGGTTCCCGTCACATTAAAGCGGCGACGTGGGCCACCAAACGGGTCCGCGTGATTGCAGCGGATGACCGCCGTGGCCTTCGCGTATTGCAGCACAGCCATTTGATTGTCCTTCACGCCATCGGTGCCCACTGGGGTTGAAAAAGCCGTCACCGATGCCGGTTTGCCGAGGATCGTCATCGCAGCATCAATGATGTGACCAGCGAGTTCAAAAAGACCACCACCCTCTAGCTCGCCAATCTTCTTCCGAGTGCCCGGATCGGCCAGTTTGCCCATTGCTGCGTCTATTTCCGTGATCTCGCCCAGCCAGCCTTCACGTACGGCTTGGAACAGCAATTCAAACGCCGGGTTGTAGCGCAGCATGTAGCCCATCTGCACCGTGAGGCCACGCTTCTCGGCCTCCAGCCGCATCGCTTTGAATTCGTCATGCGCAAGCGCCCCTGGCTTGTCCAGATGCACGTGCTTGCCCACCTCGATGCAACGTCGCGCCATTTCGCACGAGGCCTCAATCGTCGTTTCCACCGCCACCGCCTTCAAATCCGGCACGGCGAGCAGCTCCTCCACGCTCATCGACTTCACGCCTTCATAGCCCTTTGGCCCCGTCACTCCCACAACCTCCCAAAGCTCCTTCAAAGACCGCATTGCCGCCATCTTTCCCGCCGCATGTGCGTGTTCGGTGCCGATCTGGCCGATGCGGAATGTGGAGCTGCCGCTGGCGGCAAAGGCGGTCGAACCGCAGGCGAGAAGGAAAGAGCGTCGTTTCATGAGAATGCCTCAAACGCTATTTGTCAGCCATTCCTCACTGAAACCACGATCACCATCTCAATCGGGCATCTGCATCTTGATCAAAGCGGGGAGCTGAACGGGCAAGGTGACGAGATCGATGGCACCCGCACCGACGCGCTCTCCCACGCTCGGCTTATGGCCAAAACTCTCTCTAGCTCCAAGGGCAAGAGAAACACAGCTCGACAGGCTGAGGCTGGCCAGAGTGAGAGTGAACAGGATAAGTTTCGTTTTCATGATGGCTGTGCTGGTTGAGCACGCCGAAGCATGCGCCAGCTCCAGCCAAAGACCTCATTGATGCTCTACATGATCAAATCGACCGCACCAATTTTTACGGCTTCGCCTTGGGATCTTTCGGCTCCGCCAGCACTTGAGCCATCTGTTCAGCGCTGAGTTCAAGATCGACGGTGCCGCGCTCTTCGGCGTGCCAGAGGCTGGCATTGAGGCGGTTCACCCAATCCTCGTGTTTGGTTTTCAGGATGAGATGCTGCACACGTGGCGGCCACATGCGGGGGTTGAATCCTTGGGATTCCTCCACTTGAAAGGCAAAGTTTTGCTGACGATTTTGCATGTAACCACGCTGCCCAGGACCGAGATCGTAGGCGGCGTTTTCGTGCAGTTCGGGATCTTCGAGTACGAGAAAGAAGGCGTCTCCCAAAGTCTGGCCGCGTGAGATGGCAGGCAGGTTTGGTCGTGGTGGAAGGATCAGCGAATGAACGCGATGCAGCCTGCCATTCAGCTCCCAAGCCCCATTGGAAGGTACAAAGGGTCGAGTCTCAACGCGCAGACCTGGACGGATGGGAAAGGTATTGTCCTGCGTCCAGAACTGCTTGAACGGCACACTGGTAACGCGGCGCATCTCATGCACGGCCAGCCGCAAACGCCAGCGTGCAGGCATGGCCTTGGGATCAAGTCGCAGAGGCTTGATCGCTTCCTGGACTTTAGGGCGGCCGTTGTAGGGGTTGTCATTGTTTAAATAGTGCTGCCAGAGCGTGGTGGGCGGGCTGTGTTTGAGCAGCGCGCGGACGTGATCCAGGTGCATCCATGAATCGAAACCACGCTTGTTCTCCGGGAGATCGGTGTAGCTGCCCAGCGGCGGCCATGGGATGCCATTTTCACTCATGGGCGCGAGGTCGATGATACTGGCGACCTCATCTTTGCCGAGGCCGGTGATGCGCATTGTGGGCCAAAGCGACCGACCAGGAGCTTTGTCCGCTGGATCAGCTTTGCCGACCTTCACACCGAGCTTGGCGGTGGGATAAGCCAGCGCGGGTGGCGTGATCCAGTCCGTCTTCCACATGGCCATGACTAGCGGTGCCTGGAGCAGACTCAGCAGCAGCAAAGCCGCCGCCCGCGCACGACGGCGCGGCACCGTAGCCGTCCACCAGGCGATGAAGACGCCGACACAGGCGATCACACTCGCGATGATGCCACCACAGATGCGCGCTGCATCTGGCGTGGCTTTGGGATCGACAGGAGTGCTGCCCATGGTGAAACCAAGTGTCAGCCAGATGCCCGCGCCGAGCACGCCGAGCACCGCAATGGCGATGACCTGCCGCGTGTTGCAGGCAAGCGCTGTCAGTGCCCCTGCGATGCCCATCACGAGAGCTGCGGAGACAATCCAACCACCACCGAGAGCGATCCATGCGGCAAGGCCATGCTGGAAACCCACCCAGCCCGTGCTTTCGACCATCACCAGCGGCAAGACGACACCGCAGGCCAGAAAGGCGAGCTTTCCCAACAAAAGAGCCGTTTGTCCGATGGGCCGAGTGAGCGTGGCGCAGTCGGTGTTCGAGGGTGAATCGGAACGCACGCACAGCCATGCCACGGTGACAGCCATGAGGATGGTGATGAGTGGGATAAGGTCCACCAAGTAGAGATACGCAAAGGCACCGTCCTCATCTTGGTGCAGATAAAGCCAGCGAAGGATCACCCACAGAACCCAGGCGATGATCCAGCCGCGATGGTGTCGCCACTCGGCGCGAAACTGATGCGTGATGCGGAATAGGAGTGCGGCAGTCATGGTTGGCGGAGTTTCCAGGCGCGTTGTTCCGGCAGATAATCGAAGTCACTCACCTTGAGGTGGCGGTAGCGCGGCCATTGCTTTTCTCTGTCCACCTTCTGTTGCCAGAGCTTTGATCCATCGGCCTTGAGGAGATTTGGAAACGGCGTACTGCAACTCGGTGAAGGCACATCGCCAGCCAAAGCCATCCAGCGCAGGCAGACATCAAGTGCATCACGATCACCGAAGTCGGCCGCGATCTGGAAACGTTCAGCCACCCACCAGCCCTGATCCTTGAGCAAAGGCGTCTGGCTTTGAATGTTCTCGCGGGAGAGCTTTTCGAGCCTTGGACGCAAGGCTGGCACTAGGTTCAGTTGCTCAAAAGTATCTTCTTGAGCGAAGCGCCGCTGCTCCTGCATGAGCTTTTCGTGGGAGGCTTCATCTGCCCACTTCAGCAGCAGTTCGTCCGCTCCATGCGGGAGCTTTGGCAATGAGAGTAATCTTGGCTGCAAACGACGTGCCGACTCAGCCCAGCCTTTTCGGATCAAGGTGTTGGTGAGCACCGAGTTCGTCATCACGAGGTCGATGGCCGTTTCGCGTTGAGCTTCGGTGAGGTATTCGTCGAGCAGCTTTTTCGGCGGCTGATTGTTCCATCCGGGCCAGAGGCTACTAGGCAGTTCCAGCATCAGCGGCAAATGGTGCTGCATCAGTGGACGGAAGGCGTCCGACACTTCTTTTAATGCCGCCGTTTTATGGGCTACATCGGTAGTGCTAACGGTGGCGAGCAGGTCATAAAGATAGCGCCTTACTTCCGGCTCCGGTGTGTTGGCGGTGGGGGCTTTGAGCTTTGCCAGCCGATCTTGGAAAGCCTTGATCTCCCGCCCAATATAGATGTTCTGACTGTGGATAGTCGGGGCACTCATCTGCGACGGATGATCACGCAGGACGATATCCGGTGATTTCCAGGTCCAATCGCTGCTGCCGAGAAAACGGCTGCGCAGCATGATGAGGCGAAGCTGGGAGACATCCACACCCGCGTGCTCGCCATCGGCATAGTTCAGCACCTTGCGCCAGCCGAGGCGGAGACTATGTCGGCTCCAGCCAGAGGCTCCGGCACGGGGAGCGCTGCCTGTTTGAAAAGCTGGCTCCAGCCAGACCAGACGCCGCTGCGGTGAATAGAGAAGCACGGTATTAGCACTCGGCTGGCCGGTCTCGACACCACGGGTCTGCACATGCAGCTCCACATTCACCTGCCCGAGACTCGGCGTGCCGGTTTCGTTTTGGTTCTCTTGCACCTGCATCACACGCCACGCGTGACTCTCTGACTGCCCTGTGCTTCCCACTTTCAGCGGGATGTTCAGTTCGAGATCGCGCTGATACCAGTCGATCTCGCACTCCGTTGTCACTCGCAGCGGCTTCTCAGGATTCGGGTAGGGCGGCTGGAACTCAGCGAGATGAGTGTTGTCATCCGAATACATGCCCCACATCGACCTTTCGTTGGTCGTGGTGAAAATCGTGCCAGATGGAAAAAGATCACGCAGCA
>CANIZT010000305.1 GCA_947471905.1 Verrucomicrobiaceae bacterium
GTGGCCGTGCGCTATGCGTGGGCCGACAATCCCGTCTGCAACGTTTATTCCGCCGAAGGCCTGCCTATCACGCCCTTCCGCACGGATGATTTTCTCATGGTGACAGACCCGGCGAATCCAAACAGCCTCGAGGCTTTGGCAGCAAAGCGAGCCGCCGACCTGAAAAAGCTCTACGAAGCGAAGCAGAAGGCTGGGAAGAAGTAACTGCGGCCCTGCGCTGCGATTATTTCTTCAGCAAACTTGTGTTAGAAGCTACGAGCCGCGTATGTTTGTGACTTCACGTCACCTGCATGAATATCCGATCGCTTCTGCCCCTTCTCGCACTCGCCCTGCTTTCTTCAGCCGCCCTTGCGCAACCCGCGCCTGCGCCTCCCGCAGCCAATCAGGCCATTGACGTAGCTTCAGGAGCCTGGGAAGGCATCGTGAACATCGATGTGTCGATGCTGTTTCCTGATTACCGCGAACCTTGGAATGCAGGGCAGCCCAGCGGAGGTAGCGGCACGGGATTCCTCATCGGGAAGAATCGCTTTTTGACCAATGCGCACGTCGTTAGCAACGCCACCCGCATTTTGATCCGCACTACGAACGATCCTGAGCCGCATCCGGCGAAGATCATCCACATCGCGCATGATTGTGACCTGGCGATCATCGAAGCCGAGGACGGGAAGCATTTTGACAAGCTCAAGCCGCTCGATTTCGGCGGCATCCCACAGCTCAACACCGAGGTTATTGCGATTGGTTATCCCATCGGTGGTGACCGCATATCGGTGACACGCGGCGTCGTTTCGCGCATCGACTTCCGGCCTTATAGCCACACGAGTGTTGATTCGCATCTCGCGATTCAGGTCGATGCAGCGATCAATCCTGGCAACTCCGGTGGTCCGGTGATGCAGGAGGGTAAAGTCGTCGGTGTGGCCTTCCAGGGCTTCAGCGGCCGGGTGGCGCAGAACGTCGGCTACATGATCCCGGTGCCGGTGATCAAACGCTTCCTCAAAGATGTCGAAGATGGCCGCTATGATCACTACGTCGATCTCGCCGCGAGTGATTTTCCCATCGAAAATCCGGCGCAGGCCAAGGCGCTGGGCATCAGCGGTGACGGCGTGGGCGTGATGGTCGGCGATGTCGAGCCAGCGGGCAGCGTGGGCGAGCTGCTGAAGATTGGCGACGTGATTTTGAGCATTGATGACAACCCCGTGATGAACAATGGCCTCGTCCGTTTTGAGGGCGAGCTGATGGACATGAATGAGATCGTCGAACGCAAGTTTGCCGGCGACACGATCAAATTGAAATACATGCGTGAGGGCAAGAAGCTGGAGGCCACAGTGACGCTGAAACGCTTTGACCCCTATGTCCGTCTCGGCGCGCAGTACAACCAGCGTCCGCGTTACATCGTGCATGCCGGACTCGTGTTCCAACCGCTGGACCGCAACCTGATGGATGCGCACCAGATGCGTGACGACACGGTGAACTACATCTTCGACAACTTCCTCACCGACAAGCTCTACGTCGAACGTCCCGAGCCAGTCGTGCTCACCAACGTGCTACCGGATGAAGTGAACACCTGGCTCACACCTTACGCGCACAGCATCGTGGATGAAATCAACGGCGTGAAGATCAAGTCACTCAAGGATGTGAAGACGGCGCTGGAGAAACAGGACAAGCCCTTCCTCGAAATCCGGCTGCTGGAAAAGAACCGCCCGCTCGTGCTCAAGCGCGAACTCGCCGATGCCGCGCATAAGCGCATCATGCAGACCTACAACATCCAGGCAGACTCCTACCTCGGTGATGAATAGCCGCGTGAACATTTCCTGAAACCTTTCGCCCCGACGATCCCATGAAGTTCATCCCGTTTTTTCTCCTCGCTGTCAGTGCTGCCGCATTGCAGGCACAGACCAGCACGCCCGAGCCTGCGGCACCCAAAAAGAAACGTGCGCCGGTCGTGCTCGACAGTGGTCCTGCATCGCAGACCGTCGTACAAAACAGCTCGCTGGTGAAGGTCAACGCCACCTCGCAGCCGTATAACCTGCATCTGCCATGGCAGAAGGAATCGCCTTCGGGCCGCCGTGGTCTTGGCGTCGTGCTGGCGGACAACCGTGTGCTCGTCACCGGCCAGATGGCGGCGGATGCGACATACATTGAGCTGGAGCTGCCGGAGAGCGGCCAAAAGATTCCCGCCAAGGTCGTGGCGGTCGATTATGAAGCGAATCTCGCGCTGCTGGAGTCGCCGCCTTCGGACAAGCAGAAAGCATTCTTCACCGGACTCAAACCGATGGCTGTGGATGCCAGCGCACGCATCGGTGATGCGGTTTCCATTCTGCAAACCGGCCGCGTCGGCGAAATCATCGAAAGTCCGCTGCGCATCGGCAAGGTGCTCACCCGCCGCTACAACGTCGAAGGCTCCGGCTTCCTCGTCTATGAAGCGAATGGCATCATTCGCAGCGAGGCAAACAGCTTCACGCTTCCGGTGGTCAAGGGCAGCAAACTCGCCGGTCTACTGCTGAGCTACGACTCGAAAAATCAGGTCACCACCATTCTGCCTGCGCCCATCATTGAGCACTTCCTCAAAGACGTAGCTGACGGCAAGTATGAAGGCTTCCCCGGCCTCGGCATGGAGCTACAGTCCACGCAGGACGAGCAGTTCCGCGACTACCTCGGTCTCAAGCCCAATGCGCCTGGTGTTCTCATCAGCACGGTCATGAAAGGCGGCAGCGCTGAGAAAGCCGGCATGAAAAAAGGCGACATTCTCATCTCCATCAACGGTTTCACCATCGACTCACGCGGTGACTACAAAGATCCGCAGTTCGGTGCTCTCAGCTCCAGCCATCTCGTGCGCGGTCGTGCCTATGTCGGTGACAAGGTGGAGATCAAAGTCGTTCGTGAAGGCAAAGAGGTCACGCTCAACGGCCAGCTCGCGCGTCGCAATCCCGATGACTACCTCGTGCTGCCGTATCAGTTCGACAAAGGTCCACGTTACGTCCTGATGGGTGGCTTGCTGTTCCAGGAACTCTCTCGCCCGTATCTTGATGCTTTTGGTGAAGAACAGCGCAGTGGTGCCATTTTGCGCCTCACGCGCATCGCCACGCATCCCGACAAATACGAAGAAGAAGGCCGCAAGAAGCTCGTCTTCCTCAGCATGGTGCTGCCCACGCCAAGTGCGCAGGGCTATGACAAACTCGGCGGTCAGGTGGTCAACAAAGTGAACGGCAAAGCCATCAACGACCTCAACGATCTCGCGGAAGCGTTCAAGAACGCGAAAGACTCCTGGCACGTCATCGAACTCGACGAATTCCCGCACATTCTCTACCTCGACTCCTTCAGCGCCGAACGCGATAACATGCGCCTGCTCGACGGCGCGTATCGAATCGGCAGTTTGAAGCGGCTGGAGTAAATGGTCTGCTCACTTCACCGCACCGATCAACGTCTGCAAACGCGAGACCTGCGCCTTCAGCAATGTGATTTCAGCCTCCATCTTCGCACGCCAGTCGGCATCGGAGGACTCTTCGACTGCTGGAGCAGGTGCGATGATCGTTGCCGCAGTTGCGCCCGTCACTTCACCGCTGAGAAGGTGCATGAATTGCGCCACTCTCTGCCCTGGCCCTGCGGGAATGCACTGAACGAGCGGGCCCTCGTTGTAGCCGATCAATTCCGCCAAAGTGCTTTCCACGCTTGCCATGTCTGGGAAGGCTTGCAGCCGCTCCGTGCGCTGCCTTAGCTCACCACCCGTCTGCGGACCGCGCAGCAGCAGCATGCAGAGCAGCGCCATGTGCGGGCGTTCCAAGCCGGGAAGTTTTCCCTTCAGATTGTGCCGGTATTTCTGCGCTCGACCACCCACAATGGTCACTTCAAAAACGTAGCCGTGTGATTTCATCGATTCCAGTGCTCGCAGCACCGTTCGTTCGTCGTAGCGCACGATGGGATCGCGGTTGGTCGTCTGATTGCATGCCGTCACCAACGCATTTAGCGTCATGGGGTAATAATCCGGCAGCGTGATCTCCTTTTCGAGCAGGCATCCCATCACGCGTGCTTCCTCCGGGCTGAGCGTGAACAGGATGGCGGGCGTGACAGATTCGGCGGACATGGGTGGCCCGATGATGCCGTGGTTCCCAGATGACGCAACTTTCTCTGAATAGACCATCAGGGTCTGCGTCATACCCAACCGCTATGAAAACGAAACTTCTCCTCCTACTCGGCGCAGCAGTCGCCGTTTTTTCACTCACTTCGTGTGACATCTATGGCTACCCGGGTTCCTATGGCTACGGCTATGGCAACTCCTATGCTCGCCCCTCGTATTACAGCAGCAGCTATTACTCGCGGCCGTTGCTTTCCTACAGCAGCTACAGTGGCGGCTATTCACGGCCCTATAGCTATGGCAGCAGCTACTGCGCTAGTCCCTACTCCTCCATCGGCAGCTACGGCTACAATCGAGGCGGTTTTGGCTCCCCGTTCGGTTTTAATTCAGGCTTCTCACCATTTGGCTTTGGTTCCTTTGGCTCTTCTTACGGGTCAGGGTTTGGTGGCGGCTTTGGCGGCAGCTCCTTTGTCGGTCATCATCATCATTGCCATTGATCTCACAGTCACCGTTCGCAGCGCTCACGGCATCCACCGAGGGCGCTGATTTTTCATGTCGTGACTTCCAGCATCTGCCACTCACCCTTCGGGAGACTGCCCAACTCATAGGGGCCAAAACGTTCGCGGTGCAGCTTCTCCACCTGCCAGCCTTGGCTGGCAAACATTCGGCGCACCTGATGATAGCGCCCTTCAGTGATCGTGAGACGAGCCGTTCGTGATGAAACAATCTCCAGCCTAGCAGGGAGGCACGGTTTGTCCTCACTGCGCAGCATGAGATCGCCCTTGGCAAAAATTTCGATCAGCGTCGGATCAAGGTCATGATCGACGTCGGCGACATAAACCTTCACCACATCCGATTTTGGCGACGTGTAACGATGAACGAGACTACCGATGTCCGTGACAAGCAGCAGGCCACTCGTTTCCTTGTCCAAACGCCCCACGCTGGTCACAGCGGGATTGCGATCCACCCAGTGGGATGGCAGCAACTCATAAATCGTCTGTCCTTCGTCTTCACTGTGCGTGCAGGCATAACCCACCGGCTTGTGAAGAATGGCAAGCAGCCCTTCCGGTGCTTCAAGCGGTTGGTCATCGACCGTGATGAGTGCTGAATCAACGCGTTGATCCGACCGCTTCACCACCACGCCCGCCAGTTTCACGCGGCCTTCTTTGACGAACGCCATCGCCTCACGACGTGAGCAGTAGCCGAGGGAGGAGAGTAGTTGGTCGAGGCGGCGCATGTGGCCTGCCTCTACTACGCCAGCAGGTCCTTTA
>CANIZT010000306.1 GCA_947471905.1 Verrucomicrobiaceae bacterium
CTGCCGCCAGATGCAGTGCCGTGTCGCCGACGTAGATCCAATGGAAGATCTTCGCCTCGTGCAGCTTCGGCTGCTGAATCAGACGCGTGGCAAGCCCGCCATCCGCTTGGAGCAGTGCTTGAACGGCCTTGCGGTCGTCATCCACGATGGCTGTCAGCAGAGGATTCATTCAAGATCAGCAGTAGGGTGATGGTTGATCTTCCCATTGCCAGCAGCGCCTTTGTCCGGCCTTGGAGGTTAACTCTCATGTGTGGCTGATAGAAATGGCGTTGGAGGGAACGGTCTTGCCGAGTGTGGCTATCCAAGCTGACAATGCCGAAGTTGAAAACTCTGCTCCATCACAAAACTCCGGGTCAAGAGTGAATGAAAGTGTTGTGCCTGACTTCGCAGAGCTGCCAACCATCGAGAGCGGTCCGTCGGATGCACCACTGTGATACGTCTGTTGCCAATGCTCGCCCTGCCTATGGATGTCCAAAGTGAAGACCGCTGACAGCGCGACGACCACTGGAAGCGTGATGCGGCAAAGGGACCGAGCCAAATCGGCGTGCTGTTTGTGATCGCGGCAGGCATAAAGGTCCATCAACAAAATCTCCGCAAAGCGGTGCCCTCCCGCCACCTGATGCACTGGCCAACCCATACCGTCATCTGATACAGAGGCTGTAATCCCGCGGACGGTAACGGAGAGGCTTGAGGCGGTGCCGCAACTCAACTCAGCCAAGGGGTGGCACATGGACGACTGAAGCAACTGGTCAGGGATCGAGCCGGACTCGTCTTGACGGACATACATGGCAGGACGACAACGAATCGCCTCCAAGGCAGTCAATTTGCGAATCTCCTCAGTCATGTGGTCAAGGCTCGTGCGTTGACCGACTATTGGATGTGAAACACATCTGTCGAGCACGCATTCTGCGCTCTAGGCCACCACTTCATCAATGGCTTGCGCGCTGACAAGAAAAAAACGCCTGACCGTTCTCACGATCAGGCGTTCGTTGATTGAATCAGTCTGCCGAACTCAGTTCGCGCGGCCGAGGTAGGTGCCGTCTTCGGTCTTGACGCTGATCTTGTCGCCGTTGCCGACGAACAGCGGCACCTGCACGCGCATGCCGGACTCGGTGATGGCTTCCTTGTACACATTGTTGGCGGAGCCGCCCTCTCACGGCTTGCGGCGGTAGTCGCCGCGGCTGAAATGCTTTTCCAGCCAGATGTAAACCATGATAAAGAAGTAGCGGCTGCCCATTTCCTTGAGTTGAAATTTCGCGGCGCCGGTGCGCCGGTTTTTCCAGGTGATGGGCATGGTGGTCCAGGAGTAACCGCGCACGACGGCCTTCAACGGCAGCTCAATGGTGAGGTTGAAGTGGGGTGAGAGCAGCGGACGGCAGCCCGCGATGACCTCGCGCCGGTAGGCCTTGAAGGCATTGGTGGTGTCGTTGAAACGCAGATTGAAAACCAGGGAGATAAGCTTGTTGGCGGCGCGGTTGAGGAGGAGTTTCAAACGTGGGTAGTCCGTGACACTGCCGCCCGCGATGAAACGGCTGCCGAAGACACACTCCCAGCCTGCGTTCAGCAGCGACCAGTAGCGCACCACGTCCAGCGGATCGTCGGATTCATCCGCCATCATGATCACGGCGGCGTCCCCGTGCATGGCGTCTAGCCCCACGGTGACCGCGCGGCCAAAGCCGTGCGGCCCGGCATGATCCAGCGGCCGCAGCACGGTGATTTCCCGTGCCGTGTTTTGCAGCAACTGCCAGGAGCCGTCACGGCTGCCGTCGTTGACCACCACGATCTCATGCGGGACACCGGCGTCACTTAGCACGGCGTGGAGGTGGCGCACGGTGCTGATCACGCAGCCCGCCTCATCACGCGCGGGGATGATGACGGAGAGCAGTGTGAGGGCGGGCAGGGAGGCGGATGACATCTCAGGTGTGCCCAGAAAGCCTTTGCGGGAGTAAAAGGCAACCTCTAGCATCGCGCCCCATTTGATATGAGCATTGCCATTGTCACCGGATCAGCAGGTCTGATCGGCTCCGAAACCTGTCGTGCGCTGCATGCCGACGGCATGGGCGTGATCGGTGTGGACAATGACATGCGCGCTACATTTTTCGGGCCGGAGGCTTCGACCGCAGGTGTCTGTGGCAGGCTGCAGCACGATCTGCCGCGTTACCGTCATGAAAACACGGACATCCGTGATTTCGCGGCGGTGGAGGCCATTTTCGCACGGCATGGCAAAGAGATCGGTGTGGTGGTGCATGCAGCGGCGCAGCCTTCGCATGATTGGGCGGTGCGCGAGCCGTTGACCGACTTCGCGGTGAACGCCACGGGCACACTGCATGTGCTGGAGGCGGCGCGGCGGCACTGCCCGGACGCGGTGTTTCTTTTCACCAGCACGAGCAAGGTCTATGGCGACACGCCGAACCGTCTGCCGCTGGTGGAACGGGAGACGCGCTGGGAGGTGGCCACCGATCATCCGTTCCATGAGCGCGGCATTGATGAATCCATGAGCATCGACGCCAGCCTGCACAGCATCTTCGGCGCGGGCAAGGTGGCTGCAGATGTGATGGTGCAGGAGTATGGCCGCTACTTTGGCATGAAGACGGTGGTGTTTCGTCCCGGCTGCCTTACCGGCCCGGCGCATGCGGGCACAGAACTGCATGGGTTCCTGTCGCATCTGATGAAATGCACGGCGCTTGGGCGGCCCTACACCGTGCTCGGCCACCAAGGCAAGCAGGTGCGTGACAACATTCACAGCGCCGACTTGGTGGCGGCGTTCCTTCAGGTTATCGCCGCACCGCGCTGTGGCGAGGTTTACAACATCGGCGCTTCACGCCAGTCGGATTGCTCGATGCTGGAGGCCATCGCGTTATGCGAGGAGATCAGCGGACGGAAGCTGGAGTGGACCTACCGCGAAACAGCTCGCATCGGCGATCACGTCTGGTGGATCAGTGACATCACGAAGTTTCAGCGGCACTATCCGCAATGGCGCTGCCAGTATGATCTGCGCGGCATGCTGTCGGAAATGCATGACGCGTGTCTGCGCGACGAAACCAGCGGTGCTTTGGCCCCATGAACATCGTGTCAAAAATGCGCCAGGAATGGGGCTGGGCACTGACGCTGCTGCTGGCTGTGCTCGTTGCCTACCAGCCGGCGCTGAACGGCGGATTCGTCTGGGATGATGATGCGTGGACGACGAACATCGCGCATCTCACCAGTGATTTTCATGGTTTGTGGGAGATGTGGAGCAGGCCCACGGCCTTGCAGCAGTATTATCCACTGACAGGCACCACCTTCTGGCTGGACCACCAGCTATGGGGCGCGTGGACGCTGCCGTATCATTTGGAAAACGTGGCACTGCATGGCATCGCGGTGCTGTTGTTCTGGCGGCTGCTGCAACAACTCCAGGTGCCGGGCGCGTGGCTGGCGGCGGCGATCCTGGCGCTGCATCCGATGATGGTCGAATCAGTGGCCTGGATCGCTGAACGCAAAAACGTGCTGTCCATGGTGCTGTTTCTGGCGGCGCTGCTGGCGTACGGGAGATTGGTGTCGTTTTGGTCCGGCGCTGCTGTGCCGCCATGGCCCCACAGGAGTTATCTTCGCGCACTGGTACTGTTTCTGGCGGCGCTGCTGGCGAAGGTCAGCACTTTCGCGCTGCCGCCGGTGATTCTGCTGCTGGCCTGGTGGAAGCGCGGCAGACTGCGCTGGCGGGAGGAGGTGCTGCCGGTGCTGCCATTCTTTCTGCTGGCGGTGATCATGGGTGCCGGGGTGATGTGGTTGGAAAAGCATCAGGTGGGAGCAGAAGGCGCGGCATGGCAGATGTCGTTCATGGAACGCACGGTCAATGCCTGTCGGGCGTGGTGGTTCTATGTCGGGAAACTGCTATGGCCCGCGCCATTGCCGCCCATTCATCCACCGTGGGATGCCGCGCAGACGTTTATTCCGGCATGGGGCTGGCCTTTATCGGTGCTTCTGCTGGCATTAGCGGTTTGGTGGCGGCGGGTATGGCTGGGCAGGGGCGCGGTGGTGGCGCTGCTGTTTTTCACCGGCATACTGCTGCCCGTACTGGGGTTCTTGAATGTCTATGGGATGCTTTACGCGCCGGTGGCCGACCGCTGGGTGCATCTGCCGTGCCTGGGCCTGATCGCGCTCTTTGCCGCCGCTGTGAGTGTCCTGTCCGGACGTTTCCATTGTCCATGGTTCATCCCTGCGCTGGCCTGCGTTCTGTTGCCGGCGCTCGGCTGGCTCACCTGGCGGCAGGCGCGTCTTTATCAGGACAATGAAACACTCATGCGTGCTGCGTTGCGCATGAATCCCCGCTGCTGGGTGGCGGCCTATAACTTGGGCAACATCCTGAAGCAGCACAACCGGGCGGACGAGGCCATGGGCTTGTTTCAGCAGGTTCTCCGGCTCAATCCTCAGCATGTCAAAGCGCACAACAATCTTGCCACGAGCCTGATGGAAGCCGGGCGTTTCGAGGCGGCGCTCGTTGAACTGCGGACAACCATCGCACTCATGCCGGGGCTTGCGGTGGCACACCAAAATCTGGGCAACTGTCTTCTGCGCATGGGCAAGGTGGAGGCGGCTGCGAGCTGTTATCAAAAGGCGGTTGAACTCGCTCCCGATCTTGCTGATGCGCACAACAATCTGGCAGGCATCCTCTACCAGCAGGGCAACCATGCCGGGGCGCTGGCGCATTACCAGCGTGTCGTCGCGCTCCGCCCCGGCAGTGCTGACGCGCATGGGAATCTCGGCGTGGTGCTTGCGCATGGCGGGCGACCGAGTGAGGGCGCTGCCGAATACGCGGCCGCGCTGCAATTGCAGCCCAAGCACCCGGTCATCCTCTCCAATCTGGCCTGGCTGCTGGCCACCTGCCCCGATGATGTCGTGCGTGACGGCCCACGTGCGCTGGCCTGCGCGCAAGAGGCCGACACGCTCACCGCTGGCAGGAATCCTGAGGTGCTGCGCTCTCTGGCGGCTGCGCTTGCGGAAAACCACAGGAAGGACGAGGCGGATGTCACCGCCGTTCGCGCGGCACGGCTGGCACAGCAGCAAGGCAACACGGTTCTCGCGGCGGCCATGCTCCAGGAAGTAGATCTGTACCGCGCCGGACTCACTAAGCGTGACCCAGGTCTGGCTCCAGCAGCGCCATAAGCTGGCGCACATCCCAACAAAAAACGCCTGACCGCTTTCACGATCAGGCGTTCGTTGAATCAATCCGTCAGTGCGAATCAGTTCGCGCGGCCGAGGTAGGTGCCGTCTTCGGTCTTGACGCTGATCTTGTCGCCGTTGCCGACGAACAGCGGCACCTGCACGCGCATGCCGGACTCGGTGATGGCTTCCTTGTACAC
>CANIZT010000307.1 GCA_947471905.1 Verrucomicrobiaceae bacterium
ACATCCATCAGCACACGCATTATCACGACCGGCTGGACGAGCATCTGCTCGCGCATCAGAAGGCGATGAGCATCACCACCACGATCATTCTGCCCGGCGGCACCTGGGTGGACCGGCCCTCGACGCACAACGGCAAGTCCAACGGTCTCGCCGCCCGCTGCGGCACCACACAGAATGCCTTCAACTTCGCCAAGGCGCATCCCGACGCCTATCTCTGGGGCGCGAACGAGGTCACCGATCTCGACACTGCGCCTGCGGAAATCGAGAAATGGCTCAAGCAGGGCGCATGCATCATTGGCGAACAAAAATTCAAGGTGGAGTGTGATTCACCCGAGAGCCAGAAGCTCTACGAACTCGCCGCCGCCTACAACGTGCCGATCCTTCTGCACTTCCAGCACCAGACCTACAACCTCGGTTACGAGCGCCTGCACACGATGCTGGCGAAGTTTCCGAAGACCAACTTCATCGGCCACGCGCAGGCGTTTTGGGGCAACATCGACAAGAATCATGACCAGAAGGTGAATTACCCGAAGGGCAAGATCACGCCCGGCGGACTGACGGATCGCTACCTCGCCGATTACCCGAACATGTTCGCCGACATGTCCGCCGGTAGCGGGCTGGTGGCCCTCACCCGTGATGAAGAGCACACCACCGCCTTTTTCGAACGCCATCAGGACAAAATCCTTTACGGCAGCGACTGCGCCGACCACCTCGGCCGTGGTCCCGGCTGTCAGGGCGCCGCCACCATCGCCGCGATTCGCAAACTCGCTCCAAACAAGACCGTAGAGCGCAAAATCCTGTTTGAGAACTCGAAGAAGCTGTTCCGGCTGGCATGACGGCTTGTGGTCTGCTATGCCACAAACATGCTCATCACCAGTTCCTCCAACGAACGCGTCAAACACGCCCGCCGCGTGCGCGAAGGCCGTGAGCGTGATCTGATCTTCGTCGAAGGCGAACGCCTCGTGGCCGAATGCCTCACGTCCCATCTGAAGCTGCACGCCTGCTTCGGCCCGGCGGAGCCGTCAGCTTCGATGCAGGCACTCTTGGAGCGCATCACCTGCCCCATCTTCCAGCTCTCCGAGTCGGTGCTCGAATCATTGAGCGACACGATGACCACACAGGGCCTCATCGTCATCGCCGAACGTCCCTGGCCGACACTCGACAGCATGTTCGTCGGCGAATCGCCGCTCATTCTTGGTCTGGATCGCATTCAAGACCCCGGCAATCTCGGCACGCTTGTGCGCACCGCCGAGGCCGCAGGCGCAGGCGGCCTGCTCTCGTTCGCAGGCTCCGCCGATGCGTTTTCACCCAAGACCTTGCGCAGCGCGATGGGTTCCGCCTTTCGTCTCCCCATCCTCGCCGATGTCTCCGGCAGCGGTGCCATCGAAGCGTGCCGTGCTCGTGGCATCAAAAGCGTCGTCGCCACCGGAGAAGCCGATCTGCTTCACTACGACTATGACTGGCGTCAACCTACGCTTCTCATCCTCGGCAACGAAGGCCGTGGTGCGAGCCCCGAGATCATGAATGCCTGCGACCATCGCGTTCGCATTCCTCTGCACACACCGGTGGAATCCCTCAATGTCGCTGCCGCCGGTGCCGCGATCTTGTTTGAAGCCGTTCGCCAACGCCGCTAGGCAATCTCAGGCAGCTTCCAATCGCCACGGAAGGGACGCGCATTAATCAAAGCATTCGCGGCTTCGTCATTCGTGAACGTTTCCGCTTTTGGATCCCACAACAACTTGCGCTTCGCTTTCAAAGCCATGGCCGTAAGCTGCGGCAGCGTGTCGGAGCGCACCGCCGTCTCGATGTCACAGATCGCACGTTGTTTTGTTTTGATCGCATCGACGAAATTGCGCGTGTGTTCGAGGCTGGCGATCAGCTTGATCGGCATCGAGCCGTCCTTGTTCGCTGGATCGCGCAGGATGGCATCGTCGCTGGCCTTGATGTTACCACGCAGCACATGCACCCAGCCGTTCTCGCCGACGAACCGCGTGCCGTGGCCGATGCCCATATTCTTCTCGTTCACGAAGGTGATCGGAGCCGCGTTCGCGTATTCAAAACGCATCTTCCACGTCAGCACCGCATCGCAGCCGCCCTTGTCAGGATAGGTCGCCTCGCCTTCGACGCTGATCGGCCCGGTGTCATCGGTGCCATTTCCCCATTGAGCGATGTCGAGATGGTGGATGCCCCAGCACGAAATCATACCGAGTGAAAAGTTCGTGATGTTCTCGTGATTGTCGCGCTTGAGCTTCTCCGCGTTGAACGCAGTCATCGGCGCAGGCCCGACCCAGCGGTCCCAGTCCAAATGTTCCGGAACGGGTTCTTCAGGAAAATCAGGACCAATCTTGCCACCGGGAACACCGACCTGAATCTCCTTCAGTTTGCCCAAACGACCATTGCGCGCGAGTTCGCAGGCCCAGCGAAACTTCAAATCACTGCGCTGCTGCGTGCCAAACTGAAACACGACGCCCGTCTTCTTCACCGCCGCCCGCACATGTTTCGATTCCACCATCGACATGCCCATCGGCTTCTCGTGGTAGATGTGCTTACCATTGAGAATCGCATCTGTGGCTGGAATGCTGTGCCAATGCACTGGCAACGCCATCAGCACGGCATCAATCGACTTGTCACGATTCAACTCACGGAAGTCGCGAAACGTCTTCACATCCGCACTGCCATAGCGCTCAGCGATGATCCCCTTGGCACGCTCGATGTTCTTGGTGTTCACATCGCAAAGCGCCGTCACACGCACATCGTCATGATTGAGAAAGGCCCGCATGTCACCCGTGCCTTGTGCCCCGACACCGATGACACCGAGTGTGATCTTGTTTGACGGTGCTGTCTGCGAGCGCAGCACATGCGCCGGAACGAAAATTGGTGCAACACCTGTGGCGATGATGTTGGAGATAAAAGAGCGGCGTGTTTTCATAGAAGACGAGAATACTTCGACCAAAGCGTGTTTGGCAATACCGCAGCTTGCGAACAACTCACCCCACCTGCATTTCTCCGCATGGCAGAACATTCATTCGATTTCGCAGTCATCGGTGGCGGCAGCGGCGGTTATGCGGCGGCACGCACCGCGCACAGCTCTGGCTTGAGCGTCGCCGTGATTGATGGTGCCGCCGAACTCAGCGGCCTATGCATCCTGCGTGGCTGCATGCCGAGCAAAACGCTCATCGAATCCGCCAATCGCCAGCTTCACATCCGCCACGCTGCGGAGTTTGGAATCAAAGCGACTTCCCAAGGCGTCGATGTGCGAGCCATTCGTGATCGCAAACGCACGCTCATCGCCGATTTCGCCAGCTATCGCCAAGGACAGCTCGAAGACGGTCGTTTCGCACTCTATCGCGGCTATACTCGCTTTATTGATGCTCACACACTTGAGGTAGTGCCACGCGATGGCACCGCATCGTTTCAAGTCACTTCACGCAGCTTCTGCATCGCCACCGGCTCCGAAGTTGCCGTTCCCAACGTGCCCGGACTCGCCGAAAGCGGCTACTGGACCAGTGATGACGTTCTGGATGCCGATGCACTGCCACAAAGCATCGCCGTGCTCGGCGGCGGAGCTATCGCCCTCGAAATGGCGCACTATCTCGAAGCGATGGGTTGCCAGATCACGCTCATTCAGCGCAATTCCCAGCTTCTCACCGGTCTCGACCGCGAATGCAGCGATGTGATTGTCAAAGCCTACACGGAACGCGGCATCAAGGTCCACTGCGGCACACATCTCAACCGCATTTCGTTGCACGAAGGCTGCAAGCACATCGAGTTCACCGAATCCGGCCACACGCACGCCATTTCAGTCGATCAAATCCTCCTCGCCATGGGCCGCCAGCCAACAACACGCGGTCTGGATCTAGAAAACGCCAAAGTAGCGCTGCATAAAACCAAGATCGTCGTCAACGACCGCATGCAGACTTCGCAGCCGCACATCTTCGCCGCTGGTGATGTGTGCAGCCCGCTCGATATTGTCCACATTGCGATCCAGCAAGGCGAGATCGCCGCCCGCAACGCGCATGCGTTGCTCAACGGTAAGACCGCTGATGAAGCCATCGACTACCGCCTGCTGCTCTTCGGCGTCTTTTCGCACCCAGAGGTCGCCGTCGTTGGCGCGACGACTGAGAAACTCAAAGCACAGAACATCCCGTTCCTAGAGGCTAGTTATCCCTTCAACGACCACGGCAAATCGATGGTCATGGGCGAGACTGCTGGCTTCGTCAAAATGCTGGCGCACGCCGAAACCGGTGAAATTCTCGGTGCCTGCGTCGTTGGCCCGGAAGCCACCGAGTTGATCCATGAGATCGTCATCGCCATGAACTTCCGCTCCACCGTGAAGGAATTCATGAAAATCCCGCATTACCACCCGACGCTCAGCGAAATCTGGACTTATCCAGCAGAGGAAATCGCGGAACAAATGCCCTGAACATCGTCAGACTCAGGGCTTCTCCCATAGCAACGCCAGAAACAGCGGGAACTCTTTGCGTGCACGGTTTTCAGCGCGCGCTCTTGGCCCAGGCTGACTTTCCTTATGAGAATGCCACTCCTCAATACCTGCGAGACGCAATCCCGCGCTGAAGCCGGTGCTGGTGAGAGTTTGCAGGCTGCGATGGAAAGAAGTAGTGACCTCACTATCGGCTTTGCCAGGGTGCATGATGATGGGGATGCTCAGCGTGCTGCTGTAGGCATCGGTGCGCCGGTATTGGATCTTCGTTGCTTCATCATTCCCCCAACTCGACTGGCGAGGGATGCGGAAGGCCGGATGATTCACCACCCAGAGCATGCGACCGCCGGGTTTGAGCACCTGGGCCGCGGCAGCACTCACGACATCGAGATGCTCCATGTTTTGCACACAGAGAATCGCCGAGGCGGCATCGAACTCACCAAGATCGGTGATCTGCGCGGCATCACGCGCGAGATAGCGCACCGGTGGCTTCACTGGATAGGTGCGCGCTTTTTGAATCAAGGTCGGTGCCGCATCAATACCGGTCACCTGACAGCCAGACTGTGCCAGCGCACGACAGAACACTCCCTGCCCGCAGCCGAGATCAAGCACGCGTTCGCCTTGCTTGGGCGCGAGTAGTTTCAGCGCACCGGGAATCACGACAGCCTGATACAATTCCGAGCCACGCTCACCGATGATGCGGTCATACCAGTCCGCCGATTTTTCCCATGAGGTGCCGTGCTCTCGTTGTTGCGGAGGGCGGGGGCGAAATGGACGGCGTGGCGGCGGCGGCATGGCGCATGATGAAGCAGGACGCGGCGATTGCCAGCGGCTCCGCACAAAGTCCTTACTTTCATCTTCCCATTCA
>CANIZT010000308.1 GCA_947471905.1 Verrucomicrobiaceae bacterium
CGCTATCCGCTCGTGGAAAAAATGGCCGCTGAGATCGGCTGCACGGTCAGCGACCTCATGCAGCGTGCGGATTTGCGCCAGAAGATCGACTTGAAGAAGTATGTGAGCGAAGATGTGGGCCTGCCGACGCTACAGGACATCATGAACGAGCTGGCGAAGCCCGGTCGTGACCCGCGCAAGCAGTTCGAGGTCTTCAACTTTGCCGAAGGCGTGAGCGAGATGAAACATCTCACCGTCGGCATGAAGCTGCCAGGCATTGTGACGAACGTAACCGCCTTCGGGGCCTTCGTGGACATCGGCGTGCATCAGGACGGTCTTGTCCATGTGAGCCAGCTCAGCGACACGTTTGTTCGTGATGCAGCGGAAGTCGTCAAGGTGGCCCAACGCGTGCAGGTAACGGTGACGGAAGTGGATATTCCACGTAAACGCATCGCGCTGAGCATGAAATCGAAGCCAGACTTTGAGAAGAAGGTCGGCAGCAGTGGTCCACGGCCTGCGGGTGCTGCCGGAGGTCAAGGTGGCCAGCGCAGCTTCACGAGCAGTGGTGGTGGCAATCGCAGCTCTGGCGGCGGCATGGGCAATCCCTTTGGGGGCGGCGGCGGTGGTGACTGGTTCACGGCGGCAGCGCAGAAGGGTAAGAAGTAGTTCTCCAAGTCAGCTTCTGATCAAAGAGCGGCGCCAGTTGAACGCTTTCGATGAACAGGAAAGCCGGTCGCAGCGTCGGAGATTGCGCTCTTGCCACCACACAGGTCGCCTCTTACCATCAAATTCCTCCTATGAAATCATCCTTTCTCGCTTCGCTGGCCCTGCCGCTGCTGCTCAGTCAATGTATCGATCCTTATTATGGTCTGAATGGCAGTGACCCGTATGCGAATCCTTATCGCCAAGACATGCGTGATCAGGGGTCGCAGATGAGTCGTCAGGCCTATGAAATGGGTCAGCAGGACGGGCGGGCGGATGCGCAGCAACGCCAAAGCCAGAACTATAATCGCTATCGCACGCGTTTTGATCGCAACACGGAAATGGCTTATCGCGATGGTTACAATCAAGGTTATAGCCAAGCTAACAGCAGCCTAGGTGAACTTGGCTACGGCAATCAAGGTGCGGCTCAACAAACGCCTGCACGCGATCCTGCCTACAATCAGGGCTACGACTATGGCCTGCGTGATCGCACGGGCGGACGTGTGGCTGATCCGGCGGCGCAGGTGGGCCGCTATGATCCGCGCTACCGCTCCATTTTTGAACGCGGCTACTACGATGGCTACAATTCAAACTCTTCGCAGAATGCACCGTCGAATCAGGGCGGCGGGAGCCTGTGGTTCCGTTAACTGCGGATTGGAATTGGACGGCACAAAAAAATCACCGCCATGGCAGTACCGTGACGGTGATTTGGTTTGGAAGTGAAACGGGCTGTGAGCCGGTTATTCCTGAGCAGCGGCTTCAGGAGCAGCCTCAACGGCGACTTCAACTGCCCTGGGTTTTGCAGGAGCCTTCTTGGTGGCGGCTTTCTTGGCAGGGGCCTTCTTCACAGCTTTGGCCTCGGATTTGGCAGTGCGCGCTTTGCGGGAAACACCGGCTTTGACCAGAGCCTTCTTGCGTTCGAGGTACTTTTTGCGGCGGCGGCGTTTGACGATTTTGTTAAGTTGCTGACCCATGATGGAATAATCGGTTGTCGTTTGCGGTTTGAGGGCGGCAAGAGTTCCACCGATCAAGGTCGAATCAAGACCAATTACGGCTGGTTTCCTGCCGATTAGGGCGAATGCGGCTGTTTCAGCGGTCTGTGCCGCCGGATCAAGGCTTCTTGTCGCCCGGTTTTGGCTCGGAACTGAGATTGGGGACCTCGGCCTTTGACTCCAGTCGCGGTTCAGTCTTGCTGGCAGCGGCCTGCTGCTGTGGCGGCACTTTGAACAGCTTGCCAGTGTAGGGGCATTTCACGGTCTGGCCCGTGCTCATGCCTGAGACATCGACGAGTTGTGTTTTGCCAGCGAAAGGGCTGTTGACCATGTTGGTGCGTCCGGGAATGGGCGTGCCATAGGGTAAGTCTGCAGCAGGTTTCGCGGTGGGGGCTTCTCCATTGCTGGTCGGAGCCGGGTTTGGGCTGCTGGCGGGCGGATTGTTATTCGCAACGGCTTGATTGACTGAAGGCTCTTCCACAGGGATACGCACACTCGGATTTTGGTCAGATTTGGCACGGGGTTTAGAGCGGGAGGCACTGCTGCCTGAGCTTGGAGCGGGCGTGCTGTAGTACCGGTTCTGCGGGTAACTGGGTGACCGTGAGTTGTCGGGCATGCCCGAACCCCACCAAGAAAACCAAGATGGAGTAGGAGCGTAACTATAGCGTGGATAAGCCGTGCTGCTGCGGGTGGCGGCATAACGCTGTGATGACGAACTGCTGCTGCGCAACGGTGGCGATGGGTGCCTGTTCGCGTAGTTCATGTAGTTCAGCAGGCCGTTCGATTGAATATACTGCCAAGCCTGGCGTGAAGGCATGGAGCACTGGCATAACAGAACTACTGCCGTGAGCATGGCGAACGTGCGCATGGCGCTGGCGGTGGAACAACGTGAGGCTTTCATGGTTTGCGGGAGATGAAGATTGAGACGTTGATGCAGAGAAAACGCCTCCGCATGATTACATCAAATGCTGGCAGGATTCTGTAACGAGGGCAAGAATTCCGACATGCAAAATCTTGCTGTCACAGTCTTGGATGCCAAATTTTCATAGCAACTACGCTGAGTGAGCGTCACGCTGCTTGAGCAAGTCCGATCTCCTGCATATTCAAGTAACATGAAGGGTCAGGAGCCCAGAGATCTCTAGTCATTTGCAAGGCGCGTACACGGAAGCCGCCACCACAGACATCGAGGAAGCGACACTCGCTACACTTGCCTTTGAGATGCTGCTTGCGGTCACGCAATGCCGAGAGCGTTGGGTTGTCGCGATTCGACCAGATGTCGCTGAACTTGCGCTCCTTCACGTTGCCTAAGTTGAGTTCGTGCCAGAACTGATCGGGATGCACATTGCCCTGCGTGTCGATGTTGCTGATACCGGTGCCGCTGCTATTCGCACCGCCGCCATTCCATTGCAGCAGTTCCATGGCACGTGCGGCGCGTTCGGGGTTTTCGCGTTTGAGGCGCATGTAGAGATAAGGACCATCCACAGGCTGATCGACGGTCAAAACTTCGCGCGGTTTGCCGCTGGCGGCCCATTTCGCGGTGCGGTCGAGAATCTTGTCGATGGCACCCCGTGTTTCCTCATGGGGAACTTCCATGAGTTCGGAACCACGTCCGCTGTAAACGAGATGGTAGAAGCAAACGCGCTCAATGTCCTCCTGCTCGATAAAATCGAGAATGGAATCGAGATCAGCGATGTTGTGACGCGAAAGCGTGAGCCGCAGGCCGACTTTTTGGCCGACAGCTTTGCAGTTGCGGAAAGCAGCGACGGCTTTGTCGAACGCGCCGACTTTGCCGCGGAAGTGATCATGTGTGGCACCCATGCCATCGAGCGAAATGCCGACATAGGAGAAGCCGATGTCCTTGATGCGCTTGGCCCACTCGGGATTGATCAGTGTGCCGTTGGTAGAAAGGGTGAGGCGCAGGCCCTTGCTGGTGGCGTATTCGGCCAGTTCAAAGAAATGCGGGTGTATTGTCGGTTCACCACCAGAAAGCAGGAGCGCGGGCACCTTGAACTTGGCGAGATCGTCCACCACTGCCTTGCACTGCTCCCAATCGAGTTCGCCGGGGTAGAATTTCGAATCCGAGTCCTGATAACAATGGACGCATTTCAAGTTGCAGCGCCGGGTAATGTTCCAGACGACGATGGGACGACGTTCAGCGGCGGAGGTGGGCGAGCCGTGGCCACGGCCGTAACGCAGGTGATCCAATGGCTGCGCGACATCGCAATAAAGGCGGGTGAGGTTGATCATGACCTCGTATCAACGCACGGAGGCCATTGCGTCGCCCCACCGATATTACGCAATGCGTGACCTTGATTGCCTCAGGCTTGATCTGTGGTCTGGAAGTCTGGGTAGGCGTTTGCGGCGTGCTCAGCAAAGTCGAGGCCGTCGATTTGTTCCGTGTCCGTGGCACGCAGCCCGACGAGCATGTCCACCAGCTTGAAGATGCCGAAGCAGATGACAAAGGAGGTGATCGTAACCGAAAACGTGCCGAGTGCCTGTACGCCAAGTTTGTTCGCATCAAAGCCGTCCATGTTGAATAATGCCACACTGAGCGTTCCCCACCAGCCATTGCAAAGGTGCACCGGCACTGCGCCCACAGCGTCGTCGATCTTCATGCGCTCCAGTGCGATGGTGGCGACGGTGGTGATGATGCCGGCGATCAAACCGACGATGAAGGCCGATGCGGGCGAAATATTCGCGCAGCAGGCCGTCACACCGACCGCACCGCCGAGTGAGCCGTTGAGCGTGATGCCCACATCCGGCCGACCTTGAACAAACCACATCGAAATCATGGCCGACAAGGCCGCTGCCGCAGGAGCGATGGTCGTATTCACCGCGATGCGGCCAATCGTCCCGTTGCCAAGCAGGGTGGAACCTGCATTGAAGCCAAACCAGCCGAACCACAGGATGAAGACACCAAGAGCAGCAAGTGGGATGTTGTGACCTGCGATCAAACGCGGTGTGCCATCCTTCGCGAAACGTCCATGCCGCGCGCCGACGACCAAGATACCAGCCAGTGCACAAGCGCCACCGCAGCCGTGCACCACCGTTGATCCTGCGAAATCCACGAAGCCCATCGCTTCGAGCCAGCCTTTTTCTCCACCGACGCCAAAGGCACCGCCAAAACTACCCCAAGCCCAGTGACCACCGATAGGATACACAATCGCTGCCAGAAGTGCCGCGTAGATCAGATAGCCGACGAACTTCGTGCGTTCCGCCATTGCGCCAGAAACAATCGTGCAAGCAGTGCCCGCAAACACCACCTGGAAGAACCAGAAGGCCCAGAACTTGTCATCGGCTGCGTGGTTGGACAGCCAGAAGCTGTCGCCACCAATCCAGCCACCGATGCTCGTGCCGAACATCAAACCAAAGCCGATGAACAGGAACACGATCGCGCTGATGCAGAAGTCGAGGAAGTTCTTCATGATGATGTTGATGCTGTTCTTCGCACGGGCGAATCCCAGCTCCACCATGGCAAATCCAGCCTGCATCACGAAAACCAGCGCTCCGGTGATGACCATCCACACCAGATTCAAATTAAGCTGCACCGTTTCGATATCCGCTTTCACCGCAGCATCCGCAGGTGTGGCTGGTGTAGTCGCTACTGCGGGAGCGGCTTCGCCTTTC
>CANIZT010000309.1 GCA_947471905.1 Verrucomicrobiaceae bacterium
AGCGTCACGATGCGTTCGTAGTCCTCGCTGGTGAGGTCGGAGATTTGAGCGGAGAGCCACGCAGCGGCACGCAGGCCGAGGCTGATGGCTTCACCATGCAGCAGCCTGCCATAACCGGCGGCGGCTTCGATGGCGTGACCCAAAGTGTGACCAAAATTGAGCAGCGCCCGCGTGCCGATGGTTTCGTGCTCATCCGCTTCGACGATGACGGCCTTGATGGCGATGTTGCGGCGGATGAGGCCGACGATGTCACCTTTGCCTTCGGCAATGCTTTCGATGGCCTTGAACATGGAGGCATCACGGATGCAGGCGTGCTTGATGATTTCAGCGAAGCCTTCGTTCCATTCGCGTGTCGGGAGAGAACTGAGCGTGTCGAGATCGGCGATGACATGCACGGGCTGGTGGAAGACGCCGACCATGTTTTTGGCGTCAGGCAAGTTCACACCGGTCTTGCCGCCGACGGAGCTATCGACTTGTGACAGCACGGTGGTGGGCACCTGCACGTAAGGAATGCCGCGTTGATAAATCGAGGCGCAAAAGCCAGCGAGATCGCCAATGACGCCGCCGCCGAGGGCGACGACGAAGCTTTTGCGATCCAGGCCGAAGCGCACCATCTCGCTGAGCACGGATTGACTCCAAGTCAGCGATTTGGACGATTCACCCGCTGGCACGGTGATGAGATGCGGCTCTTTGCCGACGGCACGCAGGCTTGTCATCACAGTTTCGGCATACAGCGGTCCCACATTGGAATCGGTGACGACGGCGCACTTCACGCGGTCCGGCATTTTCTTGTTCACTTCCTCACCGAGCGTCTTCAAGAGATCACGTCCCACCTGCACGAGGTAACTGCGCGGACCTAGGTTGACGAAGACGGGGCGGACTGGCTGGACGGGCGGAGGCATGGAAAGAGTTCGAGAATGCGGGAGAGTGCGTACTCTGCCGTCGGAACGGAATCGAGGCAAATCGTTTGGAAGCAGCGTTCGCGCCTAAACCAGGTGATCTGGCGCTTCGCATAACGCCGCGTGGCCTGCTGGATCGCGGCGATGGTGTCCGCGAGTGACACGCGTCCGGCGAGATGCTCGCGCACTTCGCGGATGCCGATGGCTTTCTCCGCCGTGGGCGAGAGTTCGCCGAGCGCGGCGACTTCGGCGATCAAACCGGCCTCCATCATGGTCAGCGTGCGCTGATTGATGCGGGCGTAGAGCGTCTCGCGATTCCAGTCGAGGATGATGCCGTTCACCTGCGGTTCTTGGGCCGCAAACGAACGCCGCAGGCCGGACTGCGGTCGTCTAGCGAGCAGGCAGATTTCCAGCGCGCGCTCGACATAGCGCGGATTGCGAAGGTTCACGGTGGTGGCGGCCTCGGGATCGCGCTGGAGCAGCCAGACGATTTTTTCCCCGGCGCTGAGATGCTTGAAATGCTCACGCAAGACCGGCGAGGCGGCGGGCAGGGGAGACAGGCCGTGCGTGAGCGCCTTGAGGTAAAGCCCCGAGCCGCCGACGACAATGGGGACACGACCACGTGCCGCGATGTCTTCGATCACTGGCACTGCGAGTGAGTGATAACGCTGCGCATCGCACGATTCGGTGAGTGGAATGATGCCGTAGAGATGATGCGGCACGCGTTTCATTTCTGCTGCGGACGGCTTCGCGGTCACGATGTCCATGCCCGCGTAAAGTTGAAAGGCATCCGCATTGACGATCTCGCCGCCGATCTGCTCTGCCAATGCGGCAGCGAACGCGGATTTACCGGATGCGGTCGGCCCGACAATGAAGATGGTGCTGGCGGGAAGGCTGCTCACGCGATGTATTCGCGGAACAGGCCGCCGAAGACGGCACCGATGCGCCAGAAGTTTTCCTCGCGGCCGAAGTGGCCGTCGCTGTACATGACGATGGCATACGGGGTGCCGCGGTAGTAGAACCAGAGGCCTTCGTGCTTGTAGGGGCCGTCGGTGCCGGTCTTGCCGCCGACCTGGGTGATCTCGGCGGGGAGATACCAGCGGCCACGACCGAATTGATTGCGGCGGGTGGCTTCGAGGAGCATCTCGCAGCCGTAGTCGAGCTTGTAGTTCACAAGGCGTTCGAAGAACTCGGCGTAGAAGCGGGGAGACTGGCCGTTGGCGCGGATGGGCACGTCGGGGAGGTGGTATTTCTGCTCGAAGAACTGTTCGTCGGCAGCGCTGAAACGACCGAGCATGGCATGCCAGGAGGCGTTGATGCTGAGATCGCAGGCGTTGATGATGTGCTGGAATTCCTCGCGGGTGAGGTTGCCCTGTTTTGCCTCCAGCAGCACGGCGGAGACGGCGGGCTTGGGCATGGAAGCGCCGACGAGTACGCGGTCGGCCTGGTATTCGGCAAGGTAGGCGCCGGTGCTGAGATTTTTGACGGCGTAGCCGAGACGCGGGTCATGCTTGATGCTGGCGTAGCCGCGTTCGAGTTCGGCGGTCCACGCCATGCCGTAGGCGGGCTTGGGGCCGAAGCGGAAGGTGGCTCCTGAGACGAGGAAGCGCTGGTTGTATTCGCGCAATGCTGCGGCCCGTCTGCCGGAAACAAGGAATGGCGCGCCGTTGGCCGAGGATGATTGCGAAATGAGGCCGGTGCTGCGCACTTCCTGCAAGTCTGGCAGGATGCAGCCGGTGAGGACGGCGGGTGTGGTGCAGAGCGCGGTGCGGAGGATGTCGCGACGGGTGTTCATGGCGGGATGGTGAAGGTGCCGCCGCAGGCGTTGGCGATTTGATTGAGGAGCGAGGGCTGGTCGAGGTTTTGAGCAGGTTCTTCGCCAATGCTGATGGTGTGGATGCGGATCTGGAATTTGGTGTGGATGCGGGTGGCGAGTTCGAGCACGTATTGCGGCGTGCCGTCGCTGGGCTGGCCGTCGCTGAGGAAGTAGATGGCGTCGAGGTTGCCGTCGGGCAGCATTTTGGTCAGCGCATGGGTCAGCGCCTCGCACATCGGCGTGCCGCCGTCGGCCTGGATGCGTTCAACGAAGCGCATGGCCTGCTTGTGGTTTTTCTCGGTGTTGGTCTCGATGCCGCGGGCCGGGAAGCAGGAGTCGATGTTTTCGCCGAAGGTGAGGATGCCATAGCGCAGCTTGTCCGACTTGTTTTGCATGGCGGTGAGGAGGTTGCTCATCTGCGCCTTGAGCCTGCCGATGCGGTCGTCCTGCGTCATGCTGCCGCTGACATCGAGGATGAAGAGTGCGCCTTTGGCTTTGAACTCCATGCCGTAGAACGAGCCCATGTTGTTCATGGCGGGATCATCCAGCGGTTTGAGAAGTTTCTGCGTCTTTAGATAGTCCGCATAGTCAGTGCGGGTGAGTTTTTTCCACGCGACGTTCGCGCCTTGCTCGACGAGCCAGGCTTTCCATTTGTCCACGTCGGTCGCAAAGCCCTGAGCTGTCAGACGATAGATCGCGCACAGGGCGATGTCGCCGATGGCGTCATCGCCAAGATGCGGCAGGAGCGCTTCGACGGCCTTGAAGTTCTGCATGCCGCCGAGGGCTTCCGCCGCGCAGGCACGCATGACGTGGGCGCAAGCGGGATCGAGCATGGTGGCGATGCGAGTGACGACGACTTCAGGATTGTCGGGAAAGGCGCCAAGCGCCTTGGCGGCGAGGGCCACGTGTTCGGGATCGCGCACGGCGGCTAGCGGGCCTTTGATCTGGGTCAGCATGTTCCAGAAAAAGGTGCGCGCTTCCAGCAGGCCGATGCCGGCGAAGAACATGAGTTCATCGTCGTCACAGGAAGGGTGTTTGACCAGCCAGTAGGCCAGCGCTTTGCGGCCTTCGCCCGCTGGCCAAGCGGCGACGATTTCGGCGAGACGCAGTTTGATGCCGGTACCGACTTTTTTGTCGCCAACGATGTTGAGCACGGCATCGCCCGTCAGTTTGGCGGCGGGCAGGTCTTTCAGCAGCGTGAGGGCCTCCTGATTGCCGATGCGTGCCGCCTTGACGATGGTTTTGAGCTGCTCCTCGGTCTCGTCTGCTGCACGCAGGCAGAGGTTGGCCAAAACGAGTGCCATGCAGGATGAGAGGCACCAGCGCATCGTCATGGGTAGGCCTAGCGGGTTAACGGGCTTCCTTTTTAAGCTCTGCCAGCATGCTGGCGCTGTAACCGACCCAGCGTTTGAGTTCTCTGCCGCTGGAACTGACCAGGATGATGGTGGGGTAGCCGTCGATCTTGAATTTGTCCTTCAATCCGGCGTTCTGTTTCTTCAGTTCCTCGGGCAACGTTTTGCTGCGAGGGTAGTCCAGTTCAACGAGCACCAGTTCTTTTTCAGCCAGCTTTTTGAACTCGTCCGTGGAGAAGACTTCCTTGTCGAGCTTGATGCACCAACCGCACCAGTCGGAGCCGGTGAAGTCGAGGAGCACTTTTTTCTTTTCCTCCTTCGCTTTGGAGAGCGTGCCTTTGTAATCCTCGCTCCAGCCGGCTTTGGGTTCAGCGAGAGCAAAAGTGGTAAGCAGAGCGAGCGTGGCGAGAATGAGTGTTTTCATGGTGTTGGAAATGTGCTGGAATTATTTTGCTTCGGTTTTGGGCGTACCGACTTTCTCCTTGAGCTTGGAGAGCAGCTCTGGGTCGTAACCGACCCAGCGGGCGGCTTCTTTGCCTTCGCTGTCGAGCAGCACGATGGTGGGATAGCCGTTCACGTTAAACTTGGCGTTGAGAGCGTCATTCTGCGCCTTGGTCTTCTTGGGCAGGGATTTGCCACGGGGGAAGTCCAGTTCCACCAGCACGAGGTTTTCTTTCGCAAACTTTTTAAAGGCGGATTTGGAAAAGACCTCGTCATCCAGCTTGATGCAGTAACCACACCAGTCGGAGCCGGTAAAGTCGAGGAGCACCATTTTCTTTTCCTCCTTGGCCTTGGCGAGAGATTTTTCAAAGTCGTCATCCCAGCCGGTCTTGGCCATAATAGATGTCGCCGTAGCGATAAAAGCGAGGGTGGTCAGGAACAGTGTTTTCATAGTGTGTAGCAGATTGATTTCATCGTGAGGTTATGAAGGCGTTGCCGCCAAGCCAAGCCTAAAATTGATCTGGCGGTGGCAACAAGGGGTGATAGGGGCACGCCGAAGCACTTTTGAGTCTTTCGGAAAGATTGGAAATAATCTTTGACAGAAATGCCGAGCGTCCTACTTTCGCGCCACTTTTTCGGTAAAAAAGCCGGGGCGTACTGTCTCTAGACATCAGTCTGAGAGATTTGCATTCCCCGGTTTTATTGTCGAAAGAGGAGGAGGTCTCTCACGAGGCTGCCGCAGGTTTGCTGTTATAGCTCAGTGGTAGAGCAC
>CANIZT010000310.1 GCA_947471905.1 Verrucomicrobiaceae bacterium
GAAGGGATTTTTATTCCAATCAGTTTCGTAGCGCTGCACGTCGTAGGATTGTGGCGGCTGAAAGGGCGCAGGTTCCTGCGCCAGCACACCACCGAGAGCGGTCATGAGAATGAAGCTGGCACGCATCATGATTTGGGTGCCTCCTGAAGACTGTTCGTTGCCGTGGCCGGCGCATGCAGGCGGCTGAAATGAATCGTGGCAATTACTTTCGATGGATCCGCGCCATCTGGAATGACTTTCATCTGCGGAACCGCACAAAAAGATTCCGGTGACAGCACCGTGTGCAACCAGCGGAAGACGGACGGCAGCGCTCCTTTGACGGTGAGTGTCACTCCCACTTCACGGTGGAAGGTGTTGTTCACCGGCTCGTGCAGTTGCTTTTTCTGCACCAGCAGCGAATGACTGGCGGCGGAGGTCAGCAGCGCCTCCAGCAGTTCCTCGCTGGCTTGGTTTTCACTCGTCATCGCCGGCTGGGTTGATTGCAGCCAGATGAGGCGTTGTTTCCACAGCTCCGTTTCGGCCAGCACCGCTTGCGCCTCCATCTGTTGCAGTTCGAGCGTCTGCTCCTTGCGCTCGATGTCATGCTGCAGGCGCAGCAAGCGCTGGGACAGCACCGCGCCGCCACACACTGCGGCCAGCACGCCCAAGATCATGAGCAGACGGCGTTCACTGGCCTTCATGGGCAGCTCCTCCGTTGAGGGTTCCTTCCGCGCGAAACTCCGCACGGTTGTCTTCACGAATCGTGGGCACCGGGAAGGTCCACTCATAGCGCTGCAACGGTTCACAGGCGGCCAGCCGGTCCTTGAAGCCGAGCGCGTGATTGACCGTCGTAGCCTCGCCACTCACGATGAGCCTGCTGTCCTCGATCTGAAATTCCTTCAACCGGATGCCTTCATCAGGCAGCAACGACACGATCTGATGGAAAAGCTCCACTGGATACAGATCTGGATTGATCGCGGCCTCCATCTCCAGCCAGTGTGCCTGCGCCTCACGCACAAGGTCGATCTCCGGCTGTCTGGCGGTCATCTCGACATCCGCATGGTTCAAACCCGACTCACGCCATTGCAGCCGCAACCACCACGCACCGAAGAAGCACAGATAAACCAGCGCCGCCGCAGCCAGCAGCAGCATCTGGCTCTGTCGGCGTTGTTGCTGCCGTCGCAGCGTCGCCACCTGCGTCGGCAGCAGGCCGCTGGCTGCCGCAGGCAGTCGTGGGTCAGGACGCGGCTCCTTGATGATGCCTGCTGCTACAAAAAAACACGCAAGCTGCGGCACAAAATCCGTTTCACAGCGCGTCCACACATGAATGGCAGGCACTTCGTCGATGAACCCGTGCGTTTGCAGCGCGGCGCACACGTCGCGCATTTCAAAGGCCGCATCCACATCCAGGCTGCGCGAAGTCAGTACAGCAACATGCAGCAGCGCTGTTTCACGTGTGAACGCCAATACATAACGACCAAGTTCCCGCCATACGGCGATTCCGTTGTCAGGCAGCGGCAGCATGCGGGCGCTGGGCTCATACCTCGGTGCTTCCGGCAAAGCTGCCCCAGCCGTGAGCGCCAGCGTTCCCACCAGCACCTGAGGTTCCTTCCGCATCACCGGCCAGTGTGTCCACAACCGTGATTCACCTGCATTGGACACTCCGAGTCCCTCCCAGCGCAGTGCCACCGCTTCATCCTGAGCGTCTGCGTTCAGCGACCAGAACGGCGCACTGTCAAAAGCGATTGCCTCGATTCCCATCACGCCACCCGAAGTATTTTCGACACGCTTCCAGACGCCATCAGCAGTGCATGACCATGACTCCCGGTCTTCCTCGCCTGGGAAGCACAGCACTTGATGTGATGAACGTCGAAGGGCCATGAGATTCACAGCCTCCGTGCTCCTTCCACAGGAAATTCGCGCCACTCGGCGATACGCGGCGTGCCGGCATCCGTGTGCATGACCACCGCGATGCCACAGCGTGCATCACCTGCCGTGCCGATGCTTTCGACTCGCCGGGTGGGGCCGTGCAATGTCAGCAGCGGCATGAGTTCCGTCGCCTGCTGTCCGGCGAGGCCAAGCAGTGCCAGCGCTTCTTCCAAACTTTGCAGCGGCTGATAATTGCGCTTCTGCACGAGCTGCCTGGCATTCTCCAGTGAGGCACCTGTTGCCGCAGCGAGAACTTCGGCAGAGGCGGTGTTCACATCCAATTGTCCGTTGCCACGGAGCGTGAAGAATGATCGCCAGTCCGGCTTGGCCTTTTGAATTTCATCCGCACGCGCCACCAGGTCGAGTTCATCAAGTTTGCTCAGCTTGCGGTTCAACGGTCGGTCAGAAAACCCAAGACGCGCATACTCCATCTTTTCAGCGCTGTCGGGCCGGCGCTTCAAATCATCCGCGTCCGTCCAGTCCATGAGCGTGGTCGCAATGCCCTGCGCATCCGCCGCTGATATCCCCCATGAAACAAAAACACGCTCCAGCACCGGCAGACGCTCCTCAGTGAGCAGCGCATTTAAGTTCAAGCGGCTTTCCTCTGTGCTGACTATGGCTTCAAATCGTTCGATGCCCGATAAACTTCGCCGCAACAGCGGATCGCCCGGCTTGATCATCGGATGCGCCGCAACGGCGACGCCCATCTCCGCCAGTTGCCGTGCGCGCATCACGCCCTGCCGCGCCATTTGCATGTCACCATGCTGTTTGGCAATCGACACCGCCGTAACGATGAGAAAAGACAGCACCGCGACCAAGCACAAGATCGCCAGCAGCACTGAACCTGCGGCTGCGGTCTTTCTGCGAATCTGGATGCGACATCTCACCAACATGAAAGGGTATGCAAAGGACAAGAAGCTCAAGTGACGGAATCTTAACAATGAAACACTTCCCGTGAGCGCGTCAGTGGAGTTCGAGTTCATAAAGACCGTGACATGCAACAGTCCTGTCACATGACTATGATTTCCATTCTTCAATCAAGCGCCCGTGCCTCAGGTGTGGATGAGGCGGATGTGCAGGCGGCCATGAAAACGGCGGCGGCAGGCGGAATTTCTCCAGTGCTGGCGTTGATTGAAAGCGGCGCGGTGGATGAGCGTGTCTTCACGCGTCATCTTGCTGAGAGCCTTGGCTGGCGATGGCTGGAAACGCCGCAGCCGAGCGTGGACGATGCAGCTGAGATGAAGCGTCTCATTCCGGCACGCTTCGCGGTGCGGCATCAGATTTTTCCCGTGGGTTTTGGCAGCGGTCATGTGTCGGGCACTAAGCGCACGCTCGTGCTCGCCTGCCACGATCCCTGTGATCTGATCGCACGGCAGGCCGTGGCACGACAGTCAGAACTGCCGGTGGAGTGGTGCCTGAGTCCGCGCAGCGAGCTGCTCAATGCCGTGCAGCAGCTCTACGGCGTGGGCGCGGAGACGTTTGACGCACTCATCGCCGCTGGTGGTGGTGGCACGGATGATCTGCATCTACGCGATGAAGCCAATGTGATCGACGACGAGGACGAAGACGCCTCCGTGGTGAAGTTCGTGAATCAAATCATCCGCGAGGCGCTGGCACAGAAGGCCACCGACATTCATGTGGAGCCGCAGCCGGACAGTTTGCGCATTCGTTACCGCATCGACGGCTTCCTGCATGAAATTCCCGTGCCGGAGAACATCAAGGCGCTCCAAGCATCGGTGATCGCGCGCATCAAGGTGATGAGCAAGCTCGACATCGCCGAGAAACGCCTGCCGCAGGACGGGCGCATTCATTTGAAGGCCGAGGGGCAATCGATTGACGTGCGTGTCGCCTGCATTCCGAGCGTCGAAGGCGAATCCATCAGCCTGCGCTTGCTTGGACAGGAGCGCTTCACGCTCGACCGCCTCGGCTTGAGCACGGAGCATCGTGAAAAAATCGAACTACTGCTGGCGAAGCCGAACGGCATCGTACTCGTCACTGGTCCCACCGGTTCCGGCAAATCGACGACGCTCTACACCTTCCTTTCGCAGCTCAACAGCGTGCATCGCCGCATCGTCACCATCGAAGACCCGGTGGAAAACAAGCTGCCGGGCATCGTGCAGATTCCGGTGAAGAACGAGATCGGCCTCACCTTTGCCAGCGGCCTGCGCAGCATCCTGCGCGGCGATCCCAATGTCGTCATGGTCGGTGAAATCCGCGATCTGGAGACGGCGGAGATCGCCGTGCGCGCTTCGCTGACGGGTCATCTCGTTTTTTCCACGCTGCACACGAACAACGCCATCGGCGGCATCACGCGCTTGATTGAAATGGGGGTAAAGCCCTTCCTCGTCAGCTCGTCAGTGCGGGCGTTCCTCGCGCAACGGCTGGTGCGCTGCATTTGCGCAGCGTGTAAGGCACCCGCGAACTACAAACGCGAGCAGTTCGTGAAGCTGGGCTTCCCCGAAGTAAAAAGCAAAGCGCTGTTCAAGGCGGCACGCGGCGGCTGTCAGCAATGCCGTGGCACGGGTTATTCAGGACGCGTCGCTCTTTATGAGATCGCCATCATGACACCGGCCATGCAGGCACTGGTTGCTGCACGTGCCTCAGAGACCGAGTTGCAGACGCAGGCACGCAAGGATGGCTTCACCACGATTCGCGAATACGGTCTGCAAAAAGCCCTCGAAGGCATCACCACGCTGGAGGAAGTGGCCCGCGTCACCAGCGAAGAACTCGCATGATGCCCGCCTTTGTCTATCAAGCCCTGGCTGCCGATGGATCGAGCAAAACCGGCTCGATTGAGGCGGCGGATCGTGGTGATGCGGTGCGTCTGCTCGCACGACGCGGCTTGCAGGCACGCTCGATCCAAGCGCAAGGTGTGGAACGAGCCAAAAAAACCGAGGCGGCCACTGAGACGATGCTGCATCTCGCGAAGGCCGATGTGATCCGCTTCACCGAGGACATGGGCGACCTGCTCGCCTCCGGTCTGCAAGTGGAGCAGGCGTTGCAGGCCATGGAAAACCGCAGCGCGTCGAAACTGGGCACATTGGCGAAGCAAGTGCGTGAACGGGTGCGTGATGGCGTGCCGCTGTCCGCAGCATTGAAGCAAGTTTCATCCTCGTTCGATGAGTTGTACTGCAACATGATCGCTGCCGGTGAGAACAGCGGCGCGTTGGACGACATCATGGACCGCCAGGCGCGGCATCTGCGGCTGATGGAGGAAATTCACGCCAAAGTCGTCGGCGCGTTGATCTATCCGGCGTTTTTGATCACTTCAGGCGCGGCGCTGGCGCTCATCATGGTGACGTATCTGCTCCCCAAGCTCGCCACGCTGCTCACCGGCACCGGCAAGGAGCCGCCGTTCATGATCAA
>CANIZT010000311.1 GCA_947471905.1 Verrucomicrobiaceae bacterium
CAGAAACAACACCATTCGCGATCTGCTCAAACTCGGTCAGCCGCACAAACTGCCGCGCGTTCTCGTTTTCGTCGATGAAGCCGTCGCTAACGCGAATCGCGATCTCATCGACGACATCGTCGGTTATGGCGAGGCCCATGCGGAGACCTTCACGCTGACGGACACGCCCATCGTCATTCCCGGCGGCGAAGCCTGCAAAAACGATCTGCGCCTCGTCGAATGCTGCTGGGATGCCATCAATGAGGCTGCTCTCGACCGCCACAGCTACGTATTCGTTATCGGCGGCGGTGCCATTCTCGATCTCGTCTGCTTCGCAGCCTCCACCGCGCACCGTGGCATCCGTCATGTGCGTTTCCCGACGACCACACTGTCTCAGGGCGATGGCGGCGTCGGCGTGAAGAATGGCGTGAACTACTTCGGCAAGAAGAACTGGATCGGCAGCTTCGCTGTGCCGTATGCCGTGGTGAACGACTTCGCCTTTCTCGAATCCCTGCCCAAGCGTGAGCGCCGCAACGGCATCATCGAGGCCATCAAGGTTTCTCTCATTCGTGATCGTGCCTTCTTTGAGCAAATTGAGGCCATGGGTGACGATCTCGCCGCATTGAAGCAGGACGCGCTCGAAAAAGTCATCCAGCGCAGCGCTGAACTTCACGTGGAGCACATCGCCACAGGTGGTGATCCCTTTGAACTCGGTTCCGCCCGTCCGCTCGACTTCGGCCACTGGGCTGCGCACAAGCTGGAACAGATTTCTCGTTTCGCCGTCACCCACGGTGAGGCCGTTGCCATCGGCATGTCCGTCGACCTCGTCTATTCCCGCATGCAGGACCTCTTGGATGCCGAAACCTGTGAACGTGTGCTGAAACTCATCGAGCGCATTGGCTTCGCCACCTACTCTGCACACCTGCTCGACAACGGTCGCAGCGGCGAACCCGCTGTCCTCGAAGGTCTCGAAGAATTCCGTGAGCACCTCGGCGGTGAACTGACAATCACCCTCATTTCTGAGATTGGCACCAAACTCGAAGTGCACGAAATGAACCGCGTGAAGATCCTCAACGCACTCGTGGAGCTAAAACAACGCCAGACAGCGGCGGATTGAATTCGTGGTTGCGTGATGCGTCTGAGTGACGTTATCATTCGCCATTAATGAAGCTAACGCGCAGCATTCGCATCACCATCAGCCTCGCCGCTTTGTTTGCGATGGCTTGGGTGCATGCATTCAAGCCCGCTCGCGGCTTTGAATGCGACTGTGGCGATGAGCCGGCCTTCACTCTCCATGAGCACTGCCACGGCCCGCATTCAGAAGCCTGTCACGATCATGAAGACGAGGCCGATGCTTGCCATGATCACGATGACCTGCCTCCCGATGGCGACACGCATCACCACACCGCGTTGATCGATTCGATGCTCGCCCTCAAGGCAGACTCCTCGCAGTTTGCAAGCATTGCGGCCACCGCACCGGTCTTTTTGACCGTCATCTCGCTTCCTCCAGTTGTTTCTACCGAACATGCAGCGCCGCATCACATTGCAGTTCGTTCGGAGGATCGAAGATGGCCGCAGATTCTCTCGCGTACCATCGCCCTGCGGGTTTGAGACCAATGCCACGCCGCCTCCACGACTGAGGCAGCGTCTTTTGCATTCCTTCGAGGACACGAGGCACCCTCGTGTTCAGAATCTCAAACCACACCACGTCCATGCTTCGTTCATCCCTTTTGTTTACATCTCTGCTGCTGGCTGCCGCCTCGTCGGCCCCGGCTCTCACACTGTCCCTTGCCGACATCGGCATGCAGGTCCGCGCCGCGCATCCCACTCTCAAAGCCGCCCGCCTCGCGGTGGCGGAGGCACGCGGACGCCAGCTCGGTGCTGGCAGGCTCTCGAATCCCGAGGTTGGTTACGGTTTTCAGAATCAAAGCAACGTCAGTCCGCAAACCGGCGTCTTCTCCATTGATCAGGCCTTTCCGATCACACGCAGGCTCAGCCTGGAAAAGCAACTGACATCGCAACTGGTGGGTGCGGCAGAACTTGAAGTGCGTGATGCCGAGCGCCGATTCATCGCCGATGCGCAGGGTCTCGCGGTGCAACTGCTGTCGCTCACCCAACAACGTGTTTTGCGTCAGCAGCAGACGGCGCTGGCATCGAAGCTCTCGGAGTTTGTGCGTGGGCGTGCCAAAGTCGGAGAGATATCTGCTCTCGATGCCGCCCAAGCGCAGGTAGATGCGCAGCGGTTGTTGCTGGAGACCCGAAAATTGGAAACAAGCAGCGTCAGTTTGCAGGGACAGCTCAAGCCAATGTTGGGCTTAAAGCCTTCCGATTCGCTGACACTCAGTGGCGATCTTCCAAGTCTTACCGTGCCAGGCATGGGAGCGGGATGGATGCAGCGTGCCGATTATCAGCTCGCTCAGACAAAAATTGCAGCGGCGCTAACTGGTAAAGATCTCGCCAAAGCGCGACGCATGCCAGATGTGACTGCAGGGCTGTTTGCCTCGCGTGAAATGCAGGATGTGACGCCGGCCAATCGCGAACGCACCGGATTCCTTGGCTTTCGCATCTCCATCCCACTGCCGTTTTGGAACCGCAATCAGGGTGAGATCGCCGAAAAGACCGCGAGTGCGGAACGTGCGCGTTTGGAAAGCGAGGCACTAGGCAATCAAATCATCAGTGAAGCTGAAACGGCGCGCCGAGAGATGCAGGCAAACGCCGATCTCGCTGACGAAACGCGCAACAAACTCCTGCCGCTTGTCATCGAGCAAACAGACAAGCTCGAAAAAGCTTACGAGGACGGTCAAACCGATCTCCTAACGGTGTTACGCGCCCGCGAGCAACGTCTGCACCTCGAAGCCGCAGCGCTGGATGCTGTGCGTGACTTCCACCTCGCACGCATTCGCTACGAGGCTTCCACCGGCAAACATGCACCTGCTTTGCCCGCCACTTCCGCAGCCGCGACGAAACATTAATCCCCTTTATTTTCCCATGAAACTATCAACAGCTAAGATGCTCCTTGCGGCACTCGCCACTTTCAGCGTGCTGCACGCCGCTGATCCGAAGCGGAAGGAAAACACCGTCATTCTGGAAGAAGCGGCTGTAGCGAATCTTCAGCTTGAATTCACCGAAGCGGAAGAAACAACCTTTGAAGAAACCATCTTCTCTCTCGGTCACATCGAGGTGCTTCCAGGGAAGAAAGCGATCGTCAGCAGTCGCATTCCAGGTCGTGCGTTCTCGGTGCTCGTCATTCCTCATCAGGAAGTCGATGTCGATGCCGAAGTCGCTTGGATTGAAAGCCGCCAGCCCGGTGATCCGCCGCCAGTGATCAAACTCAATGCACCCATTAGCGGCACGGTTTCCAAAGTAAACATCGCTCAAGGCCAACCCGTCACGCCGGATCAGGAATTGATCGAAATTCTAGATCTAACCACTGTCGAGGCCACCGCCAGCGTGCCGCAGCATCTCGCGGGCAAATTGACTCCAGGCGTCAAAGCTCACATTCGCCTCAATGCGCTGCCGGATCGTGTATTCGAGGCCAAACTCGCCCACATCGCCGCCGTGGCGGATGAAACCACTGGCACCATCGAAGCCGCCTTCCATGTGCCAAATCCTAACAAACTGCTGCGCCCCGGCATGAAGGCGGAGTTCAGCATCGTCGTCAGCACACGTGAAGGTGTGATGTCCATCCCGCGTGCCGCTGTGCAGGGGGATGCAGCGGAGCGTTTTGTGTACATCAAAGACTACCAACTCAAGAATGCCTTTGTCAAAACCAGCGTCGTTCTCGGCACGCAGAACGATCGCTTCGTCGAGGTCATCAAAGGTTTATTCCCCGGCGATGAAGTCGTCACGCGTGGTGCCTATGCGCTTGGCTTTGCCGGCAAAGGCAGCGTCAGCCTCAAGGAGGCCATGGACGCCGCGCACGGTCATCCCCACAACGAAGACGGCAGCGAAATGACCAAAGAACAAATCGCCGACCGTGATAAAAATCATGACGACCACGATCACACAAGCGAACACGCAGGCTGGAACATGCTGACGAGCTTCTTCGCGGGCAGCAGCGGCTTGCTGCTGAGTCTTCTGATCGTGGCGATGCTGAAGCGCAAGGAGGCGCAGTCATGCTGAACCACCTCATCCGCTTCTCACTGCACAACCGGCCCTTCATCTTGATGGCGGCTTTGTTGGTGCTGCTGTTTGGCTATCAGACGCTCACGCAACTGCCGGTGGAGGTGTTACCGGACATGACGAAGCCGACGGTGACGATTTTGACAGAGGCTCCAGGCTTGGCACCGGAAGAGGTGGAGGCACTGGTAACGCAACCACTCGAAAGTGCGGTGCAAGGCGTTAGCGGGCTGGATCGCATGCGCTCGAACTCGGATGTCGGTCTTTCGCTCGTCTTTGCAGAGTTCGGCTGGGGCACGGACATCTATCGCGCGCGGCAGCTGGTGCAGGAGCGCATGCAGTCGGTGCTCAATTCACTGCCGAAAGGTGCCAAGCCGGGCATGACGCCCGTTTCGTCGCTGATGGGTGAAATTTTGCTCGTCGGTCTGCGCAGCAAGGATGGCAAGGTTTTGCCGGTGGAACTGCGCACACTCGCGGATTGGACGATCAAGCGTCGCTTACAGAGCATCAGCGGTGTGGCGGAAGTGCTCACCATCGGCGGCGGCGTGAAGCAGATTCAGGTACAGCCGAATCCGCATCGCCTCGCGGCTTATGGCGTCACATTTGAAGAAGTTGAGACTGCGGTGAGCCTTGCAGCGGGAAATGCGACCAGCGGTTATCTGCAAGCCGGACCACGCGAGATCATGGTGCGCAATCTCGGCATGACGACAAGTCTGGAAGACATCGCGCACACCATCGTCAAGACCGTGGGCGACCGTCCGGTGCTCATCAGCGATGTGGCGGAGGTCAAACATGCCATTCAGCCGATGCGTGGCGACGCCAGTGTGAATGGCACGATGGGCGTGGTGCTCAGCATCGACAAAGCACCTGGTTTTGATACGCTGAAGCTCTCCCGCAGCATCGAGGCCGCGCTGGAAGAGTTGCGGCCCACTTTGCCAGCTGGAGTCACCGCAGAGATCATGTTTCGTCAGGGCGACTTCATCGAGCACGCCATTGGCAATCTCAAAGAAGCCATCCGCGACGGTGCCATCATGGTCACTGTCATTCTGTTGCTCTTTCTGCTGAATTTCCACACCACAGCCATCACTCTCATGGCCATGCCGCTGTCGTTTGCGGTGACGATCATCATTTTCAAAGTCTTTGGCATCAGCGTGAACTCCATGACGCTCGG
>CANIZT010000312.1 GCA_947471905.1 Verrucomicrobiaceae bacterium
ACCGCCCTGAAGCCGGATCAACTACAGCTCATTGAAGGTCGTTTGCGTGATCATTACTTGCAAGCCCCAGCGCCGACACCGCTCAACACCAGGCTCAAAACGAAGCTCACATGGATCGAACCGCGCAGCGCCTGGAAATTGAGCGCCAGCCACAAAAAGGAAGATTGCGCGAAGGCCGTGGACAACAACACCGCTTCACGCTGGGCTACTGGAGCACCCATGAAAGGCGGCGAGTGGTTTACAATTGAGTTGCCTGTAGAGGAAACCATCGCCGGAATCGCGCTCGACAGCCAAGGTAACAACCAAGATTTTGCGCGCAAATATAGAATCGAACTGTCCGCCAACGGCGTGCAGTGGAGCAATGCCGTTGCAGAGGCAGGTAACAACGCTGCTTTAGTTGAAATCATCTTCAAGTCACCACAGAAAGGGCGTTTCGTGCGCATCACTCAACTCGGCAACTCGGGCGGCCCTTATTGGGGTATCAACGAACTGGCGCTCTTAAAGCCGTAGAGTCGCTGCCTGGTCACTCTTGGCACATTGCCGCGCACAAGGCTCCGCGCAAAATCGATGCCAGTTCGTCCGTCACGCCCGCAGGTGCAGCCACGGCGGCATGGACGATGCCAGCAGGTGTTTCACAGGGAATCACCGTCAGAACATTGCCAGATGCCAGCGGTTGTCGAATGACCAGTGGCGTGCCGCACGCAGACATTGCGCTGGCGCGGGTCGCTGCACCCCATGCCATCATCGTGGAGAGCACCAATCCGGCCTTGGCCTCGCCGCCCCAGAGCACCTCGCCGTCATCGCTCATCACCAAAACGTGACCACCGTTCTCGTGCAAAACCTTTCGCGCCCAGCCGGCAAAGGCCGCCAGACACTCGTCACGCGAGCCTCGTGGAATCTCAAAAGCCGGTGTTGGTGGCAACATTAGGGCTTCCGGTTTTGGCGGCATTTCCGGTGGAAGATTAGTCGCGGCTTCCATGGGGGCTGACACATCGGCAGACAACTCAATCTCTGCGTCTGGCTCAGTCGGCGGTGCGGCATCACTCACCCGCGTCAAAATGCCAGCCTCCGTCGCTCGCTGACGGATAGCACGCAGTTTGTCGCGAATCCGGCTCAGCGGCAGAGCAGCCGCAGGGTTGTGCAGAGGCATGCCATGATCGTCATCGTCTTCCAAGATATCGTCTTGAGAGTCTGCCAGGATTTCCGGCGGTTCTTCACACTCTTGCTCTGGTTCGGCAGGCTCCGTCACCATCACTTCAGCGGCAGGCAGCGGCGCTGTGACAGGTTCCATCCAATCCATGGCGGCACTCCAGGATTCAATGGCAGACATAGATGCCGCATCTGGCACCGTTTCGATATCCACCGCCTGCGGTGCTTCATCCTCACACGGCTCCTGCGGCACAATCTGTGCCACCAGTGCCTTGATCCGGTCGGCATCAATCCAGGAGACTTGCATGGCCATGCTCCTTTTCACGTTGCTTCGACAAACCCGTACGCTGCTCCAGTTCGGCGGCGATTTGGTCAAAAATCAGGGCTTCCGGCGGCGGATTGCGCTTTGTCAGTGCCACCGGCACACCCAGCGCACTCGCTTCGAGAAAGGATGGCATACGAGGGATGCTCTGCTGAAACATCAGGTTCGACGGCAGCATCTCGCGCAGTTCCCGCGCGACCTTGAGGCTCATCTCCTGCTCGCGCATCACCATCGTTAGCAAAATGCCCGCCACGCGCACGCCAGCGCCTTCCGCACGGAAACGTGCCAGCGTCTCCAGCAGATGCGGCACACTGCGGATCGCCAGCGGCTCCGCTTGCTGCGGCAGCACCACAAAATCGCAGGCCTTCACCACTGCCTCCGTCGTGCCGTTCATTCCAGCGGCCGTATCCATCAATACCACATCCACACCGCGCAATTCAGCGCCGCGTAGCAGATCCGCCAGCCGCCCAGGCACTTCATGCACCGACCATCCCTGCCGTGCGCAGGTGTCATACTGACCGGCAGGCAGAATCTCCAGTTCTGGCAATCGCGTTGGCACCACAATCTTGTTCAAATCTCCGCCACGGATGAGAAACTCATGAAATCCCTCCCGCGCCTTCGTGCTTTTCGCCAGCGACAATCCCACGCCACCCTGTGGGTCGGTATCGATCAACAGCACCCGCCAGCCACGCCGTGCCAGTGAATAGGCAAGATTGATGCACAACGTGGTTTTCCCCACGCCTCCTTTTTGACTGGCCGTTGCAATCGCGATCACGCCGCGATGCTAGGATGCGTTTGCCGATTGGCAAGAGACCGCGAGCAAACTTGTGGTGAAAGTTTATTGACGCATCACAACATCTTCACAATCTTGGATTAAACCAAGAGTAGTATTAAATGAAAATCACAAACAAAGTCAGAGCTACATTTATCGCGGCTGCAATTTTGGCTGTGTGCTTGTCCAGCTGTGATAAACCAAAAAAGTTGGAGGCTGAGAGGGTGAAATTGGTGGCTGAGAGAGAGCAAGCTCTTGCTGAAATTGAAGCGATCAACAAAAAATTAGATGCGTTAGGCAAACTGGGTGTGCGTTGGGACGATATTGTGACGACGGAACATAACGCTTTGAGCCTTTTGACCCAAGCCAATACTGAGGAGGCGCTCGCCGCAGACAAGTTACAGAAGTGTACAGATATGGAGGCCAGACTTGCTGCTCTTCGCGCCAAAATTGATACCTATAAGACTGAGTACGCCAGATAACCAATTACGACTATAGCCATGGAAGACGGCAGGATTTGGCCACCACTTATTATATTGTGCTTAGCTGTAGGCACAATGTTCGCATTCCGTTACATGGAGCAGATCGATGTAGTGAATGCTGCTGTCGTTGATGGCAAATTAATACTAAAGCAGACACACGAAACACTCAACGGACGAAAAGAAGTGCTAGCAAAAGCTGAGGCTGCATACCAGAAATTTCAGCAGGCGACTATAAAGAAAGAATTGGCAGGCAAAATTCAGGTTGAGGCGGATAAAAAGGAGCGGCGTATAGAAGGAGACCTGAAGTACACTGTGAATTCATTCCAAGACACGGTCGACGCTGCGCGCAATGGCGCCAAAGGAGTCGAACTGCCTGAACTGAAACTTGTCAGCGGCAAGGTTTATAAAACTGTAAAAATGCGCAAAGCTGACGCTGAAACGATTTCAATTGTATACTCTGAAGGTATAGCAAATATCCAAGCCGATCAGTTACCTCAGAATTTCGTGGCTCAATATGACATGGGCCCAAATTCACTATCAGCGCAATTGCAGGAGCTTGTAAAAAGCACCACTAATTCTGATCCGATGCAGGACTTAAATGCTCTAAATAATGAATCTGAACTCCAGTCCGTTAGGCGGAAAATATCCCGTCTCTTAGTACAAATTGAAAGCTCAACCAAATATAAGGACAAGCTTGAAGGCGAAGTGAAAGAATATGATAATCAAATCAAGTCTACGGAAACCAAAAGCACCATTCCTACATTTACACTTAGAAACATGCGCGACGTCGCAGAAGGCAACGCGGGTTTGGCTCGAAATGAGCTTAAAGCACTAGAAATTGAAATGCAGAAATTGAAGAGTCTGGAAGCAGCGCTTCTGATCAAGCGTTGAGTTTCTCCAATTACTCTTCTCCACCCGCAACTTCCGGGTTCAGCAACGTGTAGTGCTCCAAGTAGCCGATCATCATTTCGTCGTAGGTTTGCTGGCCCCAGCGCACGGTTTTGGTGGGATCGGGATTGGCAGGGTTGCCGGTGCTGTTGTCATAGATGGCGGTGATTTTGATGGTCGTGCCACGAGGAAGGAAGTGTGGCATGGCGTAGTCGTAGCGGAGTTGCCAGTTGAAGTCGTAGTGGGGGATGTCGAGCAGCGTTTCGGTTTTACCATCGGGTAAGATGGCCTCGAACTTGAAGGCTTTGCCACGCACATGCATGTGGGCCATCCATGCCATGGCATTGACGTCAGTGGGTAGCTTGCGCTGAGCAGTTTCGACGTGATTGGCCTCACCGGCGGGGATATTGAGACGTGGATTAGGCAATGCAGTGGTGTGGACGACATACTTCGGCGGTTCTTTGGCAAAGAGCAGGCCCATTCGCATCGTGTCCTGCACAGCCTTGCCGTTCGGCGTGTAATGGATCTGGAAGCTTACTGTCGCACCTGCGGGCAGTTTGCGGGCAAAGCCGTCCGGATAGACCTGCTTCGTGTTTCCCGGCACATAGGCGGCCCAGTAGCCTTCTGCGCCCTCATCTCCGCCACCGCGCACTTTGCGGCCTTTTTCAAACACGCTGACAATGACGTGATGCACCACCTGTCGCTCCGTCGGCAGAATTTCATAGCCTCGCACCCAGCGATCTTCGGGGAAGTCTGTTTTCACGGTCACATGCTGGTAGGGCATGGTGCCTTCGGCTTTGATCGAAACTGGCTGAGCGGCGGCGATGATAGCGTCTGGTTTGCCAATACTCCACTCGCTGGGGAACTGGCGTGGTTTTGGCGCCTCGGCCACATTGCCTTTCGGACGGTCTGAGGCCAACCAGGCCAGCAGATCGGTGCGATCACGCTCGGCAAGCGAGCGATCGTTTGCCCATTGCGTGTGAGTCTGGCCTTCGAGCGCTGCCGCGAACCACGGTGGCATCGCGCCGCGCTCCACCTGCTTGCGGATCATCCCAGCGTGCTCGATCACCGCGTCATACGAATCGAGCGCAAACGGCCCTACGCCGCCACTATGGTGACATTCCACGCAGTTCGCCTGCAAAATGCGGGCGATGTCGCGATGGTAGGTCACGTTCGTCTTTGCGAGCGCTTTCTGTGCTGGCAAATCAAGCGCACAGCCAGGAGCACTCGTGGCGGCGATCTCGGCAGGTTCACCGCGTAGCATCGCAGCAGCAGCGTCGCGCAGGTAATGATGCGTGGGTTGCTCCTTGGAGTAACCGAGGCCGTATTGATCATTCAAAGCACCGCGATAGACGAGCGTCCGCGTCGCATCGAGCAGAAAGACCTCCGTGGTCGTCGTGGCAGTCAGCGCTTGCGCGAGCTTGCCATCTGCATCGAGTGCGAACTTTGATTTGAAACCGTGATCTGCGATGAACTTCGCGATCTCATCGTTCTTTTGGCCTGGCAGGGCGTTCACGAGAAGCAAGTTCACCTCCTGCGCCTGCAGATCCTTTTCCAAACGCAGTGTTTCTGGGGCCAGCTTACCGCTGATCGGGCAACTCGAACTGAATAAGGCGATCACAAGACCCTTTTTGCCTG
>CANIZT010000313.1 GCA_947471905.1 Verrucomicrobiaceae bacterium
TAGGTTTGAAACCGTGCTGGAAACAGCCGCAGACGAGCCTCAAAGTGCGGGTCAGGGTGTGTGGGAAGCATTGAACAAGTTGAACTAGACCAGACCCCCCACCCGATACTCTCATGGCCAATCCGAAGCGCAGACAATCCAAGAGCCGCCAACGCATGCGTCAAGGCGCTAACCGCTGGAAAGCGCCCACTCTCAAGAGCTGCCCTGAATGCGGCACTACCGTCCCCGGTCACGTCGCCTGCCCCTCCTGCGGTTACTACCGTGGTCGTCAGGTGATCAGCAAGGTCGCTGGCGAAAGCTAAGCTCTCTGACTCGTCCCTTTTTAATCACCCCGCTGTGTCTCACGACGCGGCGGGGTTTTTGTTTAGCCAGTCGGATGGACCGTCAACATGATAGGAAGCTGGCTTTTCGTGGAGTCCTTGGATCTGGCTGTCTGTGGTCAGCGCATACCTAATCTAATCAGGCTTTATAGGCCATTTCGAAGCGGGCAACGCCATACAGGGCGCTTCATTTAGCAAACCGTTGGTTCGATCTCATCGCAGCAGCCTGCGATGAGAGTCAGGCAGACGATGCTGCGGTCTTGGAGCGCGTAGGTTTGGGTGCCGGTGAACTGCGCTGCTTTACCAGACGGGAAGGATGGGTTCAGGCTCGTGTCAAAGGTGAGCTGCCAGCGAGTACTTTGTGTCCCTGGAAGTACAAATGCATGCGGCTCCAAGCCATTGTTGAATAATAATAAAAGCGGCTTGGTTGAATCTTCGTCTGCACCCAGCAGTGCACCGAAGTGGCGGCGGTTGGGATTGTGCCATTCTTCATGGCAAAGCAGGGTGCCATCGCCTTCGAGCCAGGAGACATCAGGTAGGCCGGTGGCGTGGTTGGGGTTGCCGTCAAAGTAGGTGCTACGTCGCAGGATAGGGTGGCTGCGGCGAAAGGCGGTCATGCGGCGCGTGAAATCGAGCATGTCCACATCACAGCTGCTCCAATCTAGCCAAGTGAGGGCGTTGTCGTGGCAGTAGGCGTTGTTGTTGCCCTGCTGCGTGCGGCCACGTTCATCTCCCGCTGTGAGAAATGGCACGCCGAGTGAGCACATCATGGTGGCGATCATGCCGCGGCGTAGTTTGGCCCGCGTTTCGATGACTTTGAGGTCCGTGGCGGGACCTTCGACGCCGCAGTTGGTGCTGTGATTGCTGTCGTCGCCGTCTCGATTGCCCTCGCCGTTGGCCTCGTTGTGTTTGTGCTCGTAGCTGACGAGATCCAGCAGCGTGAAGCCGTCGTGCGAAGTGAGGAAATTGATACTCGTCTGTGGTGAGCGTTGATTCCAGGCATAGATGTCCTGACTGCCGCATAGCCGCTTGGAAAACTCAGCGGTGCTGCCTGAGTCAGCTCGCCACCAACTGCGCACGGTGTCGCGATATTTGCCATTCAGCTCACGCCATGGTTTGGGGAACTGGCCCACCTGATAGCTGTCCATGCGCGAGATGTCCCAGGCTTCGGCGATGAGTTTCACCCGCGACAGCACGGGGTCCTGCGATACAGCACTTAGGAACTGTGATTGTGAGTGAAAGCTGTGCGTCTCATTGCGTGCCACTGTCACGGCAAGGTCAAAACGGAAGCCATCCACGTGCATCTCCGTGACCCAGTAGCGCAGGCTGTCCATGATCAGGCGCAAGCCACAGACGCTGGCGGAATCCACCGAGTTGCCGCAGCCGGTGACGTTGATGTAGCTCGCACCACTGGCTCCGTAGTAATGGCGGTAGTAGCCGTAGTCGTCGAGACCACGAAACATCAGCATGGGACCGCGCTCATCGCCTTCGGCCGTGTGATTGTAAACGACGTCGAGAATCACCTCAATGCCGGCAGCGTGCAGTGCTTTCACCATCGTTTTAAACTCCCTTACCTGCTCCTGCGGATCACGGCTAGCCGCGTAGGTGTTGTGCGGTGCAAAGAATCCGATGGTGTTGTAGCCCCAGTAATTCGTGAGTTTTTTGTCCAGCAAGAAGCTGTCATCAAGATGCTGATGCACTGGCAGCAGTTGCACGCTGGTGATGCCGAGATCGCGCAGGTAGCCAGTGACCGCCGGGTGAGCTAGGCCCGCATAGGTTCCGCGTAGATTGGCCGACACATCGGGATGCGTCTGTGTGAAGCCCTTCACATGCATTTCACAGATCACGCTATCGCGCCAAGGCACCTGCGGGGCGGTGTCGCCGGACCAGTCGAAAGACTCGTCGATTACGACGCTCTTCAAAGCCGTCGTGCCATTGTCGATGCTGCCAGGCGGGTGCTGCGGATCAGGTATGATGCGCATGTTTTCCGCTGCATCGGGCGTCCCGTGGATCGCCCGCGCGTAAGGGTCGAGCAGCAGTTTGTGCGGATTGAACCGCATCGTGTGCTCCGGAACCCATGGGCCGTGCGCCCGGTAGGCGTAGAGCGTGCCGGGACCGGCGTTTTGCACCGTGACGTGCCAGAGGTCGTTTTCACTACGCTGCATGCGCACGCGGGCGGTTTCACGAGTAGCGTCTTGCGGATTGTAGAGGCATAGATCAATGGCGGTCGCATGCCGTGAATGCACCGCGAAACGCGTGCCATCAGGACCCAGGCTGACACCAGGAACTGAGGGTAGATCGCGTTCATCCAAGGAAACAGCGGCGGCCGACACGACCGGCTTGGCAGACTTGGGCGTTGAAGGGGCAAATTTTCGTTTCCAGCTTCGGAGCAATGGTTGCATGCGAACTATCACGCACAACGTTTGCCATGCCGCCATGAATTATCGTTCACGAACCCTCCTTTTTTTGCTGCTCTCAAGCATGTTGGAGGCCCAGCGCATGTGCCATGGCCTGAATCAGGCTGTAAAACACCCACGCGTAGAACGCCCAGCCAATGAGTATCAGTAACACGATCAATGCGAACAGGATGAAGATGCCAAGGTAGAAGTGCAGAGTGCTGCGCTTCACCTTGTCTTGATGCCCGGCCTGCCAAGTGGTAAGGAGCTTCAGATTGCGGGTGTTGGACTTGAAAAAAATTGAGGCGAAGGCACCGGCACCGGGAATGAGGCCGATGAGGAAATTGAGGCCCATGTTCAGCGCCATGCGCAGAAACGTCGGGATGGGAATGCCGCTGCGCAGTGCATCGAGCAGGATGATGACACCGGCACCGGAGGCTACGGTATCGCCCACACCGGGAATCAGCGCGAGGATGGGATCAAGCCCGACACGGACGTTCGTGCCAGGAACGCGCATCAATTCATCGAGATACCTCGCGAGGATGCGTGCGCTGGCGCGGTCGGTGGGATCTTTGCTCGCGGCAAGCTGCGCAGCGATGGGATTGATCTCAGGCGGTGGCATGACCGCATCCACTTTGAGTTCTGGCGTTGGAAGCGACATGGCGCAGGTTCGTCATTCTGATTTCGTCATTCCAGCGGAACTCGTCAGGTCTTGCTGGGCAGATCGACGAGCATCTGAGCGTTGCTGGGGTAGCGTTCGAGCAGTGAAATGACGCGTTGGATGGCTTCGATGGGTTTGTGACCGGCAAGACCACGACGCAGCATGTGAATTTTGTCGAGTTGGAAGGTCTGTAGCAGTAGTTCCTCACGACGGGTGCCCGATTTGAAGATGTTCACGGCGGGGAAGACGAACTGCTCGGCGATGCGGCGGTCGAGCACGAGTTCCATGTTGCCAGTGCCTTTGAATTCTTGGAAAATAAGGTCGTCCATGCGGCTGCCGGTTTCGACCAGTGCGGTGCCCAGAATGGTGAGCGAACCGGCAGTGCGAGTGTTGCGTGCAGCAGCAAATAGACGACGTGGAATCTCCAATGCACCGACACCGACGCCACCGCTCATGGTGGCACCACTTTTGGCGGTGTTGTTGAAGGCACGGGCCATGCGGGTGATGGAATCCATGAGCATGAAGACGTGATCACCGCACTCAACGAGGCGCTTGGCACGCTCAATGGCGAACGCGGCGATGCGTGTGTGGTTTTTGACGTCTTGGTCGTTGTTACTGGCGAAGATTTCTGCCTGCGGCAGAATGCGTTTGAACTCAGTGACTTCTTCCGGGCGTTCATCGACGAGCAAGATCATGAGATGCGTGCCGGGATGATTCTCGACAATCGCCTCAGCGATGTGCTGGAGGATGGTGGTCTTGCCCGCACGCGGCGGGGCGACAATCAAACCGCGCTGCCCGCGACCAACTGGCGTCATCATGTCGATGACGCGGGTCGTGAGGCGATCCCTAGTGGTTTCAAGCTGGTAGCGCTTGTTGGGATTGATGGCCTTGAGTTCTTCAAACAACGGCAGGTCACGCATGGCTTGCGGATTACGCGCATTGACCTCGGTGACTTCGGTGACCTGTGGGCCGCGGCCGCCTTTGCACTGCACGCCGGAAATGTGCATGCCCTCACGCAGACCGTATTTGCGGATGAATTCAGGCGGAATGAAGGCATCGAGCGGGTGCTGCGCGTAGGAGCGATCTTTTTGGCGCAGGAAGCCATAGCCCTTGGGGGACATTTCGAGAATGCCATTAGCGGGTTCCGGCGGACCGAGCGGCACTTCCTGCACAGGTTCATGGCGTTGACCTTGTCCAGCATTGCTGGCGGGATGTTCGCCATTGCCGTTTTGCTGATGTTGATTCGGATCACGCTCACCACGTTCACCACCACCGCCGCGACGTTCAGCCCGGCGCTGCTTCCAGCGCTCAAACTTCATCTTGCGGCGTTCTTTGGCTGTCATTGGCCGCGGCTGTCCGTTTTCATCAAGAATGACATGACGGGGAGCGCCAGAATCGTTGCTGGAAGTCTGTGGCGCGTGATTTTCGCTGCGTGGCTCAGTTGCGGGAGCCTTTGCGATGGTGGCAGGTTCAGTAGGCTGGATATCAACGACAGGGGCGGCAATTTCAGCCACAGGTACCGGTATCTCCACGACAGGTGCAACTTCAGCCACTGCCTCAGGAATTGTTTCGGCTTCAGGTGCTTCAGCGGTCTGCTTCTTCGTGGTCTTGCGTGCCACTTTGGTAGCAGGCTTTTTCACGGCAGCTTTCTTAGCGACAGCTTTCTTGGCCGGGGCTTTGCGTTTGGGCTTGGGCTCTTCAACCTCGGCGATGAGTTCTTCGGACATAAATGGGAAAGGGGAAGGGGATTAGTCGAGTTGGTCGGCGATGGCGTCGTCGATTTCGAAATTGGCGTGGATGTGCTGTGAGTCGTCGTAATCGTCGAGTAAGTCGTAGAGGCGGATCAGCGACTTGGCCGTGTCCAGGTCA
>CANIZT010000314.1 GCA_947471905.1 Verrucomicrobiaceae bacterium
CTGGTGATTTCATCCGCATCACCCGTGAGATGCCCGGTCGCCGTATCAATCTCGCCATTCCAGAGGAAAGCTCCCTCATTGAAAAAGCCGTTGGTGCCGTGCCTCATTCCGGCAACCAGTGCTTTGAACCCGATTCCGCTTACAACAAAGTGTTGCTCGAATGGATTACCAGTGGAGCGCAGGATGACAGCCCGGAAGTCGCCAAAGTTACCGGCATCGAGATGTTCCCAAAACAAATCGTCATGGAAGGCAAAGGCGGCACTCAGCAGTTCACCGTTCGCGCAACCTACTCCGATGGCACTGACCGCGACGTAACCAATCTCGCATTGTTCATGTCGAACAACGACCCAACGGCCACGATCGACAAGCAAGGTTTCGTTACATCTGGTGACCGTGGAGCCGCCTTCATGTTGGCACGCTTCAGTGTTTATTCTGTTACTTCACAGGTACTCGTCATTCCTGCCCAACTCCAGTATGAGCGGCCAAAACTTGCTGAGACCAATTACATCGACACCCTCGTCGATGAAAACCTACACAAGCTACGCATCCTGCCTTCCGGTATCTGCACGGATGAAGAATTCGTCCGCCGTGCCTTCATCGACATCGCGGGTATCTATCCGCAGGTTTCCGAAATGCGCGCGTTCATTGCCGATGCCAATCCGAAGAAACGCGAAGCATTGATCGATACGTTGCTTGAGCGCAAAGAGTTCACCGAACTCTGGGTCATGAAGTGGGCCGAACTTTTGCAAATTCGTTCCTCGATCAACAACAACCAGCCGCCGTTCTACAAGAACGCCTTGCTCTACTACAACTGGCTTTCCGAACGCATCGGCAAAAACATCCCGATCAATGAAATCGTGGTGGAACTCCTCGCTGCCACTGGCGGAACCGTCTCCAGTCCGGCGGTTAATTTCTACCAAACCGAACTCGATCAACTCAAGCTCACTGAAAACGTAGCCCAAGTCTTCATGGGCATGCGCATTCAGTGCGCACAGTGCCACAACCATCCCTTCGATCGCTGGACGATGGATGACTACTACGGCTTCAAGGCCTTCTTCGCCCAGATCGGACGCAAGCAGACCGACGATCCGGCCGAGGTCATCGTTTACAACAGCAAGGGTGGCGAATCCCGCCACTTCCTGACCCAGGCGGTGATGAAGCCTAAGTTCCTCGGTGGCGACACTCCAGAACTCAAACCCACCGATGACCGCCGTAAGGTGCTCGCCGACTGGATGGCCTCGCCACGCAATCCTTTCTTCGCACGCAACATCGCCAACATCACTTGGGCACATTTCAATGGTGTCGGCGTCGTGGAACCCGTGGATGATGTGCGCGTCTCCAATCCACCTTCCAATCCCGAGTTGATCGCCACGCTGGCCCAGCACCTGACTGACTACAAATACGACATGCGCAAATTCGTCCGCGATATCTGCAATTCGCAGACCTACCAGCGCAGCACGAAAATTAATGAGACCAACGCTGGCGACAAACGCAACTTCTCCCACGCTCAGGTCCGCCGCGTGCGTGCTGAAGTGCTACTCGATGCCATCTCACAGATCACCGACACGCCGAACAAGTTCCAGGGCCTGCCGCTCGGTGCCCGTGCGGTGCAGATCGCCGATGGTGCGGTGACAAACTACTTCCTCACCACCTTTGGCCGTGCCAAACGTGAGTCCGTCTGCTCCTGCGAAGTGAAAATGGAACCCACGCTCTCCCAGGCGCTGCATCTCATGAACGGCGACGCCGTCAATGATCGCATCAAGCAGGGCCGCGTTGTCGCCAAGATGATCCAGGATAAAAAGAGCGACCGCGAGATCGTCGAAGACCTCTTCCTCCGCGTCTTTGGCCGCATGCCCAATGACAAAGAATGGGCCTCCGTCCAACAAGCCATCGGCAGCGACACTGGCGCACGCCAGTCCGTGCATGAAGACTTGTTCTGGGCACTGCTGAACTCCAAGGAGTTCTACTTCAATCATTGATCATTCAAATCTCAAAGGCGGGTGCGTTGAGCCAGTCTCAACCACCCGCCTTTTTCGTTTCAGCGCGTGATTACTTAATCCCCGGCATCAGCTTCGTGATCCAGCGGGCCAGCAGCAGTAACACCAACCCGGAAATTCCAGCCGTGACAGCTACGTCCATGAATCGAGCGGGCATTTGTGCCGTGGCGTCGCCAGTAACATTACCTGCAAGAATGCCCGCAAGAATATCTCCCAACGAACTGCCCAAAAACCAGACCCCCATCATCTGACCCGTGAGCCGTGGCGGAGAAAGCTTCGTCACGGCACTCAATCCAACTGGACTGATGAAAAGCTCTCCCAGAGTGTGCAGAACAACGACGGAGAGTAGCCACGTCGGCCACACCGGCCCTGTGCTCAACGCATATCGTGCTGCGATTGCCGCGACCACAAAACCCAGCGCTAGCATGAGCAGTGACCACGAAACCTTGGTCGTCAGCGAAGGAGAACGCCCTCGCTTTGACAGCCACGCCCACAGAAAAGCGATCACAGGAGCCAGTGCGATGACACAAAGTGGATTGAGTGCCTGAATCCAGCTCGCTGGCATCTCCCACGAACCGAACTGCCGGATGGTAAACCGCTCCGCGAAGATGCTGAACGAAGATCCCACCTGCTCAAAGCCCGCCCAGAACAAAGCGGACGCCAGAAACAGCACGAGGATGACCACCAACCGTTTCTTCTCGACCGTATCGAGCCCAGCAAACAAGAACGCCCACAGGAAATACAGCAGCGCCACACCAGCGATGAACCACGCAGTGCTGTGAGCAAATTTAAGCGCATCGATTTGAATGATGCCGCTCACAACCAGCACAACCAGCACCGCCACGCTCGCCAGCGACAGACACAGCATCGTCCATTCACGCCGCACATTCTGCCCCGGATGCGTCACACGTTCGCCGATGTGCGACACATGCTTGTTCGTGAATTTGAACTGCACCAGACCGAGAAACATCCCCACCGCCGCCGCTGAAAAACCCCAGCGCCAGCCGACTTCCTCGCCCAGCCAGCCACAGAGCACTTGGCCGAGAAACGCCCCGAGATTGATGCCCATATAGAACAATGTGAACCCCGCATCACGCCGCGCACCGCCCTCGGGATAGAGCTGCCCCACCAACGCGCTCATGTTCGATTTCAGCAGCCCCGAACCGAACGCCACCAGGATCAACCCGACGAAAAAAGCCTCTGTGCGGTGAATGCCGAGCACGACATGGCCAATGGCTATGACGACACCACCCCACCACACCGCCCCCTTCGCTCCCAGCAATCGGTCTCCCACCCAGCCGCCCGGCAGTGCAGTCATGTAAACCAATGCAGTATAAAGCCCGTAGATGGCGGCGGCCATTTCATCGGTCAACCCCATGCCACCGCGTTGCACCTCCGCCACCATGTAAAGCACCAGCAGCGCTCGCATGCCGTAGTAGCTGAAGCGTTCCCACATTTCAGTGAAGAAAAGCGTGTAGATGCCACGAGGGTGGCCGGTGGGTTCGGAAGTCATGGCGTGAGAGTTCCGCCATCCAAGACGGCATTCTTCAAAACGCCAATGTTTCCTCAGCCCGCAGGCACCAACTTCGCCTTGAACTTCACCATAGCGCTTTGAATCAGCGAATCATTGTAAAAGTCATCGTTGGCCTTGGCTGGCGCGGGTTCTTCTGGTGCCGCTGGTTTCTTCGCTTCGTCCTTCGGCGCTGCTTTAGCATCTACTTTCGGTGTGGGCGCTGGTTTGGCAGCGGGCGGTGGATCATCCATCAATCCCAGCCCGATTTCAGAAAACGCAGGCGTCTTCAAGCTCGCATCCAGCACGAATTCGAACTTCATCGCCTTGCCAAGTAGTTCCTGGGCCAGTGATTCGAGAAAACTCACCTGCGCCGGTCGCAGCAGGCTGTCACGGGCAAAACTTTCCGTCGGCGGGAAACCCACCTTGATGACATTGCGCGTTATGCCGAGCATGGAACCACTTTGCAGCCATGAAACCGCCAAAGGTCTGCGTTCCTGCATGGTGGCAATGAGTTGCGGCCAAAAATCCGCCTCACTGACGGCTTCTCTCGTTTCAGGTATCGCTTCCTCCACTGGAAGTGGCGCTGGAACCGTAGCAACAGGCTCCGGCATTTTCTTCGCCACGGGAACTGGCTGTTCTTCACGCACCACCGCAGGCTGCGGCTTCGCGGGTTCAATGGTGCGGCGCACCAAAGCGGGAGCCTGCGACCTCGGAGCCATTTTGGGTAGCCCCGCTGTGCTTCCACTATCCAAAGCATCAATCACATCGCTGATCGAAACTTCATTCAAGCTCTGCACGGCAGCGATCACGCCGAGTTCAAAGTGCAGGCGTTTGTTGCTGGCCCAGCGCATGCGCGCATCCACCTCCGCCAGACCATCTACAATGCGCAGCAGTTGCTCCGTGCTAGCCGCCGCCGCCTGAGCCACAACTTCTTCCGCCACTTCAGGACTCAAATCCTCCGCCGCTGCTTCAGGATCGGCCTGCTGCACCAACAGCGTGCGGAAATGTTGAATCAGATCTCCCAGGAAGCGACCAAGCTCTTTGCCAGCCTCGTTCTGCTCATAGACCGCACGCAGCGCACCCACGGTATCGCTTTCGAGGATGTGCCGCGCCAGTTGCGCGACCGCTTCACCTGAAGTGAAGCCAAACACGTCCAGCACGTCCTGCTCGGTGATGTGTTCGCCACAGAATGCCACGAGCTGGTCCAGCATCGACTGCGCATCGCGCATGCCGCCTTCCGCGCCTTTGCCGATCGCATATGCCGCTTTTTCATCCAAATTCACCTTCTCCAGCTTCGCGATATGCAGCAAATGCTTCGCGATCACCGCATTCGGAATGCGGCGCAGATCGAAGCGCTGGCAGCGGCTGATGATCGTCGGCAGGATTTTGTTTGGCTCCGTCGTGGCAAAGATGAACTTCACATGCTCCGGTGGTTCTTCGAGCGTCTTGAGCAGCGCATTGAAGGCCCCCGTCGTCAGCATGTGGACCTCGTCGATGTAGTAGATTTTGTAACGGCAGCGTGACGGGGCATACTTAACGTTGTCCCGCAGCTCGCGCACCTGCTCCACGCCGTTGTTACTGGCACCGTCAATCTCCAACACGTCCATGCAGCGCCCTTCGGCGATCTCGATGCACAGCTCGTCATTCGGATCGAAATCAATGCTCGGCCCTTCCTTGCAGCACAGCGCCTTGGCAAAAATACGCGCCGTGGAGGTTTTCCCCGTGCC
>CANIZT010000315.1 GCA_947471905.1 Verrucomicrobiaceae bacterium
ATCAGCGTCTGCTCACCGCGAAATTCTTTCACTTCGAGCACAGCATCACCGAATTTTTGCTTCAGGGCCTCGGCCATTTGGGCGGCATTCATGGTCGTAGAAAATTAAGCGGTGAGTTCGGCGATGAGTTCCTTCTTCTGATCGGTGAAGGAGTGCTCGGTTTCGATTTTGCGCTGCAGGCGCATAAGGCCTTCAAGCAAGGCTTCAGGCCGCGGCGGACAACCTGAGATGTAAACGTCCACGGGAATGATCTGGTCCACGCCTTGGAGCACCGCATAGCTGCGATACATGCCACCGCTGCTAGCGCAGGCTCCCATGGCGATGCACCACTTCGGCTCCGGCATCTGATCCCACACGCGCTTCACTGCCAGAGCCATTTTGTAGGTCACCGTGCCAGCCACGATCATCACATCCGCCTGGCGGGGGGAGAAACGCATCACTTCCATGCCGAAGCGGCTCAAATCGTAGCGGCTGCATGCAGCAGCCATCATTTCGATCGCGCAGCAGGCCAGACCCATCGGCATCGGCCACATGGAGTTCTTACGCATCCAGTTGATGGCGGCGTCCATCTTGGTGAAAATGATATTGCCTTCGATCTTCGAATCGTAAGCAGCAAGAGTTTGCTCAGCGGGGGCTACCATGGGGGACAAGGGGGTTTGAGACAGCAAGGATTTACGCCCCGTGCGAAGGAGCGGCAAACAGATTGTGAATCTTTTCACAAAGGGACTGACTACATAATGAGATCTGAAACAGCATGCCACGGCATCGGATGATGACAAAAAATCATTGCCCTCCGGCACGGCGGCTGGCTACTTCTGCTTATGTCAGACTCATTTCTCCGTTACACCGACCTCGCTGCGGCGATCCAGTTGGCCAAATCACATGGAATGAGCACGGAGCAGATCATCCGAGCGCTCACGGGGGGCATGGTCTATAAAGACGCACTTCGACTCGCCCGGAGAGCTGCACCGATCATGGATCTTTCAGTTCAGGAGTTCATGCAACTCCGCAAAAACCTTCCATGATCAGGCCTGCTCAACTTTGGCAATGAAGCGCTCGCTGTAGCCTTCTTTGAGGAGCTGGTCGCGCTTGACGGGTTTCCCCTTCACTGCCGCCTGCTGTTTGACGGCCTTGAGCAACTGCGCGATGCCCTGATCAAGCAACTGATCGTCACTCTTGATCCGTTTTGGGGCTGCGGCCGCTTTTTGCATGGTGCAAGAATAGGCTCCTTAGGCATGGACGACAATCATAAAGTTGCTGCTGAGCGTCTCGAATCAGCAGACGAGGGCATCCACACTCTAGCTGCGGCCAACTGTGCCAAGTGCCAGCTCAATTGTGCCAAAACATGGCACTTTGGCCTCTTTGGCGTGCCTCGACACTTTGCGGTCAACACGCTGGAACCTCGCAGAATCAAGGCTTCCAGCGCCGCCGACCCCACTTGGCACGCGTCTAGCCAAGTAAAGAGCACCAAAACCCACCTCAAATCCTTTCCCCCCCAACACATATCATGAGCAAAATCCTCGGCATTGACCTTGGCACCACGAATTCCTGCATGGCCGTCCTCGAAGGCGGCAAAGCGATGGTGCTCGAAAATTCAGAAGGCGCACGCACCACACCGTCCGTGGTCGCTTTCACCAAGAGTGGCGAACGCGTCGTCGGCCAGGCCGCGAAGCGTCAAGCGGTGACCAATCCCCGCAATACCGTCTTCTCCGTGAAGCGCCTCATGGGCCGCAAATTCGTCGAGCTCACTGAAGCCGACAAGCGCATGCCCTACAAGATCGTGGCTGCCAGCAATGGCGACGCCCATGTGCAGGTCGAAGTCGGCGGCGAAACGAAGACTTACAGCCCGCAGGAAGTCAGCGCGATGATCCTCGCGAAACTGAAGGCCGATGCGGAAGCCAAACTTGGCGAAACGATCACGGAAGCCGTCATCACGGTCCCTGCTTACTTCAATGACAGCCAGCGCAACGCCACCAAGGCCGCTGGTGAAATCGCCGGCCTCAATGTGCGCCGCATCATCAATGAACCGACCGCCGCTGCTCTTGCTTACGGCCTCGACAGCAAGTCCGACGAAAAAGTCGCCGTGTATGACCTTGGCGGCGGCACTTTCGACATCAGCGTGCTGGAAATCGGCGACGGCGTCTTCGAAGTGCTCGCCACGGACGGCGACACGCACCTCGGCGGTGATGATTGGGACAACACCCTCATCACTTGGATCGTCAACGAATTCAAAACCGACAGCGGCATTGACCTCAGCGGCCAGCCCGACGCGCTTCAGCGCATCAAGGAAGAAGCCGAGAAGGCCAAGATCGCCCTCAGCTCCAGCCAGAGCTACGATTTGAACCTCCCCTTCGTCACTGCCGACGCCACCGGGCCGAAGCACATCATGAAGACGCTCACGCGTGCGAAGATGGAGCAGCTCACGGACAGCCTGTTCGAGCGCACCATCAAGCCGGTGAAGGATTGCCTCGCTGCCGCCAAACTGGACGCCACCAAGATCGACGAACTCGTGCTCGTCGGCGGCATGACCCGCATGCCGAAGGTCGTTGAGACCGCGAAGAAACTCGCCGGCAAAGACCCGCATCAGGGCGTGAACCCGGATGAAGTCGTCGCCATCGGCGCTGCCATTCAGGGCGGTGTGCTTAAAGGCGACGTCAAAGATGTGCTCCTCCTCGACGTGACCCCGCTCACGCTCTCTATCGAGACCGCTGGCGGTGTCGCCACGCCGATGATCCCGCGCAACACGACCATTCCGAAGAAGCACAGCCAAGTCTTCTCCACCTACAGCGACAACCAGCCCGGCGTCGAAATCGTCGTCCTTCAGGGCGAGCGCCCGATGTCCCGCGACAACAAAACGCTCGGCACCTTCAAGCTCGACGGCATCCCGCCCGCACCGCGCGGCGTGCCACAGGTCGAAGTCACCTTTGACATCGACGCCAACGGCATTCTGCACGTCTCCGCGAAGGAAAAAGTATCCGGCAAGGAGCAGAAAATCTCCATCCAGGGCAGTTCCGGCCTCAGCCAGGATGAAATCGAAAAAGCCAAGCGCGATGCTGAAGAGCACGCCGAGGAAGACCTCAAGCGCAAGGAAGCCGTCGAAGTGAAGAACAAGGCCGAGGGCCTCAGCTTCGAGATCGAGAAACAGCTCAAGGAATGGGAAGAAAAAGTCCCCGCCGACCAGCTCACCCCGATCAAGGACAAGTTCACCAGCCTCAAGTCCGCCATCGAATCCGGTGACACCGACAAGATGAAGGCCCAGACCGAAGAACTCGAAAAACTCTTCGCCGCCGCCTATCAAGCCGCCGCTGCCGCAGGTGCAACCGCCGGAGCCCCTGGTGGCATGCCCGACATGGGCGGTGCTGGTCCTGATGTCGCTGCTTCGGAAACGAAGTCACAGGACAAAGGCAAGGTCGTCGATGCTGACTTCGAAGTCGTCGATAAGGACAAGTAATCGCTGACGAACGATGCTAAAAACGACAACAGTGTGTGGATTCCATGGGGTGCCGATGATTCGTCGGCACTCCGCACCCTATCGCACTTGGGTCGCTGTCTCCATTTCAACCCTGACTTCACGATGAGTTTGGAGGCACTCAAGGAACTTTCAGCACTCGATGGAGAGGCCAAAAGCCTCCTCCAGAAGCATGGCGAACTCCTGCTGGCCACCCGCCGTCGTTTCTTGAACCAGATCGTCGAATGCTTCACCGCATTGACCGAGGCCGAGGGCTTCCGCATCAAGCGTGATCCGATGGGTGCGAGCGCCCGACTCGACCAAACCGAGTTGGCGATCAGTTGTACCGATCCGTCTGACACGCTGGTGGATTCGCAGGCAAAGTATTCCGTGACTTGCTCTCTGGCCCCGAACAAGGCCTATGGCATCCTGCTTTGCCGCCAACCTCTGATTGAGTTCACCAACCAAAGCGCCGACACGAACGACCAGATCACGAACAAGAAGCTCGAGATCCAATATATCCGGTCGCTGATCGAAAATCAGGGCCAGGACCATTGGTTTGTCATGGGCCGTCTGGAAAACACTGCCGACGTGCGCGGCATGACCGGACAACTGCTTCCGCAGTATGAGTCCTTCGCCACCTTCCAGCAGGCCGTGAAAACGGCTCTGCGTGACATCTCCAACGCCGCACTCGCTCCTCGCGCATCATGAAATCCGCCACCTCCCATGCTTCTGTGGTGGCCGTGATCGCCATCACCCTCCTCGCCTCCTGCGGCAAATCGCCCGAAGCAGCCAAGCCGGCCGCTCCCGAGGCTCCCAAGGCCGCCGTGGTGTCCGATAGCAAGATCGAAGCCGCCATTACCGAAGCTTTGAGCGCCCCCGCACCTGCCGTTGACGATCTCGCCAACGAAGCGCAGGCCGTTCTCGCCCAATATCCCGGCAAAACCGCGCAGGATTTGCTGAACGTGCCCGAGGTCAGCACCAAGCTGCGCAACCTGCTCGCCAAGCTCGGGCAGGACAAGGCGCTGCTGGCACGGATCAACTCCAGCGTCGATCTTGCCGCGCAAATCAAAGGCCTCGAAGGCGCGGCCAAACTTGATCTCGACATAAAAGGCTACGATAAGGCCCGTACGTCCCGCATGCTGCAAGCCGTGCTCTCTGAAGAGCCGAAGCAGCTCGTGGCTTATCTTGTCGGTGAAATCGGTGAAGCCGCGCCCGACATCAGCTACGGCGGCCTAGACCGCGCCCCTAATGGCGTCTCCATCGTCCCCAACCCCGCCGCCACCCCAGCGGCCCCCAAAACCAATCTTCCCGACTAATTTTCCCCACTTTCCGCCCGGCCAGCCGACACACCAACCCGTGTGACAGCAGGCCGGGCAGACAACCCGAAACCAAACCAGAACCAGAAACCCTAAAAGCACAAACCAGACCAACTATGGCTACCTCCATCACACCCCTCGGACGCCGCGTCCTCGTGAAGCGCTCCAACAGCGAAGAAAAAACCGCTGGCGGCATCTTCCTCCCTGACACCGCCAAAGAAAAGCCGCAGGAAGCCGAAGTGCTCGCACTCGGCACCGGCAAAGATGACGAAGGCAAGGACGTGACCACGCTCTTCACCGTCAAGGTCGGCAACAAGGTCCTCATCTCCAAATACGGCGGCACGGAAGTGAAGCTCAATGGCGACGACGTCCTCATCATCAACGAAACCGACATCCTCGGCATCATCGCTTAATTCACCACCCCCTA
>CANIZT010000316.1 GCA_947471905.1 Verrucomicrobiaceae bacterium
AAAAATCGGGGCAAAGGTGACAATAGAAACGGTCGAGGACGCGCAAACGCTCGCGCAACGTCTTCACGAGCACCACTTCGATGCTGTTTTGCTGGATCAGCGCTTCGAGGTTTCCTGGGATCAGCTTCCTTGGTGGCATTCTTCACAGGTAGCATCAGGCGGCACCAATTTCTGCGGCATCAGCGATCCGCAGATTGATCTACTGCTCGAAGCTCTGGATGCCGAAGTCGAACCTTCTCATGTGCCAAGTCGAGTTCGTGAGTTGGAGGCAAAACTACTGCCTTTGCATCCCATGCTAACGCTCTTCACCACGCATGATGAAGCCGCCGCAGTGCCATCATTGCAAAACGTGACGGCAATAGCGGAACCGAGCGCTGGTTGGACGCTGCGCTCCTTAGTCGTGCCGTCGAAACGCGAATCTGCCGCGCCTGCCCTCAACCTTAAACTGCGTACTCCCGAATGATGAGCGTGCAGCAATTTTCACCGCCGCCGCGCTGGCTGCCAATCCGTCTGCTCTTTGGCGGCCTTGTTGCAGCTGTGGTGTTATTGCTTACTCAGAATCGTAGTCTGAGCACGCTGTTCGCTTGGGATGTGCCTGGGCCCGGACTGTGGGTACGTTGTGGCTCCAGTTTGATCGTGCTTGTCACCGCCTTGCTGCTGGCGATGAGCGTGGGCCTTGCGGCGGGACAGCTCGCACGTCGCCTGGGGTCACGCATGGAGATGTTCATCGCCTTGCTGGGCCGTGCGCTCGCTTGTCTGCCGATTGCGGCGATTGCCTGGGGTTTCATCGGCGGTTGGATCGGCCATCTCGGCTGGCCAGTCGAAACATTACTTCCCGCGCAGCTTCCTGAAGCTGCAGGCACCTGGCAGACCATGCTGGCACGCTCGCTGTGGGAATTTCTGGCTCCAGCGCTGGTGCTGGCGCTGCCATTGTGCGGTGAAGCGATTCAATGTGTCATCACAGACGCTACCGCGACGGCGGATCTCGATTTTTCACTGCGCGCGCGTGGCGTTACTCAAAGTTCGCGGCTGTGGGTGCATCATCTACGTCAGTTGCTCCCATTGTTGCGTGTGCGGATGCAGTCGCTCTGCCTCATCGCACCGGTTTATCTTATCATAGTCGAAGATGTGCTTCGTTTCATGGGTTGGGGTGGCTGGCTGGCGCAATCGATTCGTGGTGGTGATGTAACCGGTATTGCGTTCGGATTCATCACGGGCGGAGCCATGATGGCTCTGCTATGCGTTTGTTTGTTCGTGTTGCGCGGCAGGCTGAAATCTTCCAGTAGCTTCATGCCCGCGCTCGCGTGGCATCCCTGGTTCCTTTGGGCGCTGGGCGTGATGTCACTGCCGAATATGTCAGTTGTTTGCTGGCTTATTCTCTGGCTCGCGGTGCTTGTTGCCGACAGCGCCGCATGGCATCAGGCGTGGAACAGCATCGAAGATCAACTGCCCATCGATGCAGCACGCGTCCTGGGTGCCTCGGAAGGCATGATTTGGATCAGGCATATCGCGCCGGTGCAATTCCGCATGCTCGTGGCGTGGGTCTGCACCATCGTTGCTCAGACATTGCTGTGGACCGCCGTAGCCTGCGCGGTGAAGCCGCGTTTGTTGGATGAATTGGCAGATCCACTCGCACAATGGTATCGCTCACTCACGATTACCTCGATGCGCGACGCTGCACAGACTCTCGCCGATCCCTCGGCGCTGCTGCGCGCCGGCGGCTGCATCGCGCTTGTTGCCTTGTGTTTGATCCAAGTTAGCCGCATCGTTCAACCTCGACCCACCTGAAGTATCATGTCCGACGCCTCCATCAACAAAGAAGCCCCATTGCTGCGCATCCGCGATCTTCAGATCGAATTTGGCCGTCATGACGGCGAACCGGTGAAAGCCGTCAAAAGTATCAGCCTCACACTCAAGCAGGGAGAGTCCATCGCACTCGTCGGCGAAAGCGGTAGCGGCAAAAGCGCCACCGCGCTCGCTTTGGCCCGCCTGCTGCCCGAACCGCCCGCCAGCATCTCTGCCAAAGAGATGTCGCTGAACGGTCATCACATTCTCGAGATGAACGAACGCGAGTTGCGCGCCATTCGCGGCAAAGAAATCGCCTACATCTTCCAGGAGCCAAGCACCTCACTCAATCCCGTGCTCACCATCCGCACGCAGATTGGCGAAGCACTCGCGCTGCATCGTCCAGATGTCGCCAAGTCCGATCGCGACGACGAAATCGTGAAGTGGCTCGATAAAGTTGGCATCGTCGATTCGCGCAAGCGCTTGCGGGCCTATCCACATGAACTCAGCGGCGGCATGCAGCAGCGTGTCATGATCGCCATGGCCCTTTGCACGCAGCCGAAGCTTCTCATTGCCGATGAGCCGACCACGGCGCTCGATGTCACCATTCAAAAGCAGATCATGGACCTGCTGGCCCAGCTCCGCCGTGATCTCGACATGAGCATCATCCTCATCACGCACAACCTCGGCATCATCCGCGAAGTGGCAGATCGTGTCGCTGTCATGTTCCGTGGCGAGATCGTCGAAACTGGCCCGGTGGACGAGATTTTGCGCAATCCGCAGCACGCCTACACCAAGGCGCTGCTTGCCTGCGTGCCACGTATGGGTGCCAAGCAGCCACGTCTCAAAGCCATCGACTACGCCACGCTCGCTTAACGTGGAAATGGTGCTTGCCTGTCAGGGCGGTTCCATCATAGCCTGTGCGGCATGAAAGCATTTTTCTTCATCTTTCTGGCGACGGCGCCGCTCAGTGCGCAGGTGATCAATCCCACCACCGGCAAGAAATTTGAAACGCGCGATCTCAACGGCAGCGGTGGCAGCGGCGGGGTCAGCATCAATGCCGCCACTAAGCCCGCCCCGCCCACCAAGACCAAGCTCACATCCTACTTCATCCTTGGCGAGCCGCGGCAATGGAAGAGTAAGGACGGCAGATCGCTTCTGGGTGCCATCATCACTTTCGAGGAGTCGGTGATCGAATTCGATGCCGCCAATCCCGCCGCCGCTCGCGAAGCCGTCGAGAAAGCCCCGCCCGCCAAGCTGCCCGAAAAGCCCACGCTCATCCGCGATGGCAAGGTGCGCCTGATGGTGAACAAGAAGCCCGTGGAAGTGGCTCTCGAATTGCTTAGCGACGACGACCGCAAGTACGTCGAAGATTTGAACGCCAGACTGCCCAAGTGATTTCCCGCATCCTACCACCACCACCCAAACTCACCCACTAATGAAACCATCAATTCCTGGCATCGCCACCTTGCTCGTCGCGGTCTTTTTATCCGCATGTGTGGCACCCACCACACCTCCAGCCAAAACCCGGCAGCAACTCGAAGCGGAAGCTCGGGCGGGCAAGGTTCCTGACAACCTGAGTGATACGCGCCCCGAGATGCCCGGCATGGGCCCGCTGGGCATGCCGATGCGTTGACTGCCATCACGCAACGCAGCGTGACACACAGAAATTCAACGTCGGCGGCGATCTTGTGACGCTCGCATGGCCGCAATCAACTACCGATCCCATGAATGCCACGCGCGCTCTACTGTTCGCGCTGTGCGGTCACACGACTGCACCAGCGCAGGATTTTTTCTCCGAGTTGTTCAATCCGCTCGTGCCGTTTCCTCCGCTCAACGTGCCGCAGCGCGAGATGCAGCCGCAGAATGGTCCTTGGAACAACGATGTGCTCGTCTATCACGCCAAAGCAGACGGCAGCGCCGAACAACTGGCCAAATTCGATCGTGCTGGAGTTCCAACGATCAATCGCATGAAGGACGGCAGGCTCATTGCGGCGCATCAGCACTTCCCAGAAAACGATCCGGCCTCCTTTGACAAAGTGGCGATTAATTTTTCCTCCGATGAAGGCAAAACGTGGACGGATGCGGTGGTAATGAAATTGAACGGCCTGCCCGAAGGCATGCGTTTCCCCTTTGATCCCACGCTCGTGCCGCTGCCGGATGGCCGCGTGCGCATGTACTTCACCTCGCTGCGTGGCCGCCAGTTCGATGAAGATTTGCCGCGCATCCACTCGGCGATTTCTAATGACGGCATCGAGTACACCTTTGAGCCCGGCGTGCGATTCAGCATCGAAGGACGCTCCGTGATCGACTGTGCCGTCGCATTGCATCAGGGCGTGTTTCATCTCTACTCACCCGACAACGGCAAGCAGCCCAAGCCCGGTCAACGTCCGAACAACGGGCCGCAGATGCAACCCAACGATGGCGTCGGTTACCACGCCACGAGCACCGACGGACTCAACTTCACACGCGCTGATGACGTGAAGATCGAAGGCCGCCGCCGTTGGCTCGGCAATGCGCAGTCGGATGGCAAGATGATCACCTTTTTCGGCACGGGCGAAGGCGTTTTCACCGCCACGAGCGCGGATGGTGCGAATTGGCAACTCGGCGGCACTTTCCGCGTTATGGGAGCTGATCCTGGCGCCGTGGCGGCCAAAGACGGCGGTTGGATTCTCGCGGTGACGGGTCCACCGCGAAATCAGCAGTCAACGATTGCTCCCGAAAATCGCTGGTTGTTTGATTGGGACGAGGAGATGCGGCTGTTCGAGTCGAGGCCTGCGAATTTCATTCCCAACTCTGATTCGGCGGGCAAAACTGCCGCAACCACCGCCGAGCAGATCAATCTTATGTGGAGCCGTGGTCAGGCCAGGGGCGAAGGCCCGGTAAAGCTGCAGAGCTTCCCGCTGCGGCTGGATGATATTGGTTACATCATCCCATTGGGAAACATGCAGAGCGGGCATACCACGCCCAGCGACCATCTTTATCTCGTGCCCACAGGTGCGGTGAAGCAAGGCCAGGGCGGTAACCAGCGCAACGAACAGGGCCAGCGCATGGATGATCGCGACTTCAGTCAGCTCTACGATGTCGTCGCTGTTGCCGATGGCTTCGTCGTCATGCTGCAATGGCGGCCGAATCCGCAAGGTGGGCAGGCACAGTTTGATCCGACGGTGTTTGATCGTGCCGTCGATTTGAAGGTCTTCATCGAACACTCGGCCCATGTCTGGAGCTACGTCGATCATCTGGTCAAAGTGGACGATTCCATCATGCAGCAGGTGCTAGGCGGTGTGCAGCCTGGACAGCCAGTGAACGTGCGCATTCCGGTCAAAGCCGGGCAGGTGATCGGCAAAGTGGGCAACCAGACCTTCGACTTCGCACTGATCGACACCAGCACCACGCGCCAAGGCTTCGT
>CANIZT010000317.1 GCA_947471905.1 Verrucomicrobiaceae bacterium
ACTCGCAGCGAGGATTTTTTCCTTCACCAGCGGCACGGAGACGAATTCTTTGGCGATCTTGCCCGTAGCGGCATCGATGAGGCGGATTTGACCATCTTGACCTGCTGTAGCGACCGTTTTGCCATCGGGGCTGAAGGTCACGCTGAAGATGCCGCAAGGAATCGCGGTGGAGCTGAGCTGCTGCACACCTTTGGTCACCCAATCATCGAGTTCCTTGCCTTTGCCGCTCACGGTTTCGACGAGCTTCTTCACCTCAGGCGGCATCGTGCTGTCGTAATCGCTGCTGTAAATGTTCACCGCGCCTGCGCCTTCAAATGAGGCACCTGCGGCGATGCGCTTGCCATCCGGTGCGAAATCCACGCCGAAGATGCGGCCCTGCATGACGGGGAATTTGCGAATGAGGTTGGCGTTGTCGCCGATGACGCGCTTCGTGATGCGCTCCATGCGGTAGATCGCCGGAATGCCATCCGTGCCGCCGATGAGGATCTCATCGCGCAAGGGATGGCGCGCCAGCACCTGCACGCCGCCTTTGAGCGCACCGGGAGTGATGGACGTGACGTTATCGACGAAGCGCATCGTGGCGACCTCGGTGAGCTTCACGCTCATGTCGCGGCCGCAGGAGACGACGTGCTTGCCATCCACGCCCCACACCGTGTCGAGCACCCAGTCGCTATGACCGCCCATGAAGAGCGTTTCTTTGCCCGTAGCTGCTTCAATGGCACGCACCGCATTGTCACCGCAACCGAAGGCGAGGAATTTGCCATCCGGCGACCAACTCGCGCCATACAGCGTGTCAAAGGTCAGTGACTTCGAGAGTTCGAGCTTCTTTGCCGCCACGTCCCAGATCTGGATTTCACCCATGCGCGCCGGACTGCCGCCCGTGACCGCGATTTTCTTCCCATCCGGCGACCACGCGAGCTTCTGAATGCGCTCCGCGAGTCCAACGAGACGAGTAACGATGCCGCTGCCATCCGCCTTGTGCACCAACACCTCATGATAACCCGCCACCGCGATCTGCGTGCCATCTGGCGAGTATTCCAGCGACGTCACCGCCGGAGCCGTCACATAAACCGGCGGATGCGCCATGTCGTACTGCGCCTTCGCTGACGCGGGCGTGTCGTCTTTCGCGCCTTCAGCAATCCAGCGCTCGATGAGAGCAATCTGCGTCGCATGCAGTGGGTCCGCCTTCTGCGGCATCTCCACTTTGCCCTTTTCGTCTGGTTTGATGAGCTTCAGCAGATTCGACTCCGCCGCCTTGCCCGCCACGATCGCATGTCCTTCCTCACCGCCTTTGAGCAGCGCCGCGAAATCCGTCATGATGTAGTCACCCTTCTTCTTCGCCGGCTGATGGCAGCCATTGCACTGCGCCTGAAAAATCGGCCGAATGTGCTTATAAAACGACACCGGCTTATTCGGATCAATACCCTCCTCCTTCTTCGGCGGCGCAGCATGAACCGCAGCAGAGAGAAATAAGGCAGGAAGGAGGAGACGTGTCTTCATGAGCATAACGAGGGTTTGAGGGGCCGAAAAAACGGACAAAGAGGCGGAAACCTTGCGTCAGGAGGTTGTGAGGGCGGAATCGTCCATGCTCACGGCGGAAATGAACGCCGGTTGACCTGAAGGCTGCCAGCGCGGACGATCAGACATCATGGCTTCCCCCACCGACCGCACGCACACCATCGCCGTTTTCTGCGACTTTGAAAACCTGGCCATCGGGGTGCGGGATGCGAAGTATGACAAATTCGACATGAACAAGGTGCTGGACCGGCTGCTGCTGAAGGGCAGCATCGTGGTGAAGAAGGCCTATTGTGACTGGGACCGTTACAAGGGCTTCAAGGCGTCGATTCATGAAGCTTCGTTTGAGCTGATCGAGATCCCGCATGTGCGGCAGTCGGGCAAGAACTCGGCGGACATCCGCATGGTCGTGGACGCGCTCGATCTGTGCTACACGAAGCCGCATGTGGACACCTTCGCCATCGTGAGTGGCGATTCGGATTTCTCACCGCTGGTGAGCAAGCTGCGCGAGAACAACAAGACCGTTATCGGCGTGGGCGTGAAGCAGTCCACCAGCGGGCTGTTCATCGACAACTGCGACGAATTCATTTTCTATGACGATCTGGTGCGCGAGGAGGAGAAGACCCAGACACGACTAGCACGTGCCAAACCGGCACCGTCGGCGGCCAAACCGGCTACCCAGGAACGGAAACCCGGCGGTGATCCCGAGAAGGCGATTCAGCTCGTGGTGGAGACGGTGGAGGCGATGCTGGGCCGCAGTGGTAGTGATACGGTGTGGGCCGGGCCAGTGAAGCAGGCGATCCGCCGCCGTCAGCCGCAGTTCGACGAGCGCTTTTACGGTTTCAGCACCTTCAGTGCTCTGCTGGAGGCGGCTGCGGAACGCAATCTGATGAAGCTGGAGAAGAACGAGAACGGCTACCGGATCAAAGTGGCGGCGACGGAGGAGTAGCGCTACTGAGCGCTGCGTTCGAAGGCACCGGATTTGTTTTCGATGAAGGCGAGCGCTTCACCGGCGAGATAGAGCGAACCGGCGATCAGCGTGGGTCGTGGGTAGCGCACTGCTTCCAAAGCATCGACAATGCAGGCATGGGTGGTCACAGGACGTGATTCGAGGTCGAGACACTCCCAAATTTTTCGCAGCGTTTCCGCAGGCAGGGCACGTGGCGAATCAAAGCCGGTGAAATGCAAGGAAGCGGCGATGGGTGCGAGTTCGCGCAACACAGCTGCAGTGTCTTTGCCTGCGACAGCGCCAAAGATGATCTCGGCTTTCTCGTTTGGGAACTGCTCGCGCCACGTTTGGACGAGGACACGAGCGGCATCGAGATTGTGGGCGCCGTCGATGATGATGTTGCCGATGTTTTGAAAGCGGGCAGGCCATTGGACATCGAGAAGCCCGCGTGCGATCACGTTGTCATCGAAGTCGAAGCCTGCGGCATGCAACGCAGCGACAGCCATGGCGGCATTCCAGCGCTGGTGCGAGCCGAGGAGGCCGGTTTCGCCGGTCCAGGGTGTTTCGATGATCGTCAACGGCGCTCCAAGTTCAGCAGAGGTGCGGGCGATGACTTCGAGCGCCTCCGTATCCTGCCGCATCGTGATCACAGGTACACCGGGCTTGATGATGCCGGCTTTTTCAGCGGCGATCTTTGCCAGGGTGTCACCGAGCATGTCCATGTGATCCCAACCGATGGGGGTGATGACGCAAGCGGCGGGCGTGATCGCATTCGTTGCGTCAAGTCTACCCCCGAGGCCGGTTTCGAGCACGACCCACGGATTGCCTCGCTGTGCGAACCACTCGAGAGCCAGTGCTAGCGTGAGCTCGAAAAAGGTGGGATGCGGATTCCAATCGGAGACCCGTTCGCGCAGGCGGGTGATGCCTTCGGCGATTTCAGCCGGCGTGATCATGCGCTCGGCATCGCGAATGCGTTCACCGAATTGAATGAGATGTGGGGATGTGAAAAGGCCAGCATTGATGCCTGCGGCCTGCAATATCGAGTGCATGAAGGCGCAGGTGGAGCCCTTGCCGTTGGTGCCAGCTACGTGGATGAATTTTTGACCTGCGGCAGGAAGATTCAGTTCACTGAGCAACTGCTGCACATTGTCGAGTCCCAGCTTGATGCCGAAGAGCTGAGTGCTGTAGAGCCAGTCGATTTCTTGTTGCGCCGTGTCGTTGATCATTCCTGTGGTGCACGGTGCCTTTGCAGGAGCGCGGCGCAACTCTTGGCTTTCCCGATGCTCTCATGCCGCTATCTTGCTCCCGCATGTCTTTGACTCCCTCTTCTGACTCCTCGACCTGGCTTAAACGCTTCTGGTGGCTGCTGGCCGCTGTTTTCATTGTGCGCGTGGGGGTGATGCTGCTGTTTGTGAACGGGGCGGACTTGGCTGGGGACGAGGCCTATTACTGGGACTGGGGCCGTAGGCCGGACTGGTGTTACTTTAGCAAGCCGCCGATGATTGGATGGATGATGGGTGTGATTGGTTGGGCCACTGGCAATGCGGAATGGGGTATTCGTTTTGCCGCCTTGCTGCTCGGGACGGCGACGCTGGTGGTGATCCATCGCATCGCATTGGTGCTATTCGATGCACGCACCGCTTTTCTCACCGCAGTGCTGGTGCTGCTGACGATTGCAAACGCGGGGCTCAATCTACTTTTGACGATTGATGCGCCACTGCTGTTAAGCTGGACGCTTGGGTTGCTGCTGTTCTGGTTTGCGGCAGAAAAACCGACGTGCAACCTCCGCTGGCTCGCGCTGGCTCTGGTCATTGGCATTGGCACGCTGAGTAAGCAAATGATGCTGGCCTTTCCAGCGCTCATGCTGTTGTTCGCGGCCGTTTCGCGTCAGGATCGTGCGTTGCTGCGCAATCCAAGAATGTGGATCGCGATCGTGGTTGGCATGGCCTTCATCATACCGGTGCTGCAATGGAATCAGGCGCATGCGTGGATCACGCTGGAGCATACGAAACATCATTTTGACACGAAAAGCCTCGAATTTGGCGGCTGGATTGGCCGCACGCTGGAAAACGTCGGACTGCAGGCGCTGATCTACACGCCGGTAACATTCGTGGCGCTCGTCGCGGCAATGTGCGCGGCCATCAAACAGCGCGCCAAATTGACGCGACCTGCTTTATTCCTGTTGCTGGCCTGTGCACCTGCTCTCGCATGTTTTGCTGTGCTGGCGTTGCGCCAGCGGATCAATCCAAACTGGCCAGCGGCCTTCTTTGTGCCCGCGTTTGTGCTTACTGCGGCGTGGATGCGGGGATTATTACCCACGGCGGCGCACTCAAACTGGCAACGGTGGTCTTTGCGTGTTGGAGGAGCCTTGGTGGTGATCGTCCATCTCGCGCTGGTCATCATTTTTAGCACGAATCTGAAAGGCATCGACAAATTGGCAAGCATCCGTGGCTGGAATGAGGCCGGTATCGAAGCGCAGAAGTTTCTCGATCAAGTCCCGCAACCAAACAAGACCTTCGTTATGGCACTCGGGCATCGCTATCACGCGGCACAGATGGCGTTCTACATGCCATCGCATCCACGATTGTATCGCTGGGAGCCAAGCGCGACGGTGCAATCGCAGTATGAAATCTGGCCGGGGCCTGAAGAAAAACTCGGCTTTGATGCACTGATCATTGATCCGAATCCGGGTCAGGGACTTCTGCAAAATGGGGTGTTCACTGA
>CANIZT010000318.1 GCA_947471905.1 Verrucomicrobiaceae bacterium
CGCATGGCCACCTATTCCGGCAAGGATTTGAAATGGGATGAAGTTCTAAACTCCAAAGTTCAGCACATGCCCAACATCATCACCCTTGAATCCGAGCCTCCCGTCAAACCAGACGCCGAAGGCGGATATCCCATCGCCATCCCCGGCAAGGATATCCCCGGCGCTCCCGTCGTCTAATTCAAGACAACTCATCAGCCCCGGCTCGCAGCAATGCAGCCGGGGCTTTTTTGTGGTGCGACCGACACTCCTGTCTGTCGGTCAGCGCTCATGCCACACCCATCCAATCCCGACGGACAAGAGTGTCCGTCGTACTTCAGCGCAAATTCGAAACCTGCCTGCTTGGCATGATTTCAAATCAGATGGCCGGCCGCGCTTATTTCGTGCCTTTTCGTGTGTTTCGTGGGCAATCCTCTTGCCAATCCCGCGTTCTCTTCGCTACAACCGCACTGTCATGAACTCCAACCGCCGCACCTTCCTCACCAGTTTCGCTGTTTCCGCCGCCACCACGACACTTCTTGCTCGCGATTGGTCCGGCAAGACGCCCGAGCGTTACCCTGATCCCGACATCATCGTGCTCGAACCCGAGTTTGAAAAGATCATTCAAGGCAACGCGCCCATCCGCCGCCTTCACACCGGCATGCTCTGGGCCGAAGGCCCCGCGTGGAACGGCACCGGCAACTACCTTGTATGGAGCGACATCCCGAACAACGCCCAGATGCGCTACCTGCCCGAAGACGGCCACGTTTCTGTCATGCGCAACAACGCCAACAACAGCAACGGCAACACTTTCGATCTCCAGGGCCGCCAGATCAGCTTTGAGCACGCCACACGTCGCGTCGTGCGTTACGAACTCGACGGCAAGATCACCGTCCTCGCTGAAAAAATTGAAGGCAAGCCGCTGAACGCTCCCAACGATGGTGCCGTGCATCCCGACGGCTCAATCTGGTTCACCGATCCCGGCTACGGCAGCATGATGGACTACGAGGGCAACAAAGGTGAGTTGCTGCTCAAAGAATCCGTCTATCGCATCGACCCGAGCGGAGAGATCACCAAGATCACCGAGGATTTGGAGAAGCCAAACGGCCTCTGCTTCTCGCCCGACTACAAGAAGGTGTACATCGTGGACACCGGCTCACCGAAAAACATCCGCGTGTATGACGTGGACGGGAAGAAAGTGAAGAACGGCAAGATTTTCACCACGAACAAAGGCATGCTTTCCGACAAAAAAGCCAAAGGCAACTCCGACGGCATCCGCTGCGATGTGGAAGGCAATCTGTGGGCCAGCGCCGGCTGGATTGGTGACGGTTACGACGGTGTCCATGTCTTCAATCCTGAAGGCAAGATGCTCGGCCACATCAAACTCCCCGAAACCGCCAGCAACCTCTGCTTCGGCGGCCAGAAGCGGAACCGCCTCTTCATCACCGCCTCCCAGAGCCTCTATACGCTCTACGTGAACACTCGCGGTGCGCATCATTGCTGAGGCGGTTGATCTCCGGCCTTGCAGACGCTAAACGAGCGCATGGATGAATCCTACACCCAGCGCTTCGGTGGCATCGGACGGCTTTACGGGGCCGCAGCGCTGCCACGTCTCGCTGCGGCGCACGTCGCCATCATCGGCGTCGGCGGTGTTGGCTCGTGGGTCGTCGAGGCACTCGCTCGCAGCGGCATTGGCGAGTTGACGTTGATCGACATGGACGACGTCTGCATCACCAACACCAACCGACAGCTTCCCGCGCTCGCGCACACCATCGGCGTGACCAAAGTCGATGTCTTGGCCGCTCGCATGGCCGAAATCAATCCCGCCTGCCGCGTGAACCGCGTCATCGAATTCCTCACCGAGTCGAACGTGGATCGCCTGCTCGTTCCAAACTTCGATTTCGTCGTCGATGCAATCGATCGCACCTCGATCAAGGCGCTCATCATCGCCAAATGCCACGCCCGCGGCCTTTCCGTCATTACCTCCGGCTCCGCCGGCGGCCGACGTGACCCCACCGTCATCAAAATCACCGATCTCGGCCACGCCGGAGCCGATCCGCTGCTCCGAGGCGTGCGCCAGAGCCTGCGCCGCGATCACGGCTTCCCCAAAAGCGAGCAGCATCGTCCCGTGATGATGAATGTGCCCTGCGTCTTCTCCACCGAGAAGCCGGTTTACCCTTGGGCCGACGGCTCCTGCTCCCTCGAACCCGAACAAGGCACCGAAACCGGCCTCCGCCTCGATTGTGCTGCGGGCTTCGGTGCGGCCACGTTCGTCACCGGCACCTTTGGCTTCATGCTCGCTGCGGAAGTGGTGAAGAGACTGACAAAGGTGGATTGAATCACTTCTCCACCGGCTTGCCCGCAGCTTGCCAGCCGCCAAAACCTTCGTCGAGGTGGATGAGATTGGTGAAGCCGAGTTTTTCGAAGACTTTGAGAGCGCGCGTGCTGCGGCCACCGGCTTGGCAATGGACGAGTGTGGGCTGGGTTTTGTCGAGCTTGGTGAGTTGGGTCTCGAAGTCGTTCGACATGATGTCGATGTTCTTCGCGCCTTTGATGTGACCGTCTTTGAATTCATCGGCGGTACGAACATCAACAATGACGGTTTTGCCTTCAGCGACGATTTTGGCGGCTTCGTCGGCTTTGACGTGTTTGGCAGGGTCAGCTGCGAAAACGAACGCGGGAATGAGGAGAAGGAGGGTGGTGAGGAGAGTTTTCATGGGATGCATGCTAAAGGGTTTGGGCAGTGGACTTCGACGGGCATAAGGGAGAGACGTTGGTAGAGTTTGCGTAGTGCGAGCACGGGCCACCAGCGGTAGAGGTAGATCTCAAGCGGCTTCCACATGGCGACCCAGCCGATGATGGTGAGTCCTTCGCGGGCGACGGTCTGCCAGTTTGCGGCAGGCGGTGTGAGCAGTGTGGCGGTGAGCTGGCAGACACCGAGGAACATGAGGCCGATGATCAACGAGGCACGGCCTTCGCGCATGAGGCGCTTCAGTTCGTGCATCGTCATGTCAGCGCGATACTCGAAGTAATGCGCAACGGAGTCGGCGACGAGCTCCTGTGCATCCGCCACATCGGCGGGATGCTTCGACAGATGCACCAGAAGCTTCAAATCGTGCTGCTTGGGATGCTCCTGCGCCCAACTGACGATGAATTCCTCGGCATCGTGATCCAAATCGCGCTCATGGAAGGGCGAGGGGTCCATGGAGTTGAACAGTTGGTTCAAATCCGTGAGCTTGACCTCGATGAGACCTGTCATGAGCGCAGTAGAATGGGAAGCTTAAGCCTTCGTCGCGGCAGCGTAGCCTTTGGCGACTTCGGCCCAATTCACGACGTTCCACCATGCGGCGATGTAGTCGGGGCGTTTGTTTTGATACTTGAGGTAGTAGGCGTGCTCCCAGACGTCGAGACCGAGGATCGGGGTGCCGAGATCGGCTTCCTCGACGATGCCTTTCATGAGCGGGTTGTCCTGATTCGGTGTGGAAGTGACTTTGAGCTTGCCGTCTTTCGTGACGATGAGCCAAGCCCAGCCGGAGCCGAAACGTTTGACCCCGGCTTCACCGAAGACCTTCTTGAAGTCGTCGATGCTGGTGAAGGTGCTCTGGATGGCTTCGCCGAGCTTGCCTTCTGGGCCTTTCGGGCCGCTGTCGGCTGGAGCCATCCATTTCCAGAACCAGGTGTGGTTCACATGGCCGCCACCGTTGTTGCGGATGGCGGCTTGCGATGCGGCGGGGAGCGATTTGATGTCGGTAATGAGTTCCAGCGCATCGGTTTTGCTGATGCTGGCGGCTTTGAGCGCATCGCCTAGCTTGGTAATGTAGGCAGCGTGGTGCTTGCCGTGATGAATGGTCATCGTCAGGGCGTCGATGTGTGGCTCCAGTGCTTCGGGCGCGTAGGGCAGGGGTGTCTGGGTGAGATCGAGCGCCCAGCTGCTGGCCGGAACGATGAGGGAGCCTGCGAGGGCGGTGGTGCTGGTGGTGAGGAAGGCGCGGCGGTTCATGGTGGTGATTTGGGATTAGAGTGCAGGGCAGGATACGAAATTCGCAGGGGCGATGTCACTCTTAAAGTGACGCGTGCAATCCTCCGACCACCGTGCTAGCCTCCGTGCGTCATGGCCGCAGTCACCCATCCCCCCGAGTGGACCACTCCGCAGTCTTCCTTTCGCTCTCGCGACGATTGGAGCCTGAAATGGTGGATGATGTTCGCGCTGATCCTTTCCGTGGTGTTTCACATGGTGCTCGTGGTTGGCTTCGATTCACTGGGCATTTCTGCGGTTACGCCAGCCAAACCGCGTGAGGTGCCGGAGCGCATCCTTCTCAGCGAGCAGGCGATGAAGGAGTTGAATGCGGTGCAGCAGATCCCCGAAACCATCGTGCCGGGCAATCTGCCGGACATGAAGGCCTTCGAGCCGAAGCTGGACGATTTCGACAAGCTGCAAGAGTTGCCGAAGAACCAGGAGATCGACCTCACGCCAAACGTGAAGGAGATCACGAACTTCATCCGCGCCAACGATCCCGGCGATGGTGCGCCCGGTTCGCCGAAAGCGACGGACATGGCCAAACTGCTCGCGCCACAAGCCATGGCCGCGCCTGACATCGCCGCAGAGATGGCCAGTGTGCGACGTGATGTGTTGTCGAAGCCGGTGTCAGAAAAACAGATGCTGCTCGATGCCGGAGCACTTGATCCCGGCGAAGGCGGCAAAATGGACAGCGGCCTGCTTGATGCGGTGAAAAGCCAAGGTACAGCGACTGCCGCAGGCGCACGCGTGAAGGGTTTTAGCAATCTCGATGATCTTCTCGGCGGTGGCGGCACGATGGGCGGCAGCACCGCACCGATTTTGATGCCGACGGACCTGCTGTTCGAATATGGCAGTGATCAACTGGCCGAAGCGGCCCGCCTCAGCCTCATGAAGCTGGGTTTCCTTATTCAGAAGAATCCAAGCTCGCTCTTCATCATCGAAGGCCACACGGACAGCTTTGGTGGCGAAGACTTCAATCTCGAACTCAGCATTCGTCGTGCGAATGCCGTCGTGAGCTGGCTGCGCGAGTCGCTCGGGCTCGGCAGTGATCGCATTCAGGCGATGGGCATGGGCAAATCGAAGCCGATTGTGAGCGTTGCTGGCACCGTGGAGCAGCAGGGCCTGAACCGCCGCGTGGAGATCAAGGTGCGGCCGAAAAAATAATCCACTTCACGTTAACTAAGCAG
>CANIZT010000319.1 GCA_947471905.1 Verrucomicrobiaceae bacterium
GGACTATATCCCCTCGAATGTGCCTGAGCTTCTCTCACAACTGGGTATGAAACCCAATCAACAGCAGGTGCTGCAAAGCCTGCTCAAAAGCCTGGAGAAACAGGGAAAAATCGTCCGCACCAAGGGTAATCGCTACATCGTGGCCAAGGAGGCGGATTTAGTTCCCGGTGTGATCCAAATCACACGCGGTGGCCGTGGCTTTGTGCAGCCGGATGAGGCAGGCATCACGGAGATCAGCATCTCGGACAACAACACGGGCACGGCGATGCATGGCGACCGTGTTTTGGTGCGTCTCGATGTGAAACCGGGGCAGCAGGACAAGAGCGGCAGCGTGGTGCGCGTGCTGGAGCGCAAGCGCACGCAGTTTGTCGGCACCTTGCAGCGCTCGAAACAGTTCCTGCACGTCACGCCGGATGATCCGCGTCTGCCGGGGGCGATTTATGTGTCTGAACCGCGTGATGTGGGCCGCAAGCCGAACATTGGCGACAAAGTGGTCGTGGAAATCACGCAGTGGGAATCCAAACAAACGGCGCCTGAAGGCGAGATCATAGAAGTGCTCGGCCCGCCGGATGAGGAGGGCGTCGATATGCTCTCCGTACTAAGGCACTACAACCTGCCGCTGCATTTTCCGAAGAACGTGCTGCATGAGGCGCAGACGATTGCCAAATCGCGGCCCGACAATCAACCTAGCGCGCAGGAGTGCGCCAACCGCGTCGATTGCCGATCACATAACGTCATCACGATTGATCCCGATGATGCGAAGGATTTTGATGATGCGATCTGCCTTCAAAAGCAGGGCGATCAGTGGCAGTTGTGGGTTCACATCGCTGATGTGTCGCATTACGTGATGCCGGGCAGCGCCTTGGATATCGAAGCCAAGAAGCGCGGCAATTCGACTTATCTCGTGGATCGCGTCATCCCGATGCTGCCGGAGGCGCTGAGCAATGAGCTATGCTCGTTGAAGCCAAACGTTGACCGTTTGACGAAGTGCGTGGAATTCGTGCTGTCGAAGGATGGCAAGGTGATCAGCTCGAAGTTTTATGCCGCCGTGATCCGCTCGAAGCGCCGCTTCACCTACAAGGAGGCGTTTGCCGCCATCCAGGTGCCGCCAGCGAATGAGACGGAGCAGATGCTGCATGATGCGCACGCGATGGCGCAGAAGGTGCGGCATCACCGCTTCAAGAACGGCTCCCTCGACCTCGATTTCCCGGAGAACAAGATCCGGCTCGATGAGCATGGCAAGGTGCTGCGCATCGAACGCATCGAGAACGATGTCTCGCATCAGTTGATCGAGGAATACATGCTGCTGGCCAATGAGGCCGTCGCAGGTCGTCTCATGGGTCTCAACCGGCCTTCCGTGTATCGCGTTCACGAATCACCGAAAGAACAACGGCTCAACGACTACCGTGAGAGCGTGCTGAGTCACCGCGTGCCGTGCGGAAACCTCAATCATCGCCCCGAGGTGCAGAAACTGCTCAGCAAGCTCGGCGCGCTGCCAATTGGCCCGGCTTTGAAGATTGGCTTCCTGCGTTCGCTCATGCGTGCGCGTTACGCAGTGGAGCCGCTCGGCCATTACGGCCTCGCGAAGACAAAGTACACGCATTTCACGTCACCGATCCGCCGTTACGCTGATCTCGTCGTGCATCGCTCGTTGTTCGACAAAGTGGAGCTGCAAGTGGGTATCGCAAAGCAGATCGCTGATCACATCAGCACCACGGAAAAGAACTCGTCCGACGCTGAACGCGACAGCAAGGAGGTTAAGCTCTACGCCTACCTCAAAGCCCAGCTTGTCTCGAAAAAACCACAGCCCTATGCCGCACTGGTCACCGACGTGCGCAACTTCGGTTTCTTCGTCGATGTGCCTGATCTCGGCCTCAGCGGCGTCGTGCCGCTTTCCGCGATCCCCGATGACTTCTTCATCTTCGATCCCGCCACCCGCGAACTCACGGGTCGCCATACCCGCCGCGTGATCCGTCTTGGTGACAACCTCGTCGTGCAGATTTACAAGGTGGATAGCCTCAAGAAGCAGGTGGATTTTATGCTCGTGCCATCACGGGACAAATCGGCCCGCCAAGATTCTTCGGAGCGGCCAGAACGCCGCGGCCCGCCCCATCGCGAAGACCGTCAGGCACCGCCGCCGCGCAAGCCTGGGCATGGCCACAAGCGTGCACAGAAGCGGAGGAAGGCATGATCGAGATCAGCCCAACCCAACCGCATCACGCACGCGATTAAGCGTCTTGCGAGCAACGGCTCGGGCTTTCTCAGCTCCTTCAGCGAGAACTTTGTCCACGTAGTTTTTGTCAGCGAGGATTTCATCACGACGAGCACGGAAGGGCGCGAAGTAGTCGGTGACGCCTTGCAGGAGGCGTTTTTTGAAGTCGCCGTAACCGACGCCACCGTTGAGGTGATCGTTGACCATCGTGTCGTAATCGGCCTGCGAGGCGACGAGTTTATAAAGGGCGAGGATGTTGCTGCCTTCGATGGCTTTGGGGGCTTCGACGGGCGTGGAGTCGGTCTTGATGCCCATGATCTTCTTTTTGAGGGGTCCCGGCTCTTCAAACAGCGGGATGGTGTTGTCGTAGCTCTTGCTCATCTTTTGGCCGTCGAGGCCGGGGACGACGGCGGTGGATTCCTGGATGCGCGGATTGGGCAGCTTGAACAGGCCGGCACCAAAGGTCTCGTTCATCTTGATGGCGATGTCGCGCGTGACCTCGACGTGCTGCTTCTGATCGCGACCGACGGGAACGACATCGCTCTCATACAACAGGATGTCCGCCGCCATGAGCACGGGATAGGCGAACAGGCCGTGTGAGGCACTGATGCCGTTGGCGATCTTGTCCTTGTAGCTGTGGCAGCGCTCCAACAGGCCCATGGGTGTGACGGTGCTGAGAATCCAAGCGAGTTCGGTGTGCTCCGGCACATCGCTCTGGCGGAAGAAGACGCACTTCGTTGGATCAAGGCCACAGGCGAGGAAATCGACCGCGAGTTCGCGCACGTAGCCGCGCAGCGCCTTGCCATCATGCACGGAGGTGAGCGAGTGGTAGTCGGCGATGAAGTAGTAGGCGTCACCTTCATGCTGCAGCTTGAGCGCCGGCTCCATCATGCCAAAGAAATTGCCGATGTGGAGTCTGCCGCTGGGTTGAAGGCCGGAAAGGATGCGCATAAGGCCGCTGATATGGCGGGGGGCTGCGTTCTCGTCAAGATGTGCGCTTCGGTGGCACGATGAAGAGCGGCACGGTGGCCTTGTGGCGGAGAGCGTCGATGGTGCTGCCGTGGAGAATGTCACCGATGAGGCGGTGGCCGTGGGAGGCGAGGGCGATGAGGCCGACGTGTTCTTCGTCGGCGACTTTGAGCAACTGTACGGGCGGTTCGCCAAGGACGAGGCGGATGCTGACGGTAAGATCAGTATCTGCACGAAGCTTGGCAGCTGTGGTTTCGAGGTAGCTTATGTCCTGACGCATCTCCTCTGATTCGGCGAGGTTGAGCTGGTCAAAATTGCGTGCGGCCCAGCCGTCGGCGACGTGGACGAGGAGCAGCTCGCTTTGCATCAAAGTGGCGAGCGCGGTGATGGCGGGCAGCAGTTCCTGATCGGAGGTGCTGGTGTCGAGAGCGACGAGAATTTTGTGATACATGGCGTTAGATGCCCAGGGCGTTGATCCACGACTCGGGGGCAAAGAAGTCGAAGAGCAGTTTCAAATTCAGCACGATGATGACGGCAGCGCTGATCCAGGCGAGTAGCTTGATCCACACCGGATTGGCAAAGCGGCCCATCTTGGCTTTTTCATCGGTGAAGCGCAGCAGTGGGACGACAGCGAAGCTGAGCTGCATGGAGAGGATGACCTGGCTCCAGATCAGGAGATCGGTGGTGCGGCTTTCGCCGAACCAGCCGATGATGCAGACGGCAGGCACGACGGCGATAAGGCGGGTGATCAACCGCCGCAGCCAGGGCTTGAGGCGGATATTGAGAAAGCCTTCCATGACGATCTGACCAGCGAGTGTACCAGTGAGCGTGGAGTTTTGTCCGCTGGCGAGCAGTGCGACCGCAAACAACGTGCTGGCGAGACCGACACCGAGCACGGGGCTGAGGAGCTTGTAAGCCTCCTGAATTTCCGCGACGTCCTGATGTTCGGTGCCGTGAAATGCGGCGGCGGCGACGATGAGGATGCCGCCGTTGATGAAGAGCGCGAACATGAGCGCGAAGGTGGAGTCGATGGTGGCGAATTTGATCGCCTCGGCCTTGCCTTCTTCATCGCGTGCAAAGTTTCGCGTCTGCACGATGGAGCTGTGCAGGTAGAGATTGTGGGGCATGACGGTGGCACCGAGAATGCCGATGGCGACGAAGAGCATCTCGCGATTTTTGAGAATTGCGGTCGAGGGAATGAAGCCAGCGGCAATGCCAGCGAGGTCCGGCTTGGCAAAGAACATCTCGGCGGCGAAGCAGCCACCAATGGTGAGGATGAGCGTTATGACGAGCGCCTCGACGTAACGGAAGCCGCGATTTTGCAGCAGCAGCACGATCATGACATCGAGCGTTGTGATAACGCAGCCCCAGACGATGGGGATGCCGAAGAGGAGCTGCAAACCGATGGCGGAGCCGACGACTTCGGCGAGATCGCAGGCGGCGATGGCGGCCTCGCACAGCACCCAGAGGCCCCAGACGACGGGTTTGGGATAATGATCGCGGCAGGCTTGGGCGAGATCGCGACCGGTGACGACACCCAGTTTCACACAGAGATGCTGCAGCAGGATGGCGATGAGATTGGAGATGAGAATGACGGACAGCAGTGTGTAGCCGTAACGCGCACCGCCAGCGAGGTCTGTGGCCCAGTTGCCAGGGTCCATATAGCCGACGGAGACGAGAAAGCCGGGACCGGCATAGGCGAGCATCTTGCGCCAAAACGTGCCGCCGGTGGGGACGTGAACGGAGCGGAAGACCTCGGGTAATGAATCGCCGCCTCGCGATTTCCAGCCTGGATCAGAAGGGTTTTGCATAGTGAGAGTGCGGTGAATCAGAAGCGGAATGAGATACCAGCAAAGGGATTGAGAACCTGCTGACCATTGAAGAACCAGTTCGCCCCGATGTCGAGCTGCACGTCGGGGGTGACGCGATAAGTCAAACCGGCGTCGAACGCGGACTGCCAGTAACGTCCGTCTTCATAGAGATAGCCTTGATA